>NC_014207.1:2141909-2447896 GCF_000093025.1 Methylotenera versatilis 301
AATAGACGCGAAAGATACTAAAGAAACTCAAGGCGATAAAAATAAAGTCATAAGTAAAGAGTCTGAATCTGCAGAAAACGCCAAACAAGCCAATGAAAATGATCATACATTTATGGTCAAACCTACAGAGTCACGTT
Source organism: Methylotenera versatilis 301 (assembly GCF_000093025.1). Classification (GTDB taxonomy): domain Bacteria; phylum Pseudomonadota; class Gammaproteobacteria; order Burkholderiales; family Methylophilaceae; genus Methylotenera; species Methylotenera versatilis. Next base: position 2,142,047 of record NC_014207.1, read on the forward strand.
GGGTTATTGTTGCCTTAAAAGTGCCTGATGGTGCCGCCGAGTCTGGCTCGCATAAAATTCAATTTGTAATTGAAGCCATTGAAAGCAAAGAAACTGTCACTGAAAAATCTGTTTTTCTAGTGCCTAGGTAATCACTTAAGTTATTAAATTAAATATAAAGGATAGCTGTGGAAAAATTGGATTCAAAACCTTGGTGGAAATATGGCTATGTTTGGCTAGTGATTGGAGGGCCTTTAGTGGTCGTTATTGCCTCTTTCATTACTTTATATCTAGCCATTACACGACCTGATGCTGTGATTGATGATTACTATCGTAAAGGGATGGAAATTAACAAAACACTAAGCGCTGAACGCGACAGTATGGCTCCTGCCATGCAGGCTCGCAACAACGCAGCTACTGGCATTAAGCCAATAGAAAATCAATAACCACACCTATTATGGCGACTAATGCAGATGTTGTTGTCATAGGTGCTGGTCCAGCCGGCTTATGCTTTGCGAAGTCGCTTGCTGACTCAGGTTTACACATAATCATCATTGAGCGCCAATCTGAACATAGCTTATCTTCCCCTGCTTTTGATGGTCGTGAAATTGCGCTAACCCATCATTCAGCAGCACTCATGCGCGAGTTAGGTATATGGTCGCATATATCGCCTGACGCAATTTCACCTTTAAAAGATGCACGTGTTTTTAATGGCTCATCACTATTCTCAATGGATATTGGTCATAGCGACACACAGAAAACTGAGCTAGGCTATTTAATTTCAAACCATCTTATTCGCAAGGCAGCATACGACGCAGTAAATTCAGCCTCAGCTATCAGCCTTAGAACAGATGTAGAAGTCACTAACATCAAAACTGATGTTAGTAGCAGCCGAATTACGTTAAATAACGGTGAGATAATTCAAGCTAAGTTATTAATAGGTGCTGACAGCCGATTCTCAGAAACGCGTCGGGCAATGGGCATCGCTGCGGACATGCACGACTTTGGTAAAACCATGATGGTCTGCGTGATGGAGCACCCTATTTCGCATGAGCACACGGCATGGGAATGGTTTGATTATGGGCAAACTTTGGCATTGCTACCTATGAATGGGTTGCGCTCATCTGTGGTGATTACATTAGCCCCAGACGAAATGAACCCTTTAATGAAAATGGATGAAGAAGATTTTAACCGTGAAGTTTCAGCCAGATTCAACCATCGGCTTGGTGCAATGCGCCTAGTTTCAACCAAGCACGCTTATCCATTAGTCACGGTATATCCCAAGCGCCTTATCGGGCAACGTTTCGCATTAATAGGTGATGCTGCGGTTGGTATGCACCCAGTCACTGCGCATGGCTTTAATTTTGGTTTAAAGGGCGTTGCAACTTTGTCGAGTGAAATCAAAGCAGCGATTGCAGCAGGCAAAGACTTTGCTTCCTATCCACTACTTCTGCGATACGAACAAAAACATAGACGTGACACGCGCCCACTGTTTCTTGCTACTCATGCCATTGCTAAGATTTATAGCAGCAATAGCCCGCCAGCACGACTATTCAGAGCCGGCGCATTACGCTTAGGTAATAGGATTGCACCGTTCAAGCGTGCAGTGGCAGGTTTTCTAGCCGACGCGCGCTAGTACGCTTTAGCTATGGGCTGACGTATACGGTAAGACCAAGTTGCCGTATGCGTTGCGCTACACCTTCCAACCACGCTTCTGGCAAGCGGCTTAATCGCTTAGCTTCAGCCTGATATGACGGACGTGCAAGCCCGTAAAGATGCACACCCTGCACGACATCCTTAACTTGGCTAATTAGCGCTAAGTAAGCCAAAACATCAGCCTCAGTTGGAGGCTCACCATCTAACCCAAACATGCAAGTTTGTATAAAAGTTGGGCACGCTGCCGCGCACTTTTTAAGCCGCTGAATATGACTTTCTGGATTGAGGTTCACATCATTAACTCTTGCAATGCCTTCTTTAGTGCCCGCATCAAGCTTAAACCAAACCTCACCATTACACTTGGCTAGGTGGCTCACACTATCAAGTACAGCTTGCTTATCCATCAAACTACCATTGGTAATCAATCTCAATTTGATAGGATTTAATTGCTTGGTATTGCCAATTTCACCAAGCAAATTAAAATCTTTCAAGACTTTATCCACCAATGTCACTACCTCGGGAAACTCTTTGGCGCTAGTAGGTTCGCCATTGCCTGAAAAAGCAATGTCTTTCAAATGTCTATCGCCTTCAGCAACGTAGCGCTCCATAAAGTCGCCATGCAGCGCATAGGTCAAAAAAGACCTGAGTTCTTTTTCCAATAGGTCTAACTCAATTGGCGGTGGCGTACCTCGCGCGAGATTGGGCACTTGGCAATAGACGCAGCGCCAGTTACAAGCATTATTGACATTAAGGTTGATACCAATTGAAACGCCGCCAGCGCGACGGGAGACTACAGGATAGATGTATTTCATACCGCTAACGTCACGGTTATGATCAGATACGGTAAGTGTGTGCTGTAAAGTCATTCTAGGGTTTGGAATCTAGCGTTATCAATATTTACAACGCTAGAAATAGTAAGATTTTAACTACATGTTTCTGGGTTGAATATCTTTTTGAGTGCATCAGAATTTAAAATACGCACATAACGTTGCTTCACTTCAATAATACCTTCATCACTGAACTTTGAAAAAGCGCGGCTGACTGTTTCTAACTTCATGCCAAGATAACTGCCAATCTCTTCGCGAGACATTCTAAGCGTCAATTCAGATTGCGAGAAGCCGCGTGCGTGAAGACGCTGCACTAAATTAAGTAAAAATGCTGCTAAACGCTCTTCTGCGCGCATATTGCCGAGCAACATCATCACACTATTTTCGCGCACAATTTCACGGCTCATAATTTTATGCACATGGCGCTGCAACAAGGGAAACTCACGAGATAAATCCTCTACTTTGGCAAAGGGCATCACACAGACTTCGGCATCTTCCAGAGCTACAGCGTTACAGCTATGGAGATCAGTCACAATGCCATCCAAACCGATAATTTCACCTGCCATTTGGAAGCCCGTCACTTGCTCGCGACCATCCTCAGTTGAAACACAGGTTTTGAAAAAACCTGTTCTAATCGCGTACAGTGAAGTGAATACATCACCATTGCTGAAAAGCATATCACCTTGCTTAACTCGACGACGTGTGGCGACCACTTCGTCCAATTTCTTCATATCGTCAGTATTAAACCCGGTAGGCATACAAAGCTCGCGTAAATTACAGTTTGAGCAGGCTACTTTCACGGATTCTGGAGTAATGGCTAGATTCATATTTTGATAAAACTCAATGTGGCAACGTAAGCATAGCGCTAATCCCATCTAGTTACTAGGGATAATTAAAGATAATTATAATTCATCAATATGCCAATATTTCTATCACATATAAGTTAAGTCAATTTCACGCATCATCGTTTGATTTGCATCAAGGAGTTATTCTAACAAAGCTGGCATAGTCCCACTCTGAACTAAATTGTAGGAGTGGATTCATGAGCGCTAATAACATTTCAATTAAGCCTGTTGATAATATGATTAGTATTGTCTCGGCGGCAAATACCAGTTACATCATGCCAGGCGTGACAACGGATATGTTGCAGAAATATGATGTTTCTGGCCCTCGTTATACGTCTTACCCTACGGCGGATAGATTTGTAGAGGCCTTTACAGAAGATGCTTACAAATTAGCCCTAGAACAGAGGTCTATCGCTGGCGCTGCATTACCTTTATCAATTTATGTACACATCCCATTTTGTGAATCGCTTTGCTTCTTTTGCGCATGCAATAAGATTGTGACTAAACACCATGAGCGCAGTGCAGAGTACTTACGCTACTTAAACCGCGAAATCGATTTGCACATGGAACATTTAGGGACTAAAAAAGGTTCCGTGCATACCATTTCACAATTGCATTTAGGTGGCGGCACACCCACATTCTTCTCGGACGACGAGTTGACTGAACTGATGAATATGCTGAAGCGAAACTTTTTTTTTACGCCAAATGGTGAATATTCAATCGAAGTTGATCCACGCACTGTCAACGAGCAACGCTTGAAACATTTAGCCGAATTAGGTTTTAACCGCTTGAGTTTTGGCGTACAAGATTTTGACCCAGAAGTGCAAAAAGCGGTGCATCGCATTCAGCCTGCAGAACAAGTGTTTTCTTTGGTTGAAGCCGCACGTCGCTTGAAATTTGATTCTATCAATGTAGATTTAATCTACGGGCTACCAATGCAAACGCCAGAATCATTTACTCGTACTTTAAATCAAATCGTAGAGCTTAGGCCGAATAGAATAGCGCTATACGGCTACGCGCACTTGCCAGAGAGATTCAAACCACAGCGCCGTATCAGTGAATATGAATTACCAGCAGCGCCAGATAAAATCGCCATGCTATCAAATGCCTTAAAAGCATTTATTGAGGATGGTTATGTGTATGTTGGCATGGATCATTTTGCCTTACCAGACGATGATTTAGCCATTGCAAAACGACAAGGCAGGTTGCACCGTAATTTCCAAGGTTATAGCACACAACCAGATTGTGATTTAATCAGCTTAGGCGTTTCAGCAATAGGTCGCGTTGGGGCTACGTATAGCCAGAACGCGAAAACGATTGAAGAGTATTATGACTACCTTAATCAAGGTCGCTTCCCTGTCGTTCGCGGATTAGCATTATCTAGAGATGATTTAATACGCCGGGCGGTGATTATGGCCATTATGTGCCAAGGTGCATTGCAATATGAATCGATTGAGCTTGCCTATGTGATTGACTTCAAAACTTACTTCGCAAATGAGCTGACATTATTAAAAGAGCAGCAAGCCATAGGCATGGTAGAGCTCGAAGATGGAGGCTTACAGGTAACCGATACTGGTTGGTTCTTTGTGCGAGCAATTGCCATGCTATTTGATAAGTACTTACAAACTGACCGTAATCGGGCACGCTTCTCAAAAATTATTTAAGTTAACATCTATAAAAATAGCCGATAGAAATTTCTATCGGCTATTTTTTGTCTGAATTTTAAGTATTTAAAATATGTTGCACAAAAAAAAGCCCCTACCGCGAACGATAGAGGCAAAGGTGGAACCTTAAAATCTTTATATTAAATACTTATTCTTAGAATTTTTTACCGATACCAATACCAAACACCCATGGATTAATATCTAAGTCATCGATTTTTGTCCAAGCTCCGCCCACTAGCGCCTCAACGTCGGTATTCATTGTGACGTATTTAACATCAGCATTAATTAACCAACCATCTTTAAGATTGACATCAAAGCCTGCTTGAGCAACAAAACCAAACATATTCCGATCAATCCGGATTGGTACAATACCACTGGCATTTAAACTGTGATCAAAGCTATGCGTATAATTGACACCTGCACCAACATAAGGATCAAAAGTTTGATCTGGCATAAAGTGCCATTGAGCGGTTAATGTTGGAGGTAACATATTCACTGAACCTAGATTTTGGTTACCTAATGCGCCTGTGTTACCAGTTATGTTCACATCATGGCGTGTACCTAATGCCAAAATTAATTCAGCCGCAATATTTTTAGTAAAATAGTAAGAAATATCTAATTCAGGAATTATATTATTATCAACAGTCAGAGAAGAACCTGCAGATATAAAGCCTGCCAGTCCTGCGTCACCTGAAATTTTACCCAAATCACTACTTTCATTAGGTGCAACATCTACAGCACGTAAACGCACAACCCAATCACCAGATTCTGCTTGAGCTAGCGCAGGTGCAAAGGCAGCTGCAAGTGCTAATACCAATAATGCTTTTTTCATTTTAAAACTCTCCACATAAGAAACAAATTGATTCGATGTGTGAATTTTACGAGGTGCTATGAATAAGCAATTTGATGTGTATCAACTAGACATACGAAACAGCTGAACGTTGTTTATTTACAACAATAAATCCCGCACGTTTATTTGCATTTCGTTAGCTATAGGCTCTACTTCTTTAATCACTTGCGCAATCAATTGATCAGCCTTCGCTGGTCCCTTATATTCAGATATTGCGATATAAGCAAAATCAATTAATTGTCTTATGGTTTGCAAATCATATTGCAAAGTTAGGGTATTGGTCTTGCGACTGAACCAATCAGACAATTCATCCTTATGGAATTGATCCAGTTTTAATTTTGTGCTGTGCTTAGCGACAAAAGCTCGAAGTGCATCTACTTCATCTTCGTTTACCTTATTGAGTAAGGATTCAAAAAAAGATATAAATAAAAGAGTTGTAGGATCCGCTCTCTTCTTTTTAGCTAATACGTTTATTTTTTTACTAATTTCATCTATCGGATCAGCAAATAATAGATTTTCAGGTAATTTCATAGCATTGGCAATTGAACTTAGAATATCGTTCTGCTTCGCCTTTAGCTCATTTGTTTTACAGCAAACAGCTAGGAATTCAGAGAGTGCAAGCTTCGGCTTATCCGAATAGGACGTCTGCCAGAGGTGTAAGGCGGTAAGTAAGTCTGCGTCATCAAAATATGGGCTCATACCGGTGTATACAGCTCTTCTTCTTAGTTTCAAATCCATACAACTCTCCCAAATTTTACAGTTAACCAAGCTCCGAACTAGCCTGACCATAGGCAAAGCCTATAGTAATTAGTTCAACTATAATGTGATGTAAGTCAAACATATTGCCGATTAAGAATTGAAATGCAGCATAGATCTCACAAGCAAGGTTAAGTTTTCCCCATCACTGCTTGACTGCAATCCCTGAGACTTAAACTTGAAAGCTCCAATGAGACGTATGCTTTAACAAAAAACTTATTTACAGTGCAATAAGCGCCGTAAAAGTATTAGATTAGATAGTTAGACTAAGTAAGTTTAAACAGAGCAATAGATTCTACATGGGCTGTATGTGGAAACATATTAATTACACCTGCAGCAGCGAGGGTATAGCCTTTTTCATTGACTAATACGCCAGCATCACGCGCCAGTGTGGCTGGGTTACATGATACGTAGACAATTAATTTTGGTGCGGTTTCAGGTGTAATTGCTTTGACTAATTCAAAAGCACCATCGCGTGGTGGGTCTACTAACCATTTATCAAAATGGCCAAGTTCGGCTAAGCTTGATTCTGTCATTTTAAATAAATCGGCAACACCAAACTTAACATGCTTGATATTATTTAGGGCGGCACTTTCATTCGCCCTATCGACTAAATTCGCTAAACCTTCTAGCCCTAACACCTGAGCACCACTGTGGGCAATTGGTAAAGTGAAATTGCCGATTCCACAGAAAAAGTCTGCGATTCGTTCATTTTGTTGTGGGGCTAATAACTGCATCGCGCGGCGTAACATGACTCGGTTGATGTGTGGGTTCACTTGCGTAAACTCATTAGGCTTGAACGGGTAAGTTAAATCGAACTCTGGCAGGCTGTATTTAAGCGCTGAGCCAGCCAATGGATAAAATGGTGTAATCGTGTCAGGGCCTTTGGTCTGTGTCCAAATCTGTACAGCGTGTGTATCAGCAAAGTTTGTTAGTAATGCTTCATCATCTGGATTGAGTGCTTCCATAATGCGCAATATCAGCACAATCACGGGGTAATCTTTTTCTGCTTCTAAATCAGCTTCGCCAACTGCCAGCTCAATTTGCGGTAACTTATCGCGTATGCTGAGATGCAAAATCATATGCTGCAATGGCTCTATCAGTGCAGAAACTTCTGGCACTAACACCTCGCATGAATTCATATCTGCCACGTATCGTGTGGCTTTTTCATTAAAACCGACCAATACACGTTCTTTTTTTTCTACATATTTAACGCTTAAACGCGCTTTGTGGCGGTAGCCCCAGGTAGGGCCATATAAAGGCGGTAGCATGTTCTCGGCCTTTACTTTGCCGATATGCCATAAGTCATTTTCAAGTAACCGCTGCTTTGCCGCCACTTGCGCTGCAAAATCTAAATGCTGCAATTTACAGCCGCCACACAATCCAAAATGCGGGCATTTAGGCGTCACACGTTGGTTGGATTGCTTTAACACATCAACAACATTGGCAACTTCATAACTCGGCTTAATGCGGATGGATTGATAAGTAACTTTTTCATTGGGCAGTGCGCCATCAATAAAAATGGTTTTACCCTCGACATGTGCGACACCGCGCCCTTCTTGATCTAGCGACTCAATCGTCGCATGTTTTGTTTCGAGGATGGCTGGGGGTTTATTGCGATTTCTAGCGTGTCGTGCCATGTGAAAACCTGTATTTCTGAGTGAGGTGTGATTTTAGCGCATTATTAACATATTGTTAAAAAGTGTCATGATATATATAGAGACTCCGACCTACGAAAAACTACTACCAAGCGGCTAGAAACTCAGTCCAATGCGGTGCGCTGTAACTAGTCAATGTCTCACGAACAAGCTTAATTTCTGTTTCATACGCTGCTTGTGTCAGGTTGCCGCGCATAAGTTGAAATCGTAAAAATACCAAGTGTGTATTAGCAACATCCGTCTCGCAGTAATTGCGGATTTCTTCAATTTTTCCTGCTTTATAAGCATCCCACACCTTACTGCCATCCATACCTAGCTTACCTGGAAAGCCGCACAGTTTAGCCAAATCATCCAAGGGTGCATTGGCACGTGCGTTGTACATTGCCATTACATCCATTAAATCTAAATGGCGCATGTGGTAACGGCTAATGTAGTTATTCCATTTGAATTCTTTGTCGTCTTCGCCCAAATCCCAATAACGACTAGCGTTAATGCCGTGTATCAGTCCGCGATAATGCAGCACTGGCAAATCAAAGCCACTGCCATTCCAAGAGATGATTTGCGGGGTGAATTTATCGATGCCATCAAAAAAACGCTGGATAATTTCAGCTTCTGTGGCATCCGCATCGCCGAGGGTCCAAACTTTGAAGTTATTACCTTCGCGCAGTGCACATGAAATGGCGCAAATTCGGTGTTGATGCAATGGTAAAAAATCTGTGCCATTCTGCTGGCGTCGTTGATGCAAGGCGATATTGGCAACATCGTCTGCTGAAGTTTCAGGTGGCAGGTTATACAAAACTCGCAGGCCATCCGTATCAGGAATGGTCTCGATATCAAATACTAAGGTAGGCGTCATGCCAAAAGCATACACGATACAACATCTAATGAGCAACCAGCCCGTGTGACTATTTAGGCAAACTCTGCTGCGTCTAATGTTGGGGCTTGTTCAGATTCTGCTGACTCTTCAGCTTTATGTATCAGTATTGGTGTCAGCATTTCACCGTCTACAAATGCTAGCATTGCGTAACGTACTGGCTCATCGGCTTGGACTGGCGTAAATTTACCAAAACCAAATTTTGAGTTTTTAATCACTTGCCATGCACCTCTGGGTTCGGCATATTCAGGCTTTGAAAAGTGCTGCCTAATTTGTGCGGAGGTCATGCTATGAAGCACGTAATCTGTACTTCCTATCAAAAGTGACCAGCGTGTCTCATCTTCATTCTCGGCACTTTCCAACTGATATAAATACCAATCATCACGCTGATAAATCAATTGAAATATGCTGTGGATAGCCTGCGTTCGCGTATTGATGGCATAGTAAACACCTTGATCATCCAAGGTAATTGCTTTGCCAAAAGAAGGAAAGTTAATCACGTTATTTGAGACATTGCTGAGCATGCTTGAAGAATGACTTGGCATTTTGCACTCCATTAACTTATCAAAGTTAAGCTTAGTGTATGCCTGTCACCAAGAAGCTAAAGCTGAAAATAACATTAGATTAATGGCCTAATTCAATCAAAACTGAACTGACTATAATAAATAAAGGCTGCCTAAGCAGCCTAGAAATTGACTATTTTTTCACCCAACCGCTGTCACTTTGATAATACCAGCCGCTCTGCGCTTTATCTATCCAGCGACCCGCAAATGTGCCTTGAATATCGCCACGCCACTCTGGGTGACCATTACCTGCGGCGATTTCTTTATACAAAGCATTGCGATCGGCATTCTCAGCCGCCACTAGCGCATTAATGCCTTGTCTATCTTTTAGAGGCACGGCCGTCGTATCACGCACCGCAATCAGGCCATCTTTAGTGAGGCCTATAGCGCCACTGGCATAATGCGGTGCTAACTGATTGTGGCGTGTCTGCATACTGTTTTTAATCGCCGAAATCGCCGGCGTGTTAACCTCTAGATCTGGCACTGCATTTGCCAAGCTGCTCGATAAAAATATCGCCATCACCACTATAAAAATACTCATTAGTTTTTGCATGTTATTTCCTTTTTTTCGATCCGTTTACAACTTAATCTGTTTTCGAGTCAGACATCTCGGGTTGAAACTTTACTTACTTAGCTACAGGAGCATCTGCAGGTTTATTGGTCGTTGTTTGCGCGTCATCTTTAAGCTGCCAGACATCATCGATAATTTTATCGGCTGCTTTTTCTGCAGCAGCGGCGGGAAAGTAAATATTGATAGTCACGCAGGCTGATAAGCCAGCAATCACCGCTAACAAACTTATATTCTTGGTTAAATTACTTTTCATTGTTATTCCTTATTCGATAGCACAATTCAATATAGACCTAATGAATGGATAAAACTTAAAGTGCGATTTGGCTTACTGCACAAGTACCTTGGTATTGCCGTCAGTAATACGTTTTATTCTACCTAACAAATCAGACAAGCTGATTCTTTGGGTATATCCATTCACATTCACTGCCGGTATACCTTTACCTTTAACGATCACATACCCTGTTGTGGTTGACTCAACGCCACCCATTTCACATACATCTTGACGCAATTTGCAACTTAAACCTATCTTTTCGTAATTAAACTCTTTAAAGAAACGTAAAAAAGTCCGCTGCAAAGCTGCTGCAGTACCTTCACCACCTAAAGCGGCAATATTTTCAACCGCGCGTTGCGAGATTTTTTTAAGATGCTTGCCTTCACTAGTTTGAATAGAGGCATCCAAGCGCACAGGCTTCCAGTTCTCTAGCACCATACTCTTCACATCACCATCCAATTTACCCTCAATATCACCGAAGCTAAATGTACGCGTTAAGTTGCCTAAATCTAATCTACGCATTTGTAAATCTGCCTGCAAACGTGGCACCACACCTAGAGGATCCTCAATTTTAAGATTATCCATACCAATAGTGCCATCAAATACATTAAAAACCATCGCCCCATCCATCACCAGCAGCTTCCCTGCATAAGTTAGTTGCGGTACTCGACCCGATATTTTACCTTGCATGATTGGCCAACCCAGCGCTTTAGTAAATTCGGTCATCGAAATTGGCGTGACATTCATGCCTACATGCCAATACCAGTTATCAGAAATCATCGCCGCAGATAAGTCTGTGAAATTAAGGGCTCCATCTAGAATTGGCAATGTGAGCTGTGGTGTAGTGAATGAATATCGATTAATCACCGCACTTAACTTAGTGTCACCCAAAGGCATTTTAAGTAAATGTCCACCTTCGTATTCAATGTTCACAGTTTTGGCGCTGTTGTAATCCCATGGCAAATGCGCATTCATATGTTTGAACGCAAACTTACCGTTTTTATCATCAATATTGGCATCGCGCAGATTCAACTCAAAACTACTCGGTTCTAAATTTTTAATTTCGAACTGCCAATCGGCTTTGCCTGATACATCCAAATTACCAAACACTGATTTTTCAGCCATAGGCTTCAGGAATATGGCGTAAAGCCCTGCGAAATCGACGTCTTTAGCGCTGACTTTAATATCCTCAACTGCTTTTGTTTCCGTGTTAATCTGCACACTTGAAGTCATCTTGCCGACCTCATTCACCAGTAAGCTGGCATTCTCAATATTCAGCATAGGCTGCTTGAAAGTACCGTTAACTTCGAACCTATTGCCTGCCTTGCCAAAATAAAATGGTTGCCAAAACAACTCGCCCTTATCCCAGCTAATCAGGCCGTTCCATTGCCAAATGTTATTGATATTTTTTGCGGCAAGTTTAATTTCACCAGTGAGATTTTCCCCCGCATGCAGACCAGACTCATCACTAAAATTAGCCGCGTTAAAAGCAATATCGATTGCAAAATCGTTGGGGTAACTCACAAAATTAACTGAAAATGGCGCCTTTACTTGCTTGGCTATAAAGCTGCCATTCAAACAATCTATTTGCCCAATTTTTTCAGTATTAAATTGCGCGCATTGCAGGCTGAAGGGAATAAATTCTTTTTCGTTGGTCGGCTTTACTTCTGCTTTCAAGCTTAGCGTCGGCTTCGTGCCTTTTAAATCTACCTGAAATTGTGCATTTTTGAGTTTACCAGCAGGCGCGTCAACCTCGCCGACTTGAATTTGAATAGCACTAATGGCATAAGCCTGCTGATAAAACAAACTGATGCATATACTAAAAACAATGGCTAGCTGACGAAACATTTAATCTGGAGGCATTAATGAAAAGTCTATTTACGAAGGAAACACGCCTGTAGATAAGTATCGATCACCCCTATCGCAAACAATAGTGACAATCACTGCATTTTCTAGCTCTTTAGAAAGCTGTAGCGCCGTGTATAAAGCACCGCCACTTGAGATTCCTGCGAATACGCCCTCTTCAGTAGCTAACTTTCTAGTGATATTTTCGGCATTTTTTTGATTCACATAGCGCAACTCATCCACACGGCTAGCCTCGTAAATCTCAGGTAAATATTCAACTGGCCACTTACGAATACCTGGAATCTGGCTGCCTTCTTCTGGCTGCACGCCAACAATTTGGATGTTTGGATTTTGCTCTTTTAAATAGCGTGAAACGCCCATAATCGTCCCTGTGGTGCCCATGCTCGATACAAAATGCGTCACTTTCCCGCCAGTATCGCGCCAAATCTCAGGGCCAGTGCCTTCGTAATGCGCAAGAGGATTATCACTATTACCAAACTGATCTAATACGATGCCCTCACCTTCCGCTTGCAGCTTCATCGCCACGTCACGTGCAAGCTCCATGCTGCCATCTTTAGGCGTTAATATCAGCTCTGCACCATAAGCTTTCATGCTTTGGCGGCGTTCCATACTTTGGTTGTCTGGCATGACTAATATCATTTTATAGCCGCGCATCGCCGCAACCATCGCCAATGCAATGCCAGTGTTGCCACTTGTCGCTTCAATCAGCGTATCGCCAGGTTTAATATCGCCGCGTGCCTCAGCCCTAGTAATCATGCTGTAAGCTGGTCTATCTTTTACTGAGCCTGCAGGATTATTGCCTTCGAGCTTGAGTAATATTGTGTTGCTGGTGTTACCAGCCATGCGCTGCAGTTTAACTAAGGGGGTATTACCGACAAAATCATCTAATGTTTTATACATTTACTTAAGTTTCTTTATGTGTGGTTTTATTATTTATTGAGCTTAGCTAGATACAAGGCATAAACAGCCATGCTAATAAAGGCGATAAGCGCCATTTGCGGTATGCTCAAGCCAAGAAAAGTCCAATCGATTGAGGCGCAATCCCCTGTTCCGCGAAACACCAATTTAAGCGCTTTTTGTAATGGAAAATTCTCAAACATATAGTCGAAACCAACACCGCAGTCTGCAATCATCGTGTCGCGATGCGCTTGTAACCACCAGTGTCTAATTGCCACGCCAGCGCCACCGAGAGCCGTTAACACCTGGAATAAAGTAAATAATTTACCAAGAATAGAGGCCGGTTTAATGAATGCCGCAATTAAAAATAGTACGCCCAAACCCATAAATACCATGCGCTGTGATATGCATAGTGGGCAAGGATTTAGTTGATAGTGCGTTTGTATCGCCAATGCCAAACCGACCAAGCCAAAACAAGCCACAAAACCTAGCAAATAGCCGCGTTTACCGCTGAGTAATTTATTTAACATTTCACATTTCATTTAAAACACCTTATATTTTGTTAGCTGTGCGATTTGCTAGCTGTGAGATTGTTAGCCGTCGCTTATAATTGACCCAATAAAACATTGTAATAGATAACGCCTGATGACTGAACCTACTTTATTGAATGAAAAGCAAATTCGTAACGGGAAAATTTTGACCGTGAGCGAGCTAAATCGTTTAGCCAATCAGGTATTAACGCAAAGTTTTCCACTTTTCTGGGTGTCTGGTGAAGTTTCTAATCTGACGCGTGCAGCAAGTGGGCATTGGTACTTTTCACTTAAAGACAGCAGCGCTCAAGTACGCTGTGTGATGTTTAAAGGCCGTAACAGCTATTTAGATTGGGTGCCAAAAGAAGGTGATAAAGTTGAAGCACGTTGCACTGTCACGCTATACGAAGCACGCGGTGACTTTCAGCTCACCATCGAGTTTTTACAACGTGCGGGCTTGGGTGTGCTGTTTGAGGCGTTTGAAAAACTCAAATCCAAGCTTCAGCAAGAGGGTTTATTTGATGCGGCGTTTAAAAAATCACTACCAACGCATCCTAAAAAGATCGGCATAGTGACATCGCCAGATGCCGCAGCGTTACGCGATGTACTCACTACACTCAAACGCCGCATGCCTAGCATTCCGATTGTGATTTACCCCACGCCAGTGCAGGGTAAAGGTGTAGCAATACAGATCGCTGATGCCATTCAGTTGGCTAATGAGCGCGCTGAATGCGATGTGCTGATTATTTGTCGGGGCGGCGGTAGCATTGAAGACTTATGGCAATTCAACGAAGAAATCGTTGCTCGAGCTATTGCAGAATGCTCAATACCTACAATTAGTGGCGTCGGTCACGAAACCGACTTTACCATTTGCGACTTTGTAGCCGATGTACGTGCCGCAACGCCAACTGCTGCTGCCGAGCTAGCCACACCTTCTCGAGAAAACATTCTAGGCGCACTCAATCAACTAAAACAGCAGTTAAGCCGAATGATGCAATATCAGCTTAATCAGCGCGCGCAAGCGCTAGATTACTTATCACGTAGACTCATTTCACCGACTCAACAAATTGAACAGCAGAAATCGCAACTCGCGCAAATGACTTTGCGTTTGAATACTGTCATGAATCAGCAAGTAAAAAATAAACAGCAAAATTTATTACGTGCGAGCCAGAATTTAACCCACCTTAATCCACAAGCCGTGCTTACCCGCGGTTACGCTTTTGTACAAAATAAACTGGGAACGATTATCAGTTCAAGCCAGCAACTACGACAGGGAGACGATGTGACGCTGACATTCGGTGCTGGTTCTGCCGAAGCCACTATCGATAAGACAAATCTCTGATATTTAATTTTACAATTGTCATCAAAGTTTCAAACTATAATTACAGAATAAACAATAATATTGTTTTATAGAACATTCTAAAGTTTAAGTTGGTGACCATGCAAAATAACCTAAATAATTTACCAGTATTACCTGCCGACAAAACCTTACTCGCGGCGATTGATTTAGGTTCAAACAGCTTCAGACTTGAAATCGGTCGTTTAGATAGCGGCCACATTCAACGCGTAGAATACCTAAAAGAAGCGGTACGACAAGGTGGTGATTTAGACGAAAACCGCAATCTAACAACAGAATCCATAGAACGTGGCATTCGCTGCCTAGCTAGATTTGGCGAGCGTCTACAAGGCTTTGACCCCTCTCACGTACGTGCAGTCGCCACCCAAACCTTACGCGAGGCCAATAATCGCGATGTATTTATCAAACTAGCCAAAAAAGCGTTAGGGTTTGATGTAGAAGTCATTTCTGGCGTGGAAGAAGCACGTCTCATCTACAAAGGCGTGAGCAGATTTCTACCGCAATCGAATGAGCGACGTTTGGTAATAGACATTGGCGGTCGTTCTACTGAGTTCATTTTAGGCCAAGGCTTTGTATCTCAACATACAGCGTCACTACATGTAGGCTCAGTTGCCTGGTCGCTCAAACATTTTGGTTCAGGTGATTACACCGAAAATGCTTTTACTCGTGCAGAGATTGCTGCTGAATCCATTTTTGACACCTTAGGCACACACTTTAATCACACGCAATGGGACATTGCCTACGGCGCTTCTGGCACGGTTGGCGCGGTGGCTGACGTGTTAGTGCAATACGGACGACCAATTAACACCATCACTAAGGAAGGTCTATATTGGCTTAGAGATGAATTATTACGCACTAAGCACGTAGATAAATTACGCCTATTAGGTCTAAAAGAAGATAGAAAGCCTGTCATTGCAGGTGGCTTATCTATTCTTATCGGCATATTTGATTTTTTAAAGATTGAAACGTTAAACGTAGCTCAGGGTGCACTCAGACACGGTTTACTGTATGACATGCTCGCACGTGACAATGAAATGGTCGATCTAAGAAACGCCTCTGTTCAACGTTTAGCACGTAAGTTTGATGTAGATGAACCGCACGCAAAAACTGTGGCAGAAGTTGCTGGAAAGCTATTTGAAAAAATTAGTGAGAACATACATTTTGCAGATGGTGAGCAACAAGTGCACGCCCGTAAATTACATTGGGCTAGCCTACTGCATGAGATTGGCTGCGCAGTATCGCCAATTGACGCTAATTTACATGGCGCATACATCCTAGAACATACCGAGCCAGCAGGCTTCTCACAAAGCGAACTGCATTGTTTAAGCCTGTTAACACTAGGTTATAAAGGTAAATTAAAGCGTTTGGAAACTGATTTTTCAGACCGTATTTTTGTCATGCAACTCGTCTGTTTACGCCTAGCAGTTATTTTGTGCCATGCTCGCCAAATGCCTAACCTACGTGGATTTCAACTGCACTTCAAACAAAATAATATTCAATTAAACATACCAAAATCTTGGCCTGAAAAATTTCCGCAATCTTATTACCTATTAGATGAAGAAACCATCGCGTGGCAGAAAATTAACTGGCGACTGGAAATATCAAATACTTAACATTTTGTCATAAAAAATTCACATTCAAACATTCTGTAACGGTATAAACTGTTTATACCGTTTATTTAGGAGACCATAATGTCAAAAATCAATCAGCTACAAGCTGCAGCACTAAAAGCGCCTGTTGAAAAAACCACTCCAGTGAAAGCTGTTGTTAAAAAAGCTGTTACCCAAAAACCAGTAGTCGCTAAAGCAGCACCTACAAAAGTAGCCGCGGCTAAAACTGCTGTAGCTGCACCAAAAGCAGTTGCGCCAAAAGTTGTAAAAGCCAAGCCAGTTGCAAAAGAAAAAGCACCTAAATTAAAAATGGAACGTGATAGCTTTACAATGCCGAAAGCTGAATATGCACAGCTTTACGTGTTGAAAGAACGTTTAGCAAAACTAGGTAATCCTGCGAAGAAAAGTGAATTATTACGCGCTGGTATTATGCAATTAACTGCGATGACTGATGCAGCGTTGAAAGTAGCTATGAGTAAAGTGCCAACAATTAAAACAGGCCGTCCAAAAAAGAAATAATATCGCCTATAAATTAGGGTGTTTAACAGCGTATAAATAGGTTTGCATAACACCCTCGTTCACGCGTTGGCGCAGCCACCAAACTGCGCCCTTCTTGACTGCGCATGCGCTCTCACTCATGCCAAGTAGCTTTGTAATTAACGTGCCTAAATTGGGCTGGTGCCCAATAATTAAAATGGTCCGGCTACTGTCATCATTACAGACTTTGCTAGCAATGATCTCTGGCGTGCTATCTACACTTAAATAATCAACCACTTCAACGTTAATTGAGCTTAGCGCTTGTAACGCGGCTACCGTCTGTAAACAACGTACTGCTGGGCTACAGAGCGCTTCGGTATTGGCTGGTAAATGTTGATTCAGCCACTTTGCCATTTTAGCAGCGTCTTTATGACCAGTCTTTGTTAGCACTCTGTCGAAATCTGCACCACTTTTACTATGGTCTTCAGCCTCGGCATGTCGCCATAAAATCAAATTCGCCATTATGTTTCTACACCAAGTTATCTATGTCTAGTTCTCTACTTTAGGTCTGCTACATTAGTTTTCGTATTTTTTTAGCAACTGTTGCTGCGCACTAAATTCAGCTTCTTTCGCTTTAGATTGAGTTAACACTGGTGGTCTCAATGTATAAGTTCCATCTGCGTTAAGTAGCCATGCATCTTTATTGTCATCCAAGTACATCTGGCAACATTCAAGCAAAACTCGTGCACGATTCTCAGCATCAACAATAGGCCAGGCAATTTCTACACGGCGCATCATATTACGGTTCATCCAATCAGCACTTGAAAGCCACATATGCTCTACTTCATCCACTTTAAAATAGAACACTCGAGAATGCTCCAACAACCTGCCAATAATTGACCGTACTCGAATACGTCCATCAAGGCCAGGCGCATCTACAGGCAATATGCAGGCACCACGCAATATCAAATCGATCTCAACGCCAGCTCGCCCAGCATTGACCAAGGCTTGCACCAATGCAACATCGGTCAGCGCGTTCATTTTTAAAATAATGCGTGCGGGTTTACCCGCCTTTGCAGCGAGCTCAGCGCTTCTGATTTTAGTCAGCATTTGTCTATGCAAATTAAACGGCGCAACAAGTAGCTTCTGCATGCGAGGTAATTGTATTTGACTTGCGATATGTCTAAATAAATATTCCATATCTCGAGTGATTTGCACATCGGCCGTTAACATACTCACATCAGTATATAAGCGTGCAGTTCTAGGGTTGTAGTTTCCTGTAGAAACATGTCCATAGTGTTGTAAACGCGCACCTTCACGGCGCATCACTAGCAACATCTTGGCATGCGTCTTTAAGCCTACAACGCCGTATACCACCTGCGCACCCACTGATTCTAAATCCTCAGCCCAGTTGATATTTGCCTCTTCGTCAAAACGTGCTTTGAGCTCAACCACAGCCATCACCTCTTTGCCTCGTCTAACAGCTTCTTGCAGCAATTTAAGCATGCGTGGGTCAGAGCCTGTACGGTAAATAGTTTGCTGAATCGACAATACATCTGGGTCATAAACCGCTTCACGCAGAAAATCGATGACTGACTCAAAGCTCTCGTAAGGCTGGTGAATCAATATGTCTCGTTGCTTTAACTGCGTAAAGAATGATTGCCCAGAAACCAACTGCTCACTACGTTTAGGCTCAAATGGCTTAAATTTCAAATCGTTGCCTTCGGCTAAATCTGCTAATTGCATCAATCGGGCAAGATTCACAAGACCATTCACACGATATAAAGACTGCTTAGGCAAATCAAATTGTTGCAATAAGAACTTAGCGAGCTTTTCATCGCAGCCATGTGACACTTCTAAACGAACCGCATCACCAAAATTACGTTGCACTAAGCCTTGCCTCAAGGCTGTACGCAAATTCTTTACATCATCTTCATCTACAGCCAAGTCAGAATGCCGAGTTACTCTGAACTGTGAAAAATTAAGCACTTCACGTCCGGTAAATAAACTGGCCAAATGTGCTCTGATGACACTAGATAAGGAAACAAACTTTTGCTGTTTATCGCTTAAAATTTTAGGTAACTTAATTAAGCGTGGCAACACTCTTGGCACTTTAACAATGGCAATATTGTTATCCCGACCGAACGCATCTTTGCCACCTAATAACACAATAAAATTGAGCGATTTATTGGCAACTTGCGGAAAAGGATGTGATGGATCAAGCGCGACAGGCACTAACAAAGGACGCACCTCAGTTTCAAAATACTTAGCGACCCATTTGCGTTGCTCTGCTGTACGATCACCGTGCGAAACCAAATACACGCCTTTTTTTGCCAGCGCAGGCATCAATTCGGTATTAAAGATTTGATATTGTTTATCTACCAAAGTATGCGCAGCTTCTGATATAGCCTCATAACTTTGTACATTAATATCGCTTTTACGTTCGTCCTCGCGCATCGCGTCAACATGTGGCGCAGCGCGGACTTCAAAGAACTCATCAAGGTTCGAAGAAACGATGCAAAGAAAGCGTAAACGCTCTAGCAATGGATAATCAGGATTTTGTGCAAGACTTAATACACGTTCATTGAACGCTAAAATGCTAATATCGCGATTAAGTAGTTTTAACGGTGGGTAAGTTGAGCGCATATGATTTTCATTATTGATATGCATAAGATATTATGCGCCGATTGTGACAAATTGATGAATATTTGATGAAAAACAATCTACTCAATAGAACTAGATTTACTGACATTTTTTTGTAATATTTCTACACCAGAATCCATCTGTAGATTTATATATAGAAAAATAATAAGTATGGTTTATGAAAAATCAGCCCTTGGGTTCAATGAATTTATCAATCAGAATCGCACACTCAGTGTAAGGGAGCGGCAAGTTTTGCTGCTGGTCAATGGTATTCGTAATGTTGATGAGCTGGAAAAGTTTTTTAAGAAAGAGCAGCTAACAATCACACTGAAAAAGTTAATGTCAGATGGCTACATACATCAATTCAATAGCAAAAACTCATTTAGTAAAAGTAAAACACCTGATCACTCAACTCTCAGTACGCTGTCATTCATCAACTCAATCAATCAAGAGTTACCTATTGACTCAGCAAAAATTGCTGCAATTAAAACTATACTTTTAGAATCGACTGATGATTATTTGGGGTTGATGGGATACAACATCAAGGTGTGCGTTAACTCATGTCACAATGAGTACGACTTAAGAAGTTGTATCTCTATGTGGCATATGGCGATGCGAGAATCTAAACTTGGGCGAGAGTCTACAAATTTTTTATTAGAGCAAATTCATCAAACGCTTGAGAACAAGATGTTAGATTCTGACAAAAATACTCATTAACTTCAGACTCAACAACTTTTTAACAAGTCTCGAATCAGCAATCCTGCAGCAGCAAACCCAAACGGCGCGGTGACGCATACACTAGAGCCATAACCTGCGCAGTTTAAACCAGTGAT
Source organism: Methylotenera versatilis 301 (assembly GCF_000093025.1). GTDB lineage: Bacteria > Pseudomonadota > Gammaproteobacteria > Burkholderiales > Methylophilaceae > Methylotenera > Methylotenera versatilis. Next base: position 2,162,774 of record NC_014207.1, read on the forward strand.
TGCCGTATCGCTGGTTTCACATACGCGATCTGGCATGATGACTTCCTCATCTGAATAAACGCATTGAATGCCAAGTTTTGCAGGCTTACCGTTACCTGCATCAGCTTTTGCAAAACCATAATCACGACGCAGCAAATTACGTACTTTTGCCAGCAACTTATCATGACTAACTTGGCTTAAATCTGCCTGCTTAATACGGCTTGCATCTAGACGCCCGCCTGCCGCACCAGTCATGACTAATGGAATGTTCTTTTGCTGACAGTATGCGGCAATAGCGGCTTTGGCTTTAGCATCATCTATGCAATCCATTACACCATGAAAATTGCGATTGAGCATTTCAATCACGTTTTCAGTTGTCACAAAATCTTCAATTTCATATACCACAGCTGCTGGATTAATCAGGCGGATTCGCTCCGCCATTGCTGTCACCTTAGCTTTACCAAATGCTCCTTCTATCGCATGCAATTGACGATTTACATTCGACTCAGCAATATTATCTAAATCAATCAATGTAATCATACCCACAGCATTGCGCGCAACCGCCTCAGCGGCCCAACTCCCCACACCACCGATACCAATGACGCATAGGTGCATCGCTTGTAATTTAGCTAAGCCATCAACACCGTATAATCTTGAAACCCCGCCAAATCGACGTGCTGCATCCATCGGCTCTATCATGCTGCACTATCAATTTCTAGTACCACAAATGCAGCGGCTAGATTCTTCTCGTCGCTGATACTAATATGCATTTGCGTGATATTTTTAGATTTTAGTAACGCTTGCAGCTCAGGTGCTAAAACCAACAAAGGCTTACCTAAATCATCATGTGAAACTGCAATATTTTGAAAGGTTGCAGGCGCTCTTAGCCCAGTACCTAAGGCTTTAGAAAAAGCTTCTTTTGCAGCAAAACGTTTAGCTAAAAAACGCGCTTTGATATGGGATTCCAAATAGCTGGTTAACTCACTCTCAGCCAAGATGCGTTTGGCGAAATCATCGCCAAACTGTTGAATAGAAGCCTCGATTCTAGCCACTTCTACGATGTCAGTACCAATACCAAAAATCATTTTAATTTAGCTTCAATTTTGTTAAATTATTTATAGCTAAACTCTTTGACAAGCGCCTTCATCTCACGCACTGCATTATCCCAGCCCACAAATAAGGCATGAGCAACAATCGCGTGACCGATATTAAGCTCATCGATACCTTCAATTGATGCGATTTCATGCACATTATGGTAATGCAAACCGTGGCCTGCGTTCACTACCAAACCTAACTTCAAACCGTGGTTCACAGCATCTTTGATGCGCTGCAATTCACGGTCTTTATCAACTGGATTCTCTGCATCGGCAAATGTACCTGTATGCAGCTCAATGACTGGCGCACCTGCTTTTTTTGCAGCATCGATTTGTGCCGCGTCTGGCCCAATAAATAATGATACGCGGATACCAGCATCACTTAATTTTTTCACTGCTTTTTGCACATTAGCAAAATTACCAATGACATCTAAGCCACCTTCTGTAGTGCGCTCTTCGCGACGCTCTGGTACTAAGCAGACATCTTGTGGTGAAACTTCCAAAGCAATATCTATCATTTCATCAGTCACAGCGCATTCCAAATTCATACGAGTTTGCAACAAGTTACGCAAAGCGTGGACATCCGCATCTTGCATATGACGGCGATCCTCACGCAAATGTAACGTAATGCTATCTGCCCCAGATTGCTCTGCGCGCAAAGCAGCCTGAACCACGCTAGGATATTTGGTGCCACGCGCTTGGCGGATGGTCGCTACGTGGTCGATGTTGACACCTAATTTAATCATAATTAACTTCTACCTTTAAACTTTATAAAATTATAAACCCTGCAAATCAATGAGCAACTGCCGTGTGTGCAAAGGTTTATCGCCTAAATAATGGGCTAATAAATAACGCATCAATTGCTTACTCTGCTGCTGCGTTTGTATGTTGTTGTAATCATCACTAGCCATATCTATCAAGGTTTTACCAAGCAATTGTATGCCATTATTTACACGCGCCGGTGACCCATTTAGCTTTGTTGCACCATGCTCAGCAATATATCGATAATTGAAATCTTCTAAAATTTGCGCATTACTCACATCGTGCTGTAACGGAATTGCATATCCCAGTTCCTGCAACAACTTAAGTTCAAAACGTCTAAGTGTAGTGGCTAAATTTTCACCGTTCGCCAATATCTTCAAGGTTGCGCTGTAATACTCAAATAAGCTTTCATGTGGGTCTTCACGCGGAAGCAATCGCAGCAACAATTCATTCAGATAAAAGCCACACATCAGTGCCTCACCTTTGAGCAGGAGTAAGCCACTACCCCATTCCAAGCTATGCAATGTTTTAAGCTCTAACTTGCCTGACCAAGTGGCGAGTAAAGGCTGAAAAGACTGCAACATGCCGCGCATGGCAGAGCGTGGCCGCCTTGCCCCTTTTGCCGTAGTAGCCACACGACCAAAGCCATATGCAAATAACTCTACAACTAAGCTAGTTTCTTTAAACGGGTAGGTGTGAAGCACATAGACGGGTTGGTTATCTTGACGGTGTGAATTGGAGCTAACCGCCATTATTGTTCAGGCTCAGCTAAACTTTGCAAACTATGATCATCCGCTTTTAAAATCAATAATGGCACCAACATTTCTGCGCCTGAGAAAAGAATCAATGCAAAACGCACATTATCTTCTGCATGAATTGGGGTAAATTTGCCAAAGCCATATCGTGAGTTTCGCATAAGCTGCCAAGCACCTTTAGGTTCAGCATATTCTGGCTTGTCAAAATGATGCTTAACCTCTTCAGTAGACACACTTTTTAGAGGGTAATCACCATTGTCAGCCAGTATCACCCAACCCATTTCGCCATTCTTACCAGTATTTTTTAACTGATAAAGATACCAATCCTGATTTTCTTTAGTATCACCTTCATAAACCAACTGGAATACATTATTGATATCGCCGGTTTTGCGATTGATGGCGTAATAAATACCTTGCTCATCCAACTCGATTGGCTTGCCATAAAGGGGAATGTTATAGACATTATTCGGCATACTGAATACTCTAAACTAATTAGCTTAATTACGGCCTAGTTAATAACCCAGACTTTTTAGCGCTCTTTCGTCGTCGGCCCAACCGCCTTTAACTTTCACCCAAGTTTCTAGGTAAACTTTACCGCCAAATAATTTTTCCATATCTTGGCGGGCTTCAGTAGAAATCTGCTTCATTTTTTCGCCACTTTTACCAATGAGCATGGGTTTTTGGCTATCTTTATCGACAATAATGGCGACAAAAATACGGCGTAAGTTACCAACCACTTCAAATTTTTCAATTTCCACCGCGACGGCATAAGGAAGTTCATCACCAACCAATCTGAAAATCTTCTCGCGAACCAGCTCAGCAGCTAGAAAGCGTTCGTTTTTATCGGTCAGTTCATCTTCAGCATAAATCGCTGCTTGCTCAGGTAAATACTTGCGAATCGTATGCAACAACTCATCTAAATTGAGACTCTTTTTTGCACTCACAGGCACGATGTCTGTAAATGGAAATTCTAAATCAAAGTCTTGAATCAGTGGTAACAAATTACCTTTATCACCCATCAAATCTGATTTGTTCACCACCAAAATAGTCGGGGGTTTATCTGACAATAACGCTAATACTTTGCGGTCAGCTTCACCTAATTTCATAGGCTCAATCACAAACAGCACCACATCAACCTCTGTGAGTACTTGTGTCACGGTTTTATTCAAACCTTTATTCAGCGTATTAAGATGCTTTTGTTGAAAGCCTGGCGTATCTACAAATAAGAACTGGGTATCTTCTGTAGTATGAATGCCCAACAAGCGATGGCGCGTGGTTTGCGCCTTGCGCGAAGTAATGGCTAACTTCATGCCTAAAATATGGTTAAGAAGCGTAGATTTTCCTACGTTAGGGCGGCCTACAATCGCGATGGTGCCGCATTTGAATGCAGACAATGTGTCTATCTCCAAATTTGAATCCAAGTCTGAATCTGTCATTTTGGGGTATCCAATAATAGTTTATGCAATTTGGCTTTTACCAAAGCGAATTTTTTCTAATGCGAGCAAAGCAAGTTGGGCTGCCTGTTGCTCTGCGATGCGGCGGCTAGTACCTTCACCTACCGTGCGTATGTCGAGTTTCTGTATAAAACACTCTACAATAAATATCTGCGCATGCGCTTCGCCGCTAGTGTGAACAACTGCATATTCTGGCACCGCAATTTTTTTGCCTTGCAGCATTTCTTGTAATAAAGACTTCGGATCTTTATCGATAATTTTAGGGTCTATCGTGCTAAGTTTCTCGATGTAAAGCTCCAAAACCAAAGCCTCTGCCGCAAAAAATCCACCATCAAGATACACCGCGCCAATAATAGCTTCCAAGGCATCTGCAAGTATAGAAGGTCTGCGCCAGCCTGCACTTTTTAGCTCACCTTCGCCCAACTTTAGCGCATCGCCAATATCCAATGAGAATGCAATCTCGCTAATCGTGGCCTCTTTAACCAGCTGCGCACGCAAGCGGCTTAAATCACCTTCAGCCAAGCTTGGAAAACGCTGGTATAACTGATTGGCGATAATGAAATTGAGCGCGCCATCTCCCAAATATTCAAGTCTCTCATTATTTTGAGAAGCATAACTACGATGTGTGAGTGCTTGAGTCAGCAGATTTTTATCTACAAACTTGTAACTAAGGCGTTTTGATAAATCCTGCTGAGTCATTGAATATATTTAATTACCTGTGCTTATAACTTACTTGCCATCTGGCGAAGCATCAAAATCCATCATGACACTTATATTACCAAAAAGCGGAGTGACGACTTGATACTGTGCAGAAACGGTTGTTTCACCTGCACTGTTCTTGCCGATAATCAGATCTGAACCGTGGACGACTGTAACGTAGCTAGTATCTGCTCGCTTATTAAAAGAATCCTGAATTTCCTTTTTGCTCATATCATTTAAAGACTCCTTATTCATAGCACGAATAACTGTTTTGACAGAAAAGTACTCTTGATAAGCTGGAAAAATCTTCATAGCAATGACAGCAACAAAAAACAACATTGCTCCGACAAACAACATGCCAAGTAATGTAGCACCAGCTTGCTTTTTAAGGTTGCCAGGGCTTTTCTTTTGCAGATTAATCATAAATTTCTCCATTATTAGAAAATTAAATGTTGTGAGTTAATGTATTGAATTACCGATTCGAGAACCCTGATCAAAATTCATCCAGATGAAAAATGCTTTACCAACTAAATTTTTCTCTGGTACAAAACCCCAAACGCGGCTGTCTGAACTGTCATCTCGATTATCACCCATCGCCAAATAATGTCCAGCAGGCACGGTAATTTCCTCATCATTTGCAAATTTTGCACCAATTGCATCAGAGTCGTAACTATTCACCCATTCGTTAATCAAAATATCGTGCGCTACATTACCTAATTGCTCCCGATATTGCTTAGCAGTCACCATATTCAAGCCCGGCTTAACATAGGCATAATCACCTACGCTCTGTACATCAAGAAATTTCCCATTAATCGTTAATCGTTTATCTTGATAACGAATTTTGTCGCCAGGCAAACCAACTACACGTTTGATATAGTCTACCGATGGCTCAGGTGGATAATGAAACACGAACACGTCACCGCGTGTCGGGTGCTTAATTTCAAAGAACGTATTATTTAAAATTGGCACACGTAGACCATAGGTAAATTTATTCACCAAAATATAATCGCCAGCCAACAGCGTTGGCATCATTGAACCTGAAGGAATTTTGAAAGGCTCAACGATAAAAGAGCGTACGAAAAACACTACAAAAATTACAGGAAAAAAGCTTTTCGCATACTCAACAGCCACAGGCTCTGCAGCTCCGACTGGACGTTTTTTCTTTAAAACCAAACTGTCTAGTAGCCAAATGAAACCAGTTACCAAGAGTATCGCCACCATGAATAAAGCAAAGTACATTATTTATCCTTATCGCCTATTGTTTTAGACTTAACTTAATCTTCAATACGTAAAATAGCTAAAAATGCTTCTTGTGGAATCTCTACGTTACCCACTTGCTTCATGCGCTTTTTACCTTCTTTTTGCTTATCAAGCAATTTGCGTTTACGGGATACGTCACCACCATAACATTTCGCAATCACGTTTTTACGCATGGCTTTTACAGTTTCACGCGCAATAATATTCGCGCCTATCGAAGCCTGAATAGCAACATCAAACATTTGACGTGGAATCAGTTCACGCATTTTAGCTGCTACTTCGCGACCACGACGTACGCTATTTCCTCGGTGAACAATCATGCTCAGCGCATCTACACGTTCGCCGTTTACCATAATATCAAGCTTCACTAAATCTGCCGCACGGAATTCCAAAAACTCGTAATCCATTGAAGCATAACCACGTGACACTGATTTTAATTTATCAAAGAAATCCAACACCACTTCATTGAGTGGCATCTCATAACTGAGCATCACTTGCCTACCCATGTACTGCATATTCTTCTGTAAACCGCGTTTATTGTTGCATAGGGTCATCACTGGCCCTACGTAATCTTGCGGCATCAATAAATTCACATTAATGACTGGTTCGCGCGTTTCTTCTACGCGTGATAGCTCCGGTAAGCGTGATGGATTCTCAATCTGCACCACTTCACCGCTTTTGAGTAGCAACTCATACACCACGGTTGGCGCGGTGGTAATTAAATCCATGTCGTACTCGCGCTCTAAACGCTCCTGTACAATCTCCATGTGCAGCAAACCTAAGAAGCCGCATCTAAAACCAAAACCTAAGGCTGTAGAATTTTCTGGCTCAAATAGTAAACTTGCATCATTCAAGCTTAGCTTTTCAAGCGCAGTGCGCAGCGCTTCGAACTGGTTTGATTCAACTGGATAAAGCCCAGCAAACACCTGCGGCTTCACTTCTTTAAAACCTGCCAATGGCTCCGCAGCTGGCTTACCAGCTAAGGTCACAGTATCGCCTACTTTAGCAGCAGCAAGCTCTTTAATACCTGAAATGACAAAGCCTACCTCACCTGCAGATAGCGAAGTTTTTTGTAACGATTTTGGCGTAAAAACACCAACTTGCTCACACAAATACTCTGCATGTGTCGCCATTAATCTAATCTTATCTTTTGGCTTTAATACGCCATCTATCACACGCACCAACATTACTACGCCCACATAATTATCAAACCACGCATCAATCACTAGCGCTTTTAGTGGCTTAGTCACATCACCTACTGGTGGCGGCACTTTTTTAATGACGGCTTCCAAGACATCGCGAACGCCCAAGCCTGTTTTGGCTGAACAACGCACCGCATCACTTGCATCGATACCAATCACATCTTCAATTTCTTGCATCACACGCTCAGGGTCAGCGGATGGTAAGTCGATTTTATTCAACACGGCAGTCACTTCAACGCCTAAATCAAGCGCGGTATAGCAGTTAGCAACGCTTTGCGCCTCTACACCTTGGCTGGCATCCACTACCAATAGCGCGCCTTCACAAGCTGAAAGGGAGCGCGAAACTTCATAACTAAAGTCCACATGGCCTGGTGTATCAATGAGGTTAAGGTTGTAAATCTGTCCATCGTCAGCTTTGTATTGTAGTGCGGCTGTTTGAGCTTTAATCGTAATGCCGCGTTCACGCTCAATATCCATAGAGTCAAGTACTTGCGCTTCCATTTCGCGGTCAGCTAGTCCGCCGCAAAGGTGAATAATACGGTCAGCTAAAGTAGATTTACCATGGTCAATGTGGGCAATAATGGAGAAGTTACGAATATTTTTCATTTAGTCTTTTTAAGCTTTTTAATACTTTAGATTACTGCTTTATAAATAAAGATAAGGCGCCAGAAGCGCCTTTTCACAATAGCCGTGATTTTACAACAAATGCTTGATTAGTTTGTAATTAATTGTGGAGTTACCTTCAAAATTGGCAATATGGACTTAATTTTTAACTTTTGCATTTATTCGACCGTTGACCTGCATGACTTGTGTTAATTGTTTTATGCAAGCAACCTCACTCGGACAAGAAGCAATTAAGTCATCGTCGGCAAAAACACCTTCGACAATATAGTAATTACCAATCCATTTACCAGAATCTGCAAATTCTTTGATATATGGATTATTGAGTACTAAACTTAATTTGCCAAAACCAAATTTTTTATCTTGCTGAAACTCACCCACGTAGTAACTGCCATCTACCCAGTAAATAGTGCCTTTTCCATCCATCATATTGTTTTGATAGTCGCCTTCGTAACGGGTGCCATCAGCCCATAGATAAGCCCCTCTACCACTACGCAGATTATTCTGAAATTCACCTATATAGCGACTGCCATCATCCATGGCATATGTGCCATGGCCTTGCATTTTACCAAGGACATAATCACCATCGTAACGCCCTTCTGGACGCTTGTTATAAAACCATTGCAGACTGCCCGTGCCGTCAGCTTTACCGTTTTTGCATTGCCCAGCCCAACTGATGGTATACCCCACTAGCGATTTTGAATTCCAAATTTTGCAGCCTGTTTCTTTATCGCTTATTTCGTTATCTGCATAACTCAAAAAACTCGCCGACATTAACATCAAGGTTGAAAGAAAAATTAAATGATTCATTTTCATCATTCACCTCATGTCGTAGGTTAAAAAATAGATCTATAAAAGTCATTTTATAACGTTTATATCGATAAACACAGTACATTCACTTTTAGTCAATGTTCGCTACCTAACCAATGCCCCCACACTTTTATAGTATGATTAACTCAATCAACTATATGAGTGGTAAAGTCAATTTTGCAAAATACGCTACGCATCGCTACCTTCAACATTCACAAGGGTTTTACTCACTTTAACGCCCGTTTTTCTTTGCATCTTCAGCGCGACATGTTACGAAAGCTACAGGCCGATGTGATTTTCTTGCAGGAAGTACAAGATGTACATACCAAACACACAGAGCGCTTTGCGTCTATGTCTACTTCCGGCCAAATGGAGTTTCTAGCTGATGAAGTTTGGTCTGACTACTCTTATGGAAAAAATTCAGTTTACCCTGCTGGCCATCATGGTAATGCGGTGCTCTCAAAATTCCCGATTATAAAAACTAATAATCAGGATATTTCTGCTCATGCAACGGAACAACGGGGCATGCTACATTGTGAAATCAATATCCCGACTTGGGATGAGCCCTTGCATGCAGTCTGCGTGCATCTAGGCTTATTTGCACAATGGCGACGCCAACAATTGGTATCGGTGTCCGAGTATATTGAACAGCACATTCCAGCCAACGCGCCTTTGATTATTGCGGGTGACTTTAACGATTGGGGCATGCGTACTGGACGCATTTTTGCAGAACGCTTAAACATGCATGAGGTATTTGAACATCATGCGGGCAAACCTGCCAAGAGCTTTCCTGCTTGGTTACCAATGCTCAGACTAGACCGTATTTATGTCCGTGGTTTTAACGTAAAGCATGTAGAAGTGCATTCAGGCGCGCACTTTTTAAAAGTTTCAGACCATGCAATTCTCACCGCAACACTCACTAAAATATGACCTATTTTATTGATGGCAATCAAATTCAATTATTACGCAGTGGCACTGAGTATTTTCCTGCACTTTTGGCTGCCATAGAGAACTCGACTCGAGAAATATACTTACAAAGTTATATTTATAAGGACGACGTCACTGGTGTAAAGATTGGTGATGCGTTAAAGAATGCGGCTAGACGTGGCGTATCGGTCAACATTTTATTGGATGGCTTCGGTAGCAAAGATTTATCTAAAAGCTATGTAGAAGAGCTTGAACAAACAGGTGTGCAAGTGATGTTTTACCGACCCAAAATATCACCGTGGTCACTTAAAAAGAGGCGCTTACGCCGCTTACACCAGAAGATTGCCGTGATTGATGGACACATTGGCTTCGTTGGCGGCATTAACATTATTGATGATTATGACGTACCTAATAATGCCCCAAACAATGTGCCGCCTCGCGTTGATTACGCTGTGCGAATTGAAGGAAAATTATTACCTGTCATCCTTGCTAACGTGCAAAAGCTTTGGCGGAGAATTGCTTGGATACATATGCGACGAGCTAATCTAGTCATAGCTAAAACCGTGAAGTTGATGAATTTGACAGACTCTCAACAACACAATATTAAAGCGGCACTGGTACTTCGCGATAATGTATTGCATAGAAGTGATATTGAAGATGCATACTTAGATGCCATTGGCCATGCTAAATCTGAAATTATTATCGCCAATGCATACTTTGTACCTGGCAGACGATTTCGCCTAGCATTATTAGCTGCTGTTAAACGTGGCGTTAAGGTCAAGTTATTATTACAGGGACGCATGGAATATTTCCTGATGTTCTCTACACATGCTTTTTATAGCGAGTTTTTAAGATCAGGTATTGAGATTTACGAGTATCGCAAAAGCTTTATGCATAGCAAAGTGGCGGTTATTGATGACGCTTGGGCGACAGTCGGCTCTTCCAATATAGATCCATTTAGCTTGTTACTGGCGAGAGAGGCGAATGTTGTGGTAAAAGATACAACATTTGCTAACGAACTTAGGGCTGACCTTCAAGCCAATATCGAAGATGGCGCACTTCGCATTGATCCACAACACTGGACGCGCGGGAATATATTCAAACGCTTTGCTTCTTGGATTGCCTACGGATTAGTGAGGGCATTTTTAGGCGTGATTGGACATTCGAATGAAAAATAACAAACCATAACAATTAACTTGACGCTGGATTCAATCAAAATAAAAAAGCCGCTTAAAGCGGCTTTTTTATTAAACAACGCTAATAATTTCCAAACTATTTGGTCACTTTAATCGGCACATACAGAGTGTTTTCACCTCTCAACACTAATACAGCAACCGTCTTACCAATAGCGATAGCATTAATCTGCTTATTGAATAAATCTACACTTTGCGACTCGCTATTATTTAAGCCTAACACCACATCGCCACGGCGAATACCCGCTTGAGCCGCAGCGCCAGCGCTGTCCACCACTAGCAAGCCATTTTTGCCGTTTAGCTTTTTCTTTTGTTGTGGCGTTAACTCTTTTAGCGTGAGGCCAATTTTGTTAGCTTCAGCTTTTGGTGCCGGCTTGCTAGTCTGTGCAGCTTCTGCAGTCTCACTTGGCATTTCGCCTATGCCCATATTCAGTGTTTTAACAGCACCTTTACGTAACACTTCAACCGCAGCAATCTTACCCGGCTTAGTCGCACCAACAGCACGTGGCAAATCAGCTGAAGTTATAATGGCTTTGCCATCAAACTTAGTAATGACATCACCTGCTTCTAAACCACCTTTATCTGCAGGACCATTTTTCTCAACACTCGCGACCAATGCGCCATTGGTATTTTTCATGCCGAATGATTCAGCAAGCTCTTTAGTAATCTCTTGAATAGCGATACCTAACCAGCCGCGGGTAATTTTGCCAGAAGCTTTCAACTGATTTGAAATATCAATCGCCACGTCAATCGGAATACTAAACGATAAGCCCATAGAACCACCACTGCGGCTATAGATTTGTGAGTTAATACCTACAACTTCACCAGCCAAGTTAAATAGAGGACCACCTGAGTTGCCTGGGTTAATCGCGACATCAGTTTGAATAAAGGGTACAAAGTTTTCTTGAGGTAAGGCACGCCCTTTCGCGCTGACAATCCCAGCTGTCATGGTGTTTTCTAAACCAAATGGCGAACCAATCGCAGCCACCCATTCACCCACTTTTAACTTAGCTGGATCACCAACCATTACTTTAGGTAGACCCGTCGCTTCGATTTTAACTAGCGCCACATCAGTACGCTTGTCTGTACCAATAATTTTGGCTTTAAATTCACGCTTATCAAACAGCTTAACAATCACCTCATCCGCCTCACTTACTACGTGGGCATTCGTGAGTATGTAACCATCGCTGCTAATGATAAAACCTGAACCTAACGACTGTGATTTGTAATCTTGCTGTGGAGCGCTTTGACCCGGCATGCCTGGAATACCAAAGCGTTTAAAGAACTCTTGCATCTGCTCATCACCCTCCATACCCGGAAAAGGCATGGCGCTTGGGTCAGCATGTACATTTTGAGTGACGCTAATATTTACAACTTCAGCACCGTGCTTTTCAGCAAGCTCAGTAAAATCTGGCAGGTCTTTTGCGTAGGCACTTGTGTTTATCGCGGCAATTAAACCAAAACCAATGACAGTAATCCAATTTCTTAACATCTATTCACCTCGTTTAATATTTATAAACATGATGAAACTTAATAACATTAAATTTAAATTATTAAGCTTCCACCTAACTTACAGCTACAATTGGGGCAGCTTTAAGTTTTATCAAGCGTTGAATGATTAAGCCCAGCCTCATCATCCGCTAAACGCAAAATAACCGCCTGATACTTTTTACTAAATGCCACACCAGATTTATCATGGCCAATCAGATGACCTTTAACCCACAAGAACCCAAGCACTAAACCCAACACCGCACCAAGGATCACATAAAATTGATTTTTGAATAAGTAATCTGCCGCAAGCGTACCGATTAACAAACCTACCAGCGGCACTACATATAGAAAAAATGCAGAATTGAGCACAGCTTGCTCATCAATTCCAACCACGACACTATCACCTACCTGAGCGTTGATTTGATTTTCAGCGGTAAAATCATGGCTATCATGCCCAAGCATCTTGCCCCAAGTGGCGTTACCACAACCACGCTTCTGACCACAAAGCCCACATGCAGTACGCCTTTCTATTTCTAGTGTAGCGGTAGTACCTGCTGACTTTGTTACTATTGCGTATTCTTCTATCATGGCAATATTTTATTACTTTTTAATGAATTTTAATGAGAATTTAAACTGTATAGGTAGTTGATGGGTAATGATTTATTTAATAAACACGACCGAGTTTGCAATTGCTGCAACGGTAGCTTCCGGCACTTCGCCCAGCACGGTAATTTGCAGATAACCTGCAACACTGGAATAAAAACTAGTATTACCAACGACACTATGACCGGCCCTAGGTTTAACACCATTAGTCACAGGCTCAATAAACAGCGACACAGACGCTAGGCCATCTGAGAACACAACATGTGTGATCGGTAAAGGCTTACCATGCACCATACGTAACATTTGATCCACTTTACGATACCCTGCCGGTAACTCCTTTAGCATCCAATGCGGGCTAGGATTGTAATCCGCTTGCGCTGGAGCCTCATCCTCCATCACATAGTTCTTCTTACTATCAATTTTTGGTTTAAACCAATCTAAATCAACAGAGTTAACTAAATTAAGCTGAGTGAACGAAATACTATCCATCATTTCATTTCGGTTATTAAACATCACCGATTTCAATATGAGGCCATATTCAGTATCTATCCAAAAGCGATAACTGTAACGTAAGTCATCTTTGGGTTCTAAAAACAATACTTGTGCTTCACGGCCTGCAACACGCTCAATGTCGCCAGTCCGCAAGGTATAACTTTGTTTCACAGCCGCTAGATTTGCAGGCAGAACTGCCGGAAACATATTCTGCCCCCTACGTTTTTCTATGACTATTTTTTCATTTTTAGGATTATAAATAATTAAGTCGCCACCTTGGCTAAGCACCTCGCGAGGAGAACCATCGAGCAGGACATTGCGGGCGAATTCATTTTGCCCATCAAAAAAATGTTTAATTTGAACAGATTTAGATTGTTGACCAGACTGGCAAACGAAAATACCTTGATAACTTAAAGCATGGGCAGCTAAAGCCGCTTTTTGCAGTATCTGCCATTTTTCGTCATCGCTGGCTGCTAGCACGCTCTGACTCGCACTAGATAACGCGCTGGCGAACAAGCAAGCTAAAACAAACCCTTTCATTCGCATTATTCTGTATAACTCGCTGATTGAATATAGTATGAACTTGCAGAAGGCGCAGAAGCTTGATGTGCCATTAAATATTCAGCTGGTACACCCTGTTCACTAGCTGCAGGTAATGTAGTCACTTCTTGCGAAATTGCGGCTTGAGCAACCATAGCAGGTGCAGCTTGGTTGCCAACTTGAGTTTGCAATACCATCCAACCCACTACCATAACCGCTGCAAATGAAGCAGCAACCGACCATACGACAGGCAAGTTAGTCGCAGGCAATTTACTTTTCACATCTAAAGCTTTCTTTTTGTTGCGGGCTTCATTCAACTCATTGGTTTCGTTAAATGCTTTAGGTTCATTCATCCAAGCTGCATTAGGCGACAGCACGGTGGGTTCTAAATCAATTTTAGCCATCAAGTCTTGTTTAAAGTTAGGGCTCAACGCATTTGCACCGCGCATCACATCTCCAATTAGGTGATACTGACTCCAAACCTCGCCACCGTGGCCGTGAGTCTGCATATTTGCCATCAAATGTTCTGCATCTTCCAAGGCAATTTCATCATCTAATAGTGCGGATATTTGTTCAGTCATTTTTTACTCCAAAATCTCATGCGTTAATCTCAACCCTTGTATCTTAAAAAGACAACTTTTACTGAATGCTAACCCCAAGCTCTTTTTAGTAAACTCTAAAATCTCACTACCATCTTTTATTATCAGGCGTATCTAAAAGTGGTTTTAATTTGAGTGAGATTGTATCGCGCGCCCTAAAAATACGTGATCTTACTGTGCCTATAGGACAGTTCATAATCGTTGCGATTTCTTCATAACTTAAGCCTTCGATCTCACGCAAGGTAATAGCAGTGCGCAACTCTTCAGGCAAGCTTGCTACGGTGTCATTCACTGTTTGCGCAATTTGCTTAGTCATCATGGATGACTCAGGCGTTTCCATCGTGCGCAACTCATCACCATCTTCAAAGTTTTCAGCATCTTCAATTTCTACGCCTGTACTGACGGTTGGCCTGCGACCCATAGAAACTAAGTAGTTTTTTGCGGTATTAATACCAATACGGTACAGCCAAGTATAAAAGGCGCTATCGCCACGAAAATTTGGTAATGCGCGATACGCTTTAATAAAGGTATCTTGCACGATATCTTCAATTTCAGATTGATCGCGCACCATACGAGATAATAGACGTGCCAACTTACGCTGATACTTATCAACCAACATACCAAACGCGCGCTTATCTCCACGCTGTGCGCGTAGCACCAGCTCATGGTCAATTTCGCGATTTCCAGATGTTGGATTAACGGCCACTAGGCTTAGGTTTCCTTTAGGTTCAGTCTGCTTGTCTGTAAGCTCATTTGTGTTTTTCTCACTCACACTCTTTTCATATTGCGCAGTATAACCTTGCACAGTGGGTTGTACTAAACTTTGTACTAAGTTTAGTTGAGTAAATTCGACTATATTACCTATACGCATCATTAAGTTTCCTCTCAGCAACGACACAAAACTACAATTCAATTGTTTACTACTGTTTTACTACGTTTATTTGAGCTTATCTATTGCCTATTTTAAAGACAGCGATACACTCTCATTAGTTCCAGAGTTTGTTTCAAAACAGCATTTCATTTATTCAAAATTCATACTAAAAATACTATGCAGCAATTTGATGTACTCATTATTGGCAGCGGCCTTGCGGGCTTAACTTTAGCGTTGCGAACCGCAGAACATAAGAATGTCTGTTTAGTCAGCAAACGTAGCATTAACGATACCGCAAGTGATTGGGCACAAGGCGGCATTGCTGCTGTGCTTAATGATGAAGATTCGATAGAGAATCACATACAAGATACCTTAGTCGCGGGCGGCGGCTTGTGTGATGAAGCGGTGACGAGAATGGTCGCGGAGCATGCCAAAGAATCTGTTGAATGGCTGATTGAGCAAGGCGTAGGCTTTACGCGCGAGCATGACAACTCTGGCTACCATTTAACGCGAGAAGGCGGACATAGTCACCGCCGTATTATTCATGCGGCAGATGCGACTGGTCACGCAGTGCAAATGACGCTTTCAGATAAAGTGAAGCAACATCCAAACATCACTTTAATGGAATATCACATTGCAGTTGATTTGATTACCACGAGTAAAATCCATCAAAACAAAGTGGATAGTTCAAAAATTGTACCCACTGACGATAACACCTGCCTAGGCGCTTACGTGCTAGATAAAAGCACAGGCAAAGTACTCACGATAGCCGCGCAAAACACTATTTTAGCTACAGGTGGCGCAGGTAAGGTTTATCTTTACACCACGAATCCAGACATCAGCACAGGTGATGGGATTGCCATGGCATGGCGCGCAGGTTGTCGTGTGGCGAATATGGAGTTTATACAATTCCACCCAACTTGCTTATTCCACCCACATGCCAAATCATTTCTGATTAGCGAGGCCGTACGTGGCGAAGGCGGATTATTAAAACTTGCCGATGGTACGCGTTTCATGTTTGACCACGATGAGCGTCTAGAACTTGCACCACGTGATGTGGTAGCACGCGCCATTGACTTTGAGATGAAAAAACGCGGTTTAGATTGTGTCTATTTAGACATTACTGATAAACCTTTATCTTTCATCAAAGAACATTTTCCCAATATCTACAAACGCTGTTTAGAATTCGGCATCGATATCAGCAAAACGCCCATTCCAGTGGTGCCTGCAGCGCACTACACCTGCGGTGGCGTCATGACAGATGACAAAGGTCGCACAGATATTGCAAACCTATATGCTGTGGGCGAAACTGCTTGTACAGGCTTACATGGCGCCAATCGCCTTGCCAGCAACTCGCTACTTGAATGCTTGGTATTCGGTCAAATGGCAGCAAAAGACATTCTCAGCCAACCAGCAAAACCATCACCACAATTACCTTATTGGGATGAGAGTCGCGTAACCGATGCGGACGAAGAGGTGCTGATTACACATACTTGGGACGAGCTGCGCCGTTTTATGTGGAACTACGTGGGCATTGTACGTACCGACAAGCGACTAAGCCGCGCCCTACATCGCATTCACATGCTGCGCGATGAAGTATATGAGTTCTATAGCAACTTCAAAATCAGCAACGACTTAATTGAACTGCGTAACTTATTGCAAGTGGCTGAGCTCATTGTTGAAAGCGCCATTTCTCGTAAAGAGAGTCGAGGTCTACATTACAGCAAAGACCACACGAACTTGGAAGTCGAGCCTATTCCCACAGTACTCGAACCTTCTAACTATGACAGCCTACTAGACAATGAGTGAGTCACGTAAAGAGCCTCAACGTTGATATCTAGAATTTGCTTCACCTGTATTTGCCTATGTCTTTCTATCACAACATGCCTAGCTGAAGAAAGCACTTACACTGTCACTTATGTGTATGACGGCGACACAGTAAAGCTGCGCTCAAACGACTCACAAGATGAATTCAAATTACGCCTATCTGGCATCGATGCGCCTGAGCGCAACCAAAGTTACGGCTTAAAATCCCGACGCGCACTCATGAAGCTTTGTAAAGGCGAAAACATTACTGTCACAGCAAGAATATCTGGTATAGACAAATATCAGCGTTCCTTAGGCAAATTAGAGTGTAATGGCATTGATGCCAGTTATTATTTAGCCGAGCATGGTTTAGCTTGGTTTTACGCCCAATACTCTAGCGACACTACAATTGAGAAGGCTGCAAAAATTGCACACAGGCATATGTTAGGACTTTGGGCCGATAAAAAGCCTGTTGCACCATGGAATTGGCGACGCGAACATTCGCACTACTAGTATATAAAATTTGTAATATTTGAACTTGGCTTGTGGTTGGAAGTTGTAACAATCGAGTAAATAGTTTGTAAGTGATTGATATTACTAGACGCAATTTTTTAAATATCAATCAAAATTTTGCTAAGTTATTCACACCACTTAAAGCTTTACATTAAGTATGCCTGATAAATCACAGCAATCTAAACACCAATCATAACCTATTGATTTTTATAATAAAAATTAAATGATTACTATTTATACGATTTTTACAAAACCCTTATAAAACGCCATGTTACGATTACATTTCACAGATAATCACAGAGTTATCCACAGATATTGTGGAAAGCAGTTTTGTTACAAATGCAGATAAATTAGTCAATCATTTAATTAATCGATTTGCTAAATATAGATGTTGATTTTAAAAAAAACTACATTTTTCTGTGTAAAAATCCAGACCAAATATCTATTTCTAGCTTTAATTGAAATTCACCGTATAATGCCCAAAGAAATATCAGCCCCTATGCCAACCAATCAGCGTAGCGGTCCTTACCCTTAATCTTCTTGATTTTCAAATCACCTGAATGATTATTACATTTGCCTACCTCGATTGGTGTTGCTTCATAAGTAATAGGTCGGCTTAAATTCCAAGCTGGAGCTTTATACTTTGACAACTGAAACAATCCTTAACTTTAACGAGTTAGGTTTATCTGAACCCATTTTGCGTGCGATTAACGACGCAGGATATACCACCCCAACCCCAATTCAATCTAAAGCGATACCGCAAGTATTAAGCGGTGGCGATTTACTTGCTGGCGCGCAAACCGGAACGGGTAAAACCGCAGGCTTTACCTTGCCGATTTTGCATCTGCTTAGCCAAAAACCTTTGAGCGAAGTTGTTAAAGGACGCCCGCGCTGCTTAATGCTAACGCCAACGCGCGAGCTTGCTGCGCAGATTGAAGAATCTGTAAAAGTGTATGGCAAGTTTTTACCTTTAACCTCTACTGTAATTTTTGGCGGAGTAAACGCCAACCCACAAATTGCGCGCTTGAAAAAACCACTGGATATTTTAGTGGCAACGCCAGGCCGCTTGCTTGACCATGCTAACCAAAAAAACGTTGATTTGTCAGGCATTGAGATTTTAGTGCTAGATGAAGCTGATCGCATGTTGGACATGGGTTTTATCCGTGACATCAAAAAGATATTAGCAATGCTACCTAAGCAACGCCAGAACCTATTGTTCTCTGCGACTTTCTCAGACGAAATCAAAGCCTTAGCCGATGGTTTATTGCACAACCCAGGCTTTGTGGAAGT
The DNA here is from genome assembly GCF_000093025.1 of Methylotenera versatilis 301. Taxonomy (GTDB): domain Bacteria; phylum Pseudomonadota; class Gammaproteobacteria; order Burkholderiales; family Methylophilaceae; genus Methylotenera; species Methylotenera versatilis. The sequence goes on from NC_014207.1 coordinate 2,181,732, forward strand.
GGCTCGTCGCAACACTGCCTCTGAACTGGTAGAGCAAACGGTACACATGGTTGCGCAAGGCCATAAACGTGAGTTAATGAGCCACCTCATTCAACAAAACGATTGGCAGCAAGTATTAATATTCACTCGCACCAAACACGGTGCGAATCGTTTAGCTGAAAAACTGGTAAAAGACGGTATTCAATCCGCGGCCATTCACGGCAACAAGAGCCAAAGTGCACGTACAAAAGCATTAGCGCAATTTAAAGACGGCACGATGCGTGTGTTAGTTGCCACTGACATCGCGGCACGTGGTTTGGACATTGACCAATTACCGCAAGTTGTGAATTTTGAATTACCGAATGTACCAGAAGATTATGTACATCGTATTGGCCGTACCGGTCGTGCAGGCAGTAGCGGTGCCGCGGTTTCATTGGTTGATCGTGAAGAACTGAAGCTGCTTAAAGACATTGAAAAGCTAATTAAACGCGAGATTCCAAAAGTGCAAGTTGAAGGCTTTACACCATCTGATAAGCCAGAACCAGAAGCACCACGTTCAACCCAACCTCATGGCAGACCACCACGTGGGCACGGTCAAGGTCAACAACGTAAGGCGCATGTGCCAGCTAGCACTGAAGGCAATGGCGCAAACCCTAATGCTGGTCGTAATCAAAACCGAGGCAATGGTCAGCGTAACGGCCAAGCGCCGAGAAACGATGCAAGAGCGAATACAGAGGGTCGCCCAGCACAAGGCAACAAAGCTAGACCTGCGCAAGGTGAAAACACAAGGAATATGTCAGAAGCTGCGCGCCACCAAGCAATGCCGCAACCAGCTTTATTTGTTCCACCAAGCCCGAATCGCCATCAACCTAATCGACAAAATGCTGCACGCCCTAATGAAGGTCGCGGTAATGCGGGCAGAACGAACGCAAACCCAAATAGTGCACACAGAAGCGGTGGTAGAGGTCGTTAACTTTAACTGTCACATTCAACACTTAAAATTAAACACGCTTTACAAAAATAGATTAAAATCTTACCCAATATTTTTTACAAACTTTGATTTAGAACTTTAGCTTAGGACAAGGATACACCATGCAAATTGCCATGAACACTGTAGTAACAATGACTTATGAACTTAAAGATGCTGATGGCAACGTGCTTGAATCTAGCACAGATCCAGTAGCTTACCTGCACGGCGGGTACGATAATATTTTCCCAAAAGTGGAAGAAGCCATGCACGGTAAAAATGTGGGCGACTCTGTAGTTGTGGATTTACAACCTGTAGATGGTTTTGGTGAGTACGATGAAGAGTTAGTACAAATCGAACCAGCTAGCGCGTTTCCAGCGGATGAATTAAAAGTCGGCATGCAATTTGAAGGCGAAGACGAAAGTGGCGAAGTGATTCTATACACAGTGACTGAAATCGCAGATGGCAAAGTTGTGGTTGACGGCAACCATCCTTGGGCTGGCGAGCGCTTGATCTTTACTGCAACCGTGACTGATGTTCGCGTAGCAAATAAAGAAGAAGTAACGCATCAACACGTGCACGGCGCTGGCGGTCATCACCACTAAGAAGCTTTAGACTTTGATGTTATAAAGTAGGAACAAATAAAAAAAGCACTCTTGATGAGTGCTTTTTTATTGCTGCTTAATATTAGCGAAACTTTTGCTACTCTGCTTTGACTGACACTTTTTGATTAACATCTAAGGTTAGCCTAGTATTTATGTCCTTGGCATTTCCGTCACCCTTGTGTTTTTCTGGTGCGTCTATATGTATTCTATCTGCGCTGACGCCAGCCGCTAGCAAGGCTTTTTGTATTGCTTCTCCACGAGATTTAGCTAGTGCTTGTAAATCCGTATCTGTCACTTGTATGCTGGCAGTCAGTTTCTGTACAGTTTCTTCATAATGCCCCTCTTTGGGCTTTTCTAACTTAGAAGCCAATTTTTTCAATAAGCTTTTTTTGGTAAGCGTATCGTAAAGATTATCAATAGCTTTTTGCGCCTTAGCGTTATTCAAATCGATTGGCCCTGCAGCTTGACCTTCTGCCAATGTAAGTCCCATTTCTTCTGCCACCTTACTACGCACTGTATGTTCTTGTATTGCAGGTATATCTAAAGCTTCATCATAAGCAGGTACGATACCAAGCGCTAAACCTTGTCTTTTTGCTAACGCAGTGCTGACCATTTTAATTTTTTCAAGCTCTGGCGGACTAAGCACAGCGCCCCCGGCTTCAAAAGTAATCGCTTCTAGCTTATCGCCACTACCACCAAACAATTTACCTAAAGCGCGGAATGGCGCAGTGACGATCTTGCCAAGCACGTTTCTAATGGCTTTCCATACGATGCTACCATAGCTAAATTGTGGATCATCCAAACTACCTGTGATAGGTAATTCTAAGTCGATGACACCGTCACTATCTTCTAAAATGGCAATGGCCAAATCAAGCGGCAAATCAGCAGCGTCTGCGCTTTTGATTTTTTCGCCTAGTTTTAATTTGTTAATCACAAACTTGTTTTCGCCTGCTAACTGGCGTTGTTTTATTTTGTACTCCAAATCAACTGAAAGCTTGCCAGAATCAATACGCCTGCCAGCAAACTTTCCAGAATATGGTGTCAGTCGGTTCATTTCTATGTTGGTGAACGATAATTTCAAATCAGTAAAGTTTGTGACATTAAATGGTTGTAGAGAACCACGAATACGCGCCGCACCATAGTCATCCACGCGACCGTCTAACTCCACTTGTGCGGTAGAAGCAGCGTTAGTCGACACGCCATTAATCACACCAGTGAGCGAATGAATATTAGTACCAAATTGAGGAACCAGTGAAAGGTCGGCAAATTCTAATGCAGCATTGTCAATTCTGACGGTTTCGATATTGACAGGAAAGGCTTCCTCTTGCGTACTAGCTGTTAAAGGCGGTGGTGCAAACGATTTGTCATCTGCAGTTTTTGCTTTACTCGCAATCAAAGATTTAGCGCCATCTAGCATGCCGTTACTAGCAGGCAATGCTTTATGTTCAGCAGCTACTGCAACGACCTTCGTCGGCGCAACTGGCACAGTAGCAGGCTGATTACGCAGAAATTTTGTCACATTCATGCTTTTATCTTGATTGATAATAAACTTGCCTACAGGTTTAACTATTTGCAATTCAGCCATCTGTAGACGGTTGGGCGCTAGCGACACTTGCAGACTACGACTGCCAAGACGTTCCCAGCTTAAGAATGGCGCGCCGCTTATCTCTTCCACCACATTCAGATGATTGACATCAAAGCCACCATTAAAGCTAAGCGCTAGGGCTTTACTATTTTTTACTGCGAGCTTACCTGTTAAATCTGCCGCACCTTGATTGAGTGTCAGCAAAGCAAATTGATTGATATACGGCGCGAATGGAATAAGTGAAAGCTGATTGAGTTTTACATCAAGATTAGCCGCAAATGGCAACGGCGTGAGCTTACCTTGCGTACTAAATTGACCACCTTGCTTGACTTTAAAGTCAACTTTTATAGGCAATGCCTTCTTTAAATCCAACGAACTATCACGCATCTCTGCGTTAATTTTTTCAACATCCATCACTACAGGCGAGGTTAAACTTCGGTCTTCTATGTGGAAACTTGCGTTCTCAAGCGCAACTTTTTTAAGCGATACAGCCCAATCAGCTTTATTGCTTGTTTTATTAGCGACTGTATTATTAACACTACTTGTTGCTGGTGCGAGGATCGTTTGCCAGTTAAGCGGCTTATTGGTTTCTTTAATAATCTGGGTTTTTAGTCCGCTAAAAATCACTGAAGGTATGCTTACCTTTTGTTCAGCTATTAAAACTTCACCATCAGAGAGCTGAACATTATCCAAGCTCGCCACTTGCTTATTCGCGGTTGATTTTGCGCTTATACCTATCGCTTTACTTTGAATTTGTGTGATTGCTATCTCACCTTTGGGCATAGCGAGCGCGAGGCTCAAATTAAAGTCCGCTACATTTGTTTGTAATGGATTTAAGAATGTTTGATCTAGATATGCAAGTTTCCAATGTTGCAACTGCACATCGGCTATTTCTAGTGTGAACGGCGCTTCAACCTCAGTGGTATTAGCAGTTTTTGCTAGACTTGGCTGTGTGCTAGCTGCTTTAGCAGGCTCGCTTTCATTAGTAGGGGCAGCAAATGCTTGCTGCCAATTGACTGTGCCAGTTTTACCCATCACAGCACTCACTGAGCCTTGTGGCAGAAGAACTTGTCCTACCTTAGCGTTACGCGCAGCTAAATCCATACTGACATGGTTAACCGCTACTTGCGGCAAAACTAGTAAAGATTGACTGCCGCTATTAATTTCAAAGCCTGAAAACTTCATGTTTAAATCTTGAAACTGCAATTGCGGCGCATTGTTCATCACAAAATCTAAGCGCGGTATAGTAAGATTAGCCTGCTTTAAGCTGACTTTTGCATTGGGAGCATCGCCAACTACGCTATTCAAATTTAATGCAACGTTATTCAGTACAAGCTTAGGTTTATTGTTTGGTAGTGAGAAGTTATATTCAAAGCTCGTCTGCGCATCGCCTTGGCTCACTGTTAACGGCAAGTAAACGCCTTTAGCTATGTTCATAAGCTTGGCAATTTTAACGCCATCAAGTGCAACAAAACCTTTTGAAGCCACTGGATTTACGCCGATATTGCCTTTCCATTTAAGCGTACCGCCCTGCTCTGGAAAATTAGCGGCGATCAAGTAATTACCTCTATCCTGCGGCAAGGTCGAAAATTGACCAAGTTCAAAATCTAAAGGGGTGATTGCAGCTTTAAGTGGTGTGGCTCGGCTAGCATCCACATAGTCGATATTACCCAGCTTGACAGAAAGCTGCTGAATAATTAATCGTGGAATCGTATCGTCAGGTGGCGTTTTGTCTTCATTTAACTTGGCAATTAAATCCGCCCAATTAAGCTTACCTTGTGGGGAGATGGCAATAAGTGCTTGAGGATCAACAAGGCTGATTTCTTTGAATTTCCAAGCCCTTTTAAAGATGCCACTCGCTTCAAAATCAACAACCAGTTTAGCGAACCCAGCAAGAGGCGCGCCACTCTTCTCTGTTAGCTTGAAATTTTCTACGGTGGCTTTTAAGCGCAAAGGGTCAAAGGTCACTTTGCCAACGCTGCCGATACTCGCTAATTTCTTTTCGGCAATCCAAGGAACAAGCTTCTTAGCCAAAGGATTAACAGCAAAGTAGCCAAACAAACAATAAAATATGAACAATCCAGCAAAGATTTTAGCTGGAAGAGTCACTAAGAATTGTAGGACTTTTTGTTTTACTAGGCTGAACATGCGGAACCAAATTTTTAGTTAAAGTAATTAAAGGCGCAGACTCTGCGATTTTTATGAAGATTTTAGTCATTCTTTAACAACATGGCTAATGATTAAAAGCCCATTATCAAAAAATTACAATTACCTTTTCAAACAAAGGTCTTTAGATGATAAAGAACTTCTAAAGCTTGCTTAGGCGTCAAGTCGTCTGGATTAACACCCTCTAATGCATTAACCACCGGATGCAACACTATTTCTGGCGCGATTGCTTCGCTTGAAAACAAATCTACTTGGGCGTTATTGTTTGCCACATTTTGATTTTCAAGCTGGAGTAATTTGCGCTTTGCGCTCGCCACTACCGATTTAGGAATACCCGCCAACTGCGCTACTTGCAAACCATAACTTTGATTAGCAGCACCCTCTTCAACCTTATGCATAAAGACTATGTTGTGACCATGCTCAACTGCATCTAGATGCACGTTAGCGGCCTGTTTAAACTCATCGACAATGCGTGTAAGTTCAAAATAGTGGGTTGCAAAAAGTGTATAACTGCGGTTCTTCTCTAGCAACTGCTTAGCCACAGCCCAAGCCAAACTTAAACCATCAAAAGTCGAAGTGCCGCGACCAATTTCATCTAGCAATACTAAGCTTTTATCCGTCGCATTATGCAAAATGTTAGCGGTTTCTGTCATTTCCACCATAAAGGTAGAGCGACCACCTGCCAAATCATCAGATGCGCCGATTCGCGTCATAATGCGATCAATTTCTCCGATTTTAGCCGAACTCGCCGGAACATAACATCCACAATGCGCCAACAATACAATCAACGCAGTTTGCCGCATAAAGGTTGATTTACCACCCATGTTAGGACCGGTAATGAGCAACAACTGGCGATAAGGATTTAACACCACATCATTGGCAATAAAGGGCTGGGCGATACTTTCAACCACAGGATGGCGCCCATTTACAATTTGAATGCCAGCTTCTGTAATAAATTCTGGTGCAACATAATTGAGTGTTTCAGCGCGTTCGGCAAAACAACTCAACACATCCAAGCTAGCAACCGCACCAGCATTGGTCTGCAGGGCGACAATAAACGGCATTAGCTTCTCTAGCACTTCGGCAAAAAGCAGCTTCTCGCGCGCGAGTGCGCGGTCATTAGCGCTCAGTACTTTGTCTTCAAACGCTTTAAGTTCAGGCGTGATAAAGCGTTCAACATTTTTTAGCGTCTGACGACGTCGATATTCTGCAGGGGCGGTTTCAGCTTGCGCGCGACTCATTTCAATATAAAAGCCGTGCACACTGTTGTACTCAACTTTTAAATTAGTGATGCCTGTGCGGGCTTTTTCGGCCGCTTCATATTGCAATAGAAATTCGCCATGATTATTTTGCAGCGCACGTAATTCGTCCAACTCAGCATCGTAACCATCAGCAATCACGCCACCTTCACGCAACACAACGCTTGGCTCGGCTTTAATCGCGGTAGTCAGCAAACTCGCAACCGCATTCGGCGGGGTTAAACTTGAGCCCAAAGTCTGTAATAAGCTGGTTTGTGAGTTTTGCAATTGCGCTTGCAGTAAAGGTAATTGCTGCAAACTTGCAGACAAGCCTGATAAATCTCTCGGCCTAGCTGTTTTAAGGGCTATACGGGCTGTGATACGCTCTATATCGCCGATATTCTTCAGCGGCAACATAGCGTAACTATTATTCTGAATCAGCTCAGCTACTGCTTCATGGCGCTTCATCACCAAATTTCTATCTTGCAATGGGTGATGCAACCAGTGGCGCAAAAGCCGTGCGCCCATGGCAGTTTGCGTGGTATTGAGCAGTGAATACAAAGTCGGGCTTGCTTCGCCACGCAAGGTCATATCTATTTCTAGATTGCGTCGTGTGGCAGCATCTAGCTGAACGTAAGCACTAGTCACTTCAACCGAAATGGCGTTGATATGCGGCAAGGTGGTGCGTTGCGTGTGCTTCACATAATCAAGTAAAGCACCCGCCGCACAAATGGCTGGGTTAAGGCTAGCGCAGCCAAAACCGTTTAAATCATATGTGTTGAACTGTTTAGTTAAAGTATTAAAAGCACTGTCAAAATCAAACTGCCATGGGCTTAAGCGCTTTTTAGCCACTTTACTCAAACCGATTGCCGCATGCATAAAATCATCTGCCAACAAAATCTCACTGGGGGCAATACGCTCAATCTCTTGGCCTAATAGCCCGACTGCAATCTCGCTTAAAATAAACGTACCAGAAGCGAGATTTAAACGTGCTAAACCAATCACGCCTTCTGCTTGAAAAATGCTGAGTAACTGATTATCACGAGACTCATCTAACAGCGCCGTATCAGTTAACGTACCTGGCGTTAAAATACGTGCGACTTGCCTATCCACAGGACCTTTGCTGGTTGCGGGATCGCCTATTTGCTCACAAATCGCAACCGCTTCACCTAATTTAGCTAATTTAGCTAAATAGCCTTCAGCCGCATGATATGGTACACCTGCCATTTTGATAGGCTGACCATTACTGCTACCGCGATGCGTTAATGTTATACCCAGCAGACGTGAGGCTTTTTCAGCATCTTCAAAAAACAACTCATAAAAGTCGCCCATGCGATAAAACAACAACATATCTGGATGCTGTGCCTTTAAACCAAGATACTGGCGCATCATGGGGGTGTGGCTAGCGGCGGCTGCCTCATGTGCTGAGGGCTGTTGAATCTTACTCATGGTCAGCAGTAATTTTATCCGTCGAGTTTTTAGGTGGAAAAATAAATTCACCTGGATGCTGGTTTAATCTTGTTGCCAAATTACCCAACAATAATCGCCATTGTTTAAAGCGGACCTTACGCGACTTCATGGCCACATAAAGCGCCAAGCTGAAACTTACAGCAAGATTCACAAAACCGATTAACGCCAAGCTCAAGGCAATATAAGCAACGGCTTGCCAAGTTAACATGAAATCTAAAGCAACTGCAGCATACCCAGCATATGCCGATGAAAAGGTAATGTGCCTGATATCAAAAGGCAAACCAAAGAGCACGCCTATTGCCGTCATGCCGCCTAACAAACAACCAAAATAGAAGTTACCGGCCAGCGCACCCAAGTTGTTTTCTACATAATTAGCAACGCGATTAAGCCGCGTAACACCTAGAACTTTCTGCATCCATGTAACAGCACGTAAGCGCTGAGGAATTTTGTTATAAATAGCCAAATTATCATGGTAACCAGCAATTAAGCCCGATAAAAACAAACAAACACCCGCCACAGCAGCATAAAGCAAGGCACCACTGCGAAAAGGATCGATATCAGCCATAAGGTGATGTGCTTTTTCTGGCGTGATGAAATGCTGACCAGTAAAGTGTAGCGTACCCAAAGCAATCAACATCGCGATAGGGACTACCAATACTACATTACCAAAAATTGCGACGAGCTGACTGCGCATGGTATTGGCAATCATCGCCACCAAATTATCCATTTCTTTAGATTTGCTGTCAGTTGCGTCAATACTGGCAGCAATCGCAGCAGCAGTCATAGCAGGCTGCTTAGTAGCAACCGTAAAATGCAATATGTGAATTAGAATAAATCCTAGGCCGTAATTTAAACTAAATAAGATAGCTTCAGTCAGCGGTGCCATATGCTGCTTGGCAAGCGTGATTTTAATCATTGCCATGAAAGCAATAATAACGCCTGCACCCATTGCTGAGCGCATTAATGCAAAGTATTCGCTACGATTGCCTGTGATGTAATGCTCACCTGTGCGACTGGCATTTTCAGTCACACGTAATGCCATGACTTCCATATTCTCACGCCAATGCTCACTTACGTCGTTTTTATGGCATTCGCTATAAACCAGCTCTTTGAAAAGCTGTACGATTTTTAGATTCGCTTTAGAGTGAGCTTCTTTAGGACTTGTCTCTTGATTATTGTGACTGTCATCACTGCTGGTGTGGTCAAGAATCTCTAATAGCGTTTCTAGTCGGCTGACTTGTTGCGCCATTCTCTGCAACATAAAAGTCAGTTGTATGCTGGTACCAACAATCGCGCTATTGCGTCGAATTTTCATGACCACTTCACTACACTGATTCAGCATCACTAAAATATGCTTGATATCAGTCTCGTTACTTTTTGAATTTAAATCATGCGTATCTGCATCTGGCGATGCCAGAAACTCAGCTAACTCTATTTGCTGCGCAATAAATGGTGAAGTATGTTGCTCAAGTTCAGGATGATTGCGCAGCAACTCAGGCTCTAAGCCTAATGCTGCTATTCGGTATGAAAGCACCTGAGTCGCGGCCAAAAAATTCTGTCGGCATGATTCAATAATAGGTTCCGTAATATCAGTAGTAGCCTCATTGAACCTTATTGCTACGATAAGCTGCTCCCAAACCTCATCAGGTACAGCCTGCACCCATAACTCATCGCTGGTTTTAGTGAAAAAACATGCGAATAAATCAATGAGATAAGACTCATCAACCGCTTCAGGTAAGAGCTTATGCCCTATGCGCCTCCGCATTTCAGTAAAGAACCCCGAAAAAGCGGAATGACGGGTCACTAAGAATAGTGAGATGGGTTTATGTTCGCTTAATAGTCTTAATATCGCCTCACGCAACTGGCGCGCTTTTTCAGGGTGACTGTTGAGCAAATAACACAGCGCTTGAATCGCTTTGATGGCCGCTTCCACCTGATTTGGCTTTGACGGCCTAATTTCTGCAATTAAGCTTGCAATAAACTTAGCGGTTGATTGCGGCGAATGAACAGACTCACTCATATGCCGCTCGAACACGTGCTCTATCATCGTTATTTAGGTGTTTTTAAATCGTCAGTTAAATGCGGGCTTAAGGTTTGCAGCATTTGAGAGAATATTTTTGGGTTGGCAGCAACGATATTGCCTGTTTTAAGCCATGACTCATTACCTTCAAAGTCTCCCACAATACCGCCCGCTTCTTGCACGATTAAACCGCCTGCGGCGACGTCCCAAGTTGACAGGTCAATTTCCCAAAAACCATCATACCAACCTGCAGCCACGTAAGCCAAATCTAATGCGGCTGAACCTGGACGGCGAATCCCAGTGGTCTTTTTAATCATGTCTTTCAACATATCTAAGTAGGTATCTAGATGCGTGAAATCACGGAATGGAAAGCCTGTACCGATAATGGTATCTTGCAATTTTGTGCGTTGTGATACACGAATACGCTTGTCATTCAAGAATGCACCGCGACCTTTGGTTGCAGTAAACAAGTCATTGCGATTTGGGTCATACACTACCGCGTGCGTCAATACGCCGCGTTCTTGCAAGGCGATTGAGATGCAATATTGCGGCATGCCATGTAAAAAGTTGGTAGTGCCGTCTAACGGATCAATAATCCAAATGAAATCAGCTTCAGAATTCGATTCGCCGCTTTCTTCACCCAAAAATCCGTGCGTTGGATACAAATCCTTCAACATGTCGATAATGGCACCCTCTGCAGCTTTATCTACTTCAGTGACAAAGTCATTGTAAGTTTTGGTTTGAATTTTGAGGGAGCCTACGTCTTCAGAGGCACGTGTAATAATATTGCCAGCGCGGCGTGCAGCTTTCACTGCATTGGATAACATAGGATGCATATTTTCTCGAATCTTTGTTGGTAGTCTGTTGCTTTAACCTGTATTGAATAAAACTTAGGCTAAATATGGCTTGAGTCATTACTTAACCTTCAATGACTTAAGTAATGACTCAAGCTTTAAATTCATGTTAAAGAACTGATAAGTCAGCATTTTAATACTATTTCACGTATTCACCAATCGCCATGTTCACCAATTAACAAGTTCATTAATCGCCATGAAGAGCTGGCCTAAGCAACTGTAAGTTTTGACGCAAAAAGTTTTCTTAAGGTTGCGGCAGCTGCATAATCGGCTTACTTCGCATTTTATCTGCCAGCACTTGCGACTCAGACTTTCTTTTTTCAACATACTGCAATATGTTTTTAAGTTTAGCGGCTGAGGGCAATGCCGGGTCACTCGGCAATTGTGATAATTGCTCAAAACTTTGTTCATAAGGCTCGCTAATCGCCTCGTCTATATGATTCGCCAAGGAATCAAAGGTCGCTTCGCCTTTATTACCTTCATGCATAATTTGTAGCCAAGAGCGATTAATAGCCTGATCTTTTAATAAAAACTCATCCACTTTCTTACGCAATAGCAACTCATCACTCCAGCGATACTTAGGTGCTGGAATATTCAGCACCAAAACCACACAGGCGAGCACAATAACGCCAGCAGCTAACAACTTAGTATTGCGCGATACAGGCTTAACCTCAATGGATTGCGAAAGTAAAATACTACTGAAAATACCCGTCAAAAAACCACCTATGTGGGCGGAATTATCAATGCCTGGCACAATAAAACCAAACACGATAGTCGCCACAGAAAACACCGAAGCGCCCCAGAACAACCAGCGAAACTCATGACGCGCAATCGATTGTCGTTCACGCCAGAGGAAAGTCAGCAGTGCGCCATAAACCCCAAAAATAGCGCCTGACGCACCGCCAGACACTGCAGCATTCCCTTGAATAACCAGTGACACTAAGTTGCCAGTTAACCCACTCAACACGTAGATCCCAGCAAAACGAAGATGCCCATACATGCGCTCAACCAGCTGTCCTGCATCCCACAATGACCAAACATTCACTAGCAAATGAATGATGCCAAAATGCAGAAACATCGCAGTACCTAAACGCCACCATTCGCCATCTTGCGTTGCTGGACCGAAATTAGCCCCCCAAGCGAGCTGAATAGCATTCGGCGAATGCCAAAAACCGGCACCCTTTACCAACATCGCCACAAAAACTAAAATATTTGCCGCAATAATCAGCTTGGTAATCGTGACTTGTGGCACGCGTGATTTCAGCGTTAAGTGTAATGGCTGCAAATGAAATCCTATGTGTCTTATGCTAATAACTCAAATACCAACTTAAACCTCACTGAACATTTTGCAGCATTCGGCAAGAGGTACAGTATGGACTCGCTAAAGGCTCACCTATAAACAAACCCTGTGCTGGCCATGCAACGCTTTTCCAATAAGCTTCCACGGCGCTTTCGCCCGAAAGATAATGTGCAAGCAGTACGGTTGGGTTAGGGAATTTTTGCCAATAATTACAAGGCTCGGAAACAGTGCCATAGCTAGCAGTAGCACCAGCTTCCAGCCATTTCAAGCTACTCATTTGACCGCCTCCTAGTAAGTCTCCACCAGAAGAAGTCAAATGGTCAGCAAGCGCACCAGGCATAAATCCTAACGTATCCAGCTTTGGCACATGTGCAAGACCAGTCTCATACACCATGATGTCTTTCATATTTTCAATTGCGTCTAATTGCAAAGTTTGTATCTGTAGCTTTCTCTCAGGAATCTGCATAGATTTTGGGAAAAACTCAGCTCTAGAACTGCGCAGCTTGTCTGAGGTATTTAAATAATAAGCGCTCGCTTCACTCATCATAAATCCGCTTAATATGCCGCGATCGATCAATGCTTTTGCCTCATCTACCGACTCTGTCGGCATTAACATAGATAGTCTCAAACCCGCATCAACAGGCTGTGTCGTAGCACTATTAAAATAAGGGCTCATTTTGCCGGGGCCGCAAGTTTTTTTGCACTGCTGTGCGTCAAAACCTAATGTCAGTGCAGACGTAATCGCGTTGCACTCCACCGCATAAGGCGCTGTCCAAACTAGCAAGATGACTTGCATCTCTGGTTTTAGTTTTTCATCAATAGATTGCTTGAGCTGATTAAACTGCTCAACCGTGAGTTTTTTAGGATTTCCAGGGATGTTGACTCGAATAAGATTATCCGACGGAATGCCGCGTGCTTTCAAATAATACTGACCGATGGCTACACTGTTAGTATTAGCCGTATTCACGATCACAGCCACGTTGCTTGGCCTAATTAGAGAATCAGCTGCAAACACCTTATTCATAAACAAGGTACTCGAAAACATAAGCGCCGTAACGCTAAATAAAATAATAAGTTTCTTCATCAGCCTATGACTAAATATTTGCACGAAGCATGCTTCAGTATACCTTTAACATTTAAACAATTTAATTTTTACAATATTTTTGCTGCATTTAAGTTTTAATCACTCATCATGACCATACAGCAGATTTAAATGTTCAAAATCCATATAGTGCAGAGTTTAGAATGATAAAATGACACTTTAATGGTGATATGTCATGACAGCAAATTTAGACGCAATAAAATCAGACTCAGCAAAAGCTGAATCCTTACACAATGTACGTGTAGTGCTATGCCAAACCAGCCATCCTGGGAATATTGGCTCAGCAGCACGCGCAATGAAAACCATGGGGTTGAAGCATTTATATTTGGTAAAACCAGATAAGTTTCCAGACGCCCATGCCACCGCTCTTTCAACTGGTGCAGCAGATTTACTCGAAAATGCAATCGTGACGGAAACATTAAGTGAAGCACTGCAAGGTTGCGTACTAGCTATCGGCATGAGTGCACGTAAACGTCAAATTTCGCACGAGCTTGTGAATGTGCGGGAAGCCGCAATGCGAGCAAGTAAAATAGCGGCTTCGCAGCCTATCGCCTTGGTATTCGGCACTGAGATGAGCGGTCTTTCGAACGCTGAATTAGATTGCTGCCAGCTGCTTGCCATGATTCCAGCGAACCCTGAATACTCATCACTCAATTTAGCGGCTGCAGTGCAAGTCATGTGTTACGAAATGCGTATGGCGGTGCTTGAGTGTAAACTGGATGAAATCACGCCAACCGAATACGCTACTAACGAAGCCTTAGAAGGTTTATATGCACATCTGGAAGATACGCTCATTAAAATTGGCTACCTCAACCCCAATGCACCAAAGAAACTCAGTGAGCGTATACGTCGTATCTATGCCCGTGCCAAACTTGAAAAAGAAGAAGTAAATCTGCTTAGAGGCATTCTAACGTTAACGATAGAACCAAAAAAACATACCAAGTATTAATTAAATCTTTACTACTCATGATTCATCGCACATTAATCAAACCAGCATATTCATAGCTTTTAAAGCAATCGACACTGCAAGTTATGTCATAATATCGCCATGTTTAATCACCTAAAAGAAGACATCTCCATTGTGTTCGAGCGCGACCCTGCTGCGCGCACACATTGGGAAATACTTACCACTTACCCTGGTGTACATGCGCTGCTGATGCACCGCCTATCGCATTGGCTATGGAAGCAGCACTTATATTGGCTTGCGCGCTTTAATTCGCATCTAGCTCGCTGGCTCACAGGCATCGAAATTCACCCAGGTGCCACTATTGGTCGTCGCGTGTTTATTGACCACGGTATGGGCGTAGTAGTCGGCGAGACAGCCGTGATTGGCGATGATTGCACGCTTTACCACGGTGTAACACTTGGCGGAACTTCATGGAACAAAGGTAAGCGTCATCCGACGCTTGAAAGTGGCGTGGTGATTGGTGCTGGGGCAAAAGTACTCGGCCCGATTACCGTAGGCACTGGTGCAAAAATCGGCTCAAATGCAGTTGTAGTAAAAAACGTACCTGCCAATGCAACAGCTGTTGGCATACCTGCGCGGATTTTAGAAGAAGAAAAAGCCAACAAAGAAGAGTCTAGCAAAAGCGCCAGCTTTACGGCTTATGCGGTGATTGATGATAACGATAAGTTCAATCACGAGGCGATGTCTAAAGCGCTACAGGTACTACTAGAACACAGTGCAGCACAAGATGCTAAGTTGGCTGAACTAACTTTACAGCTGCAGGCGCTCAGTAATGATGAAACTAGTGATACCAAGGTTGCTACTGCATTTGATGTAAAACAACCAATAAAAAGCAAAGTCACTAAAAAAATCACCTCAGAATAATCATCTAAAAAAGTCGCTAAGCGTAAAAAATCTTGCCTGGAATAGAATTATCAAGCAACTTAAATGAGTTGCTTTAGCAAGTGAACTTAAATGGGCTAATAGTTGACTAAAGTGATCAGGTATTATAAAATTGCCTGTAATTACATAGGTGCTATTTACTAATGAAACTTACAACAAAAGGTCGTTTTGCTGTGACTGCGATGCTGGACTTAGCATTACACGAAGCGCTAGCCAATAGCGAGAGTAAGCTTGCAGGTAGCGAGCTTAACGAAATTAAACCCGTTACACTCGCAGGTATTAGCGAACGTCAGAGCATTTCACTTTCATATTTAGAGCAGCTATTCAGCCGCTTGCGTCGTCAAGGTTTAGTGAACAGTGTTCGCGGACCCGGCGGCGGCTACAAGCTTGCAAAAAACTATGCCGACATTTCAGTAGCTGAAATTATCAATGCGGTAGATGAGCAAATCGACGCAACACACTGTGGTGGTCAAGAAAACTGTAAAGATGAAGGTCGCTGTATGACACACGACTTATGGTCTACGCTCAACACTAAGATTTTAGATTACCTTGCCGGCGTAAGTTTAGCCGATATGGTTGCGTCACAGACATCAGATAAAAAAGTCACCATTATGCCGCGTGCTAACAGTGCTTGCAGTCAAAAAGATCTAACTATCGAGGCTGCGGTCGTTTAACACTCACGATACTTTAGCAATGGCCAACATCTATTTTGATCATAATGCGACTACTGCGCTTGATAATCGCGTATTAGAAGCCATGTTACCTTGGATGACAAACCAAGCAGGCAACCCAACCAGTCGCCATGTTTTTGGTCGCTCAGCGCGTGATGCTGTTGAACATGCACGAGCTCAAGTAGCTGAAGCCTGCGGTGCTTATACCTCGCAAGTGGTATTTACTTCGTGTGGCACTGAAGCCAATAATTTTGCTGTAAAAGGTATTGCCGCAATTAAATCAGCGGCGACTGCGCGACAAATTTTAACAAGCGCCATTGAGCATCCATGTGTGACTCGACCTGCAATAGCGATGCAACAACATGGTTATGTCAGTCAAAAAATTGTAGTTGATGCAAACGGAAAAGTAGATTTAGAGAAATTTAAATTACAGTTAAAAACACCAACAGGCTTGGTTTCAGTCATGTTGGCAAACAATGAAACAGGTGTGATACAAGAGCTGGGTACTATTGCTGATATGGCACGAAGCGCAGGTGCATTTATGCATACTGATGCGGTACAAGCGCTTGGGAAAATTGATCTGAGCTTTGCAGATTTAAATGTAAATGCCATGACGATTTCCAGCCATAAGATTCATGGCCCACAAGGTGCGGCAGCACTTGTAGTCGATAAAAAACTAGATATACAGCCACTATTGCATGGTGGTGGACAAGAAAAAGGTTTACGCAGCGGCACAGAAAACGTTGCAGCAATTGTTGGTTTTGGCGCAGCCTGTGAGCTAGCCATGAGTAATCGGGCGAATTTTGCGACTCACACTGCAGCCTTACGCAATCAGCTTGAGCAAGGTTTACAAGCATTAGATGTTAGCATTTTCGGCAAGCAAGTAGCGCGCATCCCGAATACCAGCTTTTTTGCGATTGACAATATTGAAGGTGAAACACTGGTCATGGCATTAGATCGTAAAGGCTACGCGGTTGCTAGCGGCTCAGCTTGCTCTAGCGACAGTACTGAACCTAGCCATGTACTTTTGGCCATGGACATACCTGCTGACGTAGCGCGTGGCGCAGTAAGAGTTAGTTTTGGTGCAAGTAACACGGCAGCACAAGTGGCAAACTTTTTAGCCACATTGAATAATGAAATTATGAGATTAAAACAATTGACGGCGATAGCCGCTTAATTAAGGTTTTTAGGGCAGTTTTTACCGGCCTATAAAACCCAAACCGATTTAATAAAATGCAAGGATAAATAAAAGAATGTCAGCTTCACTAGAAATGCCAGTTTCAAAACACGCAGAAGATAGTATGCATCCAATTTATTTGGATTACTCAGCAACTACACCTGTTGATCCGCGCGTTGCCGCAAAAATGATTCCATATTTAACGGAAGATTTTGGCAATCCAGCTTCACGTAGCCATCCGTACGGCTGGACTGCTGAAAAAGCGGTTGAGAACGCACGTGAAGAAGTTGCCAAGTTAGTGGGTGCAGACCCGCGCGAAATCGTCTGGACATCTGGTGCGACTGAATCAAACAACCTTGCAATTAAAGGTGCGGCTAATTTCTACAGCGGCAAAGGCAAACACATTATCACCGTAGCAACTGAGCATAAAGCGGTGATTGACCCAATACGTGAACTTGAGCGCCAAGGTTTTGAAGCCACATTCTTAGAACCAGAACCAAATGGCTTAGTGGATTTAGAAAAATTCAAAGCGGCTATTCGTCCAGATACCGTGTTAGCGTCTGTGATGTTAGTCAACAATGAAATTGGCGTGATTCAAGACATTACTGCAATCGGCAATATCTGCCGTGAAAATGGCGTGATTTTTCACGTAGATGCGGCGCAAGCAACAGGTAAAGTACATATTGATCTAGAAAAATTACCTGTCGATTTAATGAGCTTCAGTGCACATAAAACGTACGGCCCTAAAGGCATTGGCGCTTTGTATGTTCGCCGTAAACCACGTATTCGGATTGAAGCGCAAATGCATGGCGGCGGTCACGAGCGTGGTATGCGTTCAGGTACATTAGCCACGCATCAAATCGTTGGTATGGGCGAAGCGTTTAGAATTGCTCGCGAAGAAATGGATTTGGAAAACGCACGCATTCGCCGCTTACGCGATAAATTGTTGCATGGCTTAGAAACTATGGAAGAAGTTTACGTGAATGGTGATTTAGAACACCGCGTTCCACATAACTTGAATATCAGCTTCAATTATGTAGAAGGAGAATCTCTGATTATGGCCGTTAAAGGTATTGCCGTTTCAAGCGGCTCTGCATGTACATCAGCCAGCTTGGAGCCAAGCTATGTATTGCGCGCTTTAGGTCGTACCGATGAATTGGCGCACAGCTCAATTCGCTTTTCAATCGGTCGCTTCACGACTGAAGAAGACGTTGATTACACCATCAACTTAATGAAAAGTAAAATTGATAAATTAAGAGAATTATCCCCACTTTGGGAAATGTTTAAGGACGGAATTGATCTAAGTAAAGTGCAGTGGGCTGCACATTAGATTGATTTAGAATATTTTTTTAGAATTTATATAGAGTTTAATGAATTAAAAGGCGAAGTAAAATCAAGGCAGCAAGCCGAAGACAGTACATTTAGTACGGCGAGGCGAAGCTAACGATGAGTTTACGATGCGTTTTAGTTTATATTAGGAGAGCAACATGGCATATTCAGATAAAGTTTTAGACCACTACGAAAACCCGCGTAACGTTGGTACGTTAGATAAAAACGATCCAAACGTAGGTACCGGTATGGTCGGTGCGCCAGCTTGTGGCGATGTAATGAAATTAATGATTAAAGTGAATGATAGCGGCATTATTGAAGATGCTAAATTCAAGACTTACGGTTGTGGTTCAGCCATTGCCTCAAGCTCTTTGGTAACAGAGTGGCTTAAAGGTCGTACTATTGAAGAAGCTTATGCGATCAAGAATTCAGAAATCGCTGAAGAGTTAGCATTGCCTCCAGTAAAAATTCACTGTTCAGTATTGGCTGAAGATGCAATTAAAGCAGCTGTTGCTGACATTAAAGCGAAACAAGCTGCGAAAGTGACTGCATAATCTATGGCAATATCACTGACAGAAACCGCGGCTAATCGCGTAGAAAAATTCCTTGCCAATCGCGGCAAAGGCATTGGCTTACGTTTGGGCGTTAAAACCACAGGCTGCTCAGGCATGGCGTATACACTGGAGTTTGTAGATGAGATGCATCCAGAAGACACCGCGTTTGAAAGTCACGGCGTTAAAGTGATTGTTGACCCTAAGAGCCTTGTTTACATTGATGGTACAGAATTAGACTTTACCAAAGAAGGCTTAAATGAAGGCTTTAAGTTTAACAATCCAAACGTAAAAGACGAGTGCGGTTGCGGTGAAAGCTTTACAGTGTGAGTTTGAATTACTTTGAGTTGTTTGGACTTGAACCAATTTTCAATATTGAGTTAGCCGCACTAGAAAGCAATTTCCGCAAGATACAATCTGAGTCGCACCCAGACAGATTTGTGACTGCGCCAGCTGCTGAAAAGTTAAGCGCGATGCAACAAGCAACCCTAGCAAATGAAGCTTATCTAAGCCTTAAAAATCCGGCTAATCGCGCTAAATATCTTTTAGAGTTACAAGGCATCACTGCGATTAGCGAAACTAATACAGCCATGCCAACTGATTTTTTGATGCAGCAAATGGAATGGCGAGAAGCAACGGAAGATGCAGTGTCAGCAAAAGATGTAGACGCTTTAGATAGCTTATTAGCTGAAATTCGTGCTGACGCAAAAAGCTTGCAAGAGAGTTTAGTCAGTTTGCTAGATGTGCAGAAGGATTACGCCGCTGCTACTGATGCCACTCGTAAGCTCATTTTTATCGATAAAGTGTCTGAAGACATTAATCGCGCAATAGAACAAATAGACATTTAAGATAGCAATAAACTGATGGCAATTATCTAATGGCATTACTGCAAATATCCGAACCTGGCATGAGTGCCGCACCACACCAACACAAGTTGGCTGTGGGTATAGACCTAGGCACCACAAACTCTCTAGTGGCCACAGTAAAAAGTGGCATGGCTACCGTGTTACAAGATGAGCATGGTCATGCACTGCTGCCTTCTGTAGTGCGCTATATGCCCGAGGGCGAAGTAGTGGTCGGACACGATGCACAAGCGCAACAAAGTGCCGACCCTGTGAATACCATTGCCTCAGCCAAACGTTTTATGGGACGTAGCCTAAAAGATATTGCAGATAGAGCGCATATTCCGTATAACTTTGTAGATAGCTCAGACTCAACAAAATTATTGCAAATTCAAACTCGTGCCGGTTTAAAAACGCCAGTAGAAATCTCCGCTGAAATCCTGAAAACACTTAAAGCACGCGCAGAGAAATCACTTGGTGGCGAATTAATTGGCGTAGTGATTACTGTGCCAGCCTATTTTGATGATGCACAGCGCCAAGCGACAAAAGATGCCGCGCGTCTAGCTGGGCTGAATGTATTACGCCTGCTCAACGAACCTACCGCAGCTGCGGTGGCTTATGGCTTAGACAACGCTGCAGAAGGCACATTTGTCATTTATGATTTAGGTGGCGGTACATTTGACGTATCAATACTTAAACTCAGCAAAGGCGTGTTTGAAGTGCTTGCGACGAATGGTGATTCTGCACTTGGTGGTGATGATTTTGACCACCGCATTTATTGCTGGGTGTTAGATAGAATTAGAGAAAGTACCAGTAATTTTAATCCGCTAAGTGAAAACGACACGCGCTTGCTACTGACCAAAGCGCGTCAGGCAAAAGAATGGTTAACAGATAACCATGAAGCGCAAATTGTGTGCCGATTAAGTAATGGGTTGTTAGTTGATGTCACGCTCAGCGCGACTCAATTTGTAGAGTTCACCCAACAGCTGGTGATTAAAACGCTCGCACCTACGCGTAAAGCCATGCGTGATGCTAACCTTAAATTAGAGGATATTAAAGGCGTAGTATTGGTCGGCGGCGCTACACGCATGCCACAAGTGAGACAAGCGGTTGAAGAGTATTTTAAACAAACACCGCTCACGAATTTAGACCCAGACAAAGTGGTGGCACTCGGTGCAGCGATTCAAGCCAATGCTTTGGTAGGCAACCGCAGCGAAGATGATTTATTGCTGCTAGATGTGACCCCACTTTCCTTAGGTTTAGAAACTATGGGCGGCTTAGTAGAAAGAATCATCCCTCGCAACAGCACATTACCTGTTGCGCGCGCGCAAGACTTCACCACCTACAAAGATGGCCAAACGGCCATGAGCATACAAGTAGTGCAAGGCGAACGTGAGCTAGTGGCAGATTGCCGTTCGTTAGCGCGTTTTGAGCTACGTGGTATTCCTCCTATGGCTGCTGGGGCTGCACGCATACGCGTGACCTTTCAGGTAGATGCTGATGGGCTACTCTCAGTCAGCGCTCGTGAACAAACCAATGGTGTTGAAGCACATGTGGTGGTTAAACCATCGTATGGGTTAAGCGAAGACGAAATTACACATATGCTGAAATCATCATTTGGCAGTGCAGAAGCTGATAAAACAGCACGCATGCTGGCTGAAGCACGTGTATCAGCAGGTGCCATTATTAATTCAGTCACTTTGGCACTTGCTGCTGATAGCCATCTGATTAGTGAACAAGAGAAGCAAACAATAGAAACTGAAATACAAAATCTACAAAGAATTAGCCAAGCTGAAGATGCTGTCGCCATTAACAAAGCTGTAGATGCTTTAAACCACGCGACCGAAGCATTTGCCGCTGCTCGCATGAATGCTAGTGTGAGCCATGCATTAAGTGGTAAAAACTTAGATTCAATTAACTTATAAGACCTGCATTTTAGCGTAGGCGGAAATGACAGAAAAATTTAGCAAGGAAACAAAATGCCGCAAATCATCATACTGCCACACGTAGAACTCTGCCCAGATGGTGCAGCGATTGAAGCTAAAACAGGCGATTCAATATGTGAGGTATTGTTAAAAAACCATATTGATATTGACCACGCCTGCGACCAAGCCTGCGCCTGCACGACTTGCCATGTGATTGTGCGTGAAGGTTTTAAATCGCTTAACCCATCAGATGATCAAGAAGATGACTTACTGGATAAAGCTTGGGGATTAGAGCCCAACTCGCGCTTATCTTGCCAAGCGCTTGTTGGTACAGAGGATTTAGTGGTTGAAATACCAAAGTATTCAATCAATATGGCAAAAGAAGGCCATCGATAGGCCTTTTGCACCTTAAAGGCTAAGAACTTTAAGGTGTTTGAGTTTCGAGGTCTTAAAGCTTTAAGGTATCTTCTAGAAAGTTAACTTGACCTGTAGATATATCGTAAACAGCGCCAATCAAGCCTATTTTCTTCTCGTTGAGCATATCTTCAATAATGTCGCTGCTATGCAAAATTTGCTTAATTTGCACCCTAACATTCTGCGCACATACTTTAGCTACAAAATCTTCATTGCTGGAATCGCGCGACTCCAGCACCGTTTTCTCTTGACGAACAGCTGGACGAATATGATTAATAATCTCGCCAATATGGCCTTCTCTAAAATTATCGCAAGCAGCTTTTATTGCGCCGCAACTCGTATGTCCAAGTACAACAATTAGTTTAGAACCTAAATATTTACTTGCGAACTCTAAGCTACCAATCCCTTTATCTGAAGCAATATTACCCGCCAAACGCACACTAAACACATCACCCAAAGCTTGATCAAACAACAATTCCACAGGTGCGCGAGAGTCGCTACAGCTTAAAAATGAAGTAAATGGATGTTGCTTATCTTTCGTAATTTCAATTAATGATTGGTAATCTTTTTTTGAAGTTTGGTTATGCGTAAAGCGATGATTGCCTTCAATCAAAATATCCAAGGCCTCTTGTGGAGACATCTTATCGCGATTAAGTAATGGGTGCTGGTACATGCGGTTTACCTTTCAAAACTATGTACATGAATTATACCTGATTGTATATTTTCAGAGACAGGTGTACTAAGCAGAATGAAAAAAGCCCGCTCTAGCAGCGGGCTTTTTTCACAGTCTAACTTATTAGAACTTGTAAGTTAGATCTAATTGAACTAAATCGAAGCTGCTCAAATTAAGACCAATATCATTACCACTTCCAACTGCTGTAGCTAAAGCACCATTCTTACGTGTTGCGTGACCGTATGCGAAATTTATAGCTACGTTATCTTGCACATTGTATTGCGCTTTAAAGGTTGTGCCTTTAATGTTTACACGTGAGTCAAAAATATCTGAATCAACAGCGTTCTGATCAACTGAATAAGCACCTACGTCTTGGTACCAAATTCGTGCTTGCCAATCACCTTTAACCATTTTGTTACCTTCAAACGATTTAAAATCATTTGCTGAACCAACCACAAAACCTAACAACCATGCTGTGTCATCATTACCTGCTGCAGATACTTTACTACGGTCAGCTGAAGAGGTAGCTGCAACAGCAGCATTAAAACGATCAGAGCCACTTGTATTAACTACGTAGTCACCGTATAAACGCACACCAATGCTGCTGTTAACCATGTAGTTAACTTCTGCGGGTACTTCAATAGTATCTAAATCGTTTACTCCAACATTACCAGACAATGCATCGGTACTAAGACCCGGTTTGAAAGCAGCATTTTGTACATTGTGATTTATAGTAGTATAAGTCAAGCCAGCTTTAGCAGATGTGTGGTCATTGAATTGGTATCTAGCACCACCTTGATACGCAAACAATTCAGTAGTTGGATTTGATCCAGCCCCAGTACCTGTATAAACTCTGTCGCCTCTATAACTTGCTTGCAGCGCAGTTAAGAAAAAATCAGCATCGTTCAACTTATATTTAACTTTTTCAGTCAAACCTTCAACAGTTAAATCGGCATCCCACACCATTGGCGTAGTGTAGAGTGGATTTTCCATACGACCAGCTTCAAGGGTTAGCCAGTCTGTTGCATTCCAGCCGACCATCGCACGTTTTACAAGAATATTTTCTTTCTCATTTAATCCACCCGCTGGTGATGCTGCTGTTGGATTTTTACCAAATGTCGCATTATCTGAACGGCCGCTCTGACCCATAGCAAGTGCCAAGTCAGTGTAAAAATCACCTGCAGTAGTTTTAACACCTAAAGTCAGTTTATAGCGAGCTCTATCTCTATTAGAGTCAACTTCAGCTGCATTTGTAACTGCAACACCACTACCTTCACGATGTTCAGCACGTACACGAATATCACCATACAAAGTAGCATTATCAATAGCATCAGATATACCAAGCTTAGCTGCTTTCTTTACTTTTTTATCAGCAAGTTGAATGTCGTTTTCACGGCCTTTCAACAATGGTAATGCTTCTTCTTCTGTCAATACGCCTTTAGCAACTAAAGCTTGTACTAGATCAAATGTAGAGTCAGCCATTGCACTTGTGCCAAAGCTCATTAAAACTGAGCCAGCTAGCGTTGCGGCTACCATGTTACGTAATTTAAAATTCATCAAAAATCCCTTCATAAAATTAACTGCATCAATGTATTTTTTCAACACGAGCAGTGTGTTATTTTTTTATGACAATTTGATGACAAAGAACTAATTGGTGGGCAATTAGCAACAGCATTGTTGCTAATTAACAACAGGGGGAATGATAGGTAATTTTGAGCATTAATTTATCTAGAGCTAGACATGTTAGAAGCAACGTACACGTCGCGGAGCGGCGTTTTTATAACAACAAGCATTAAAAAGTAAACGGGCAACCCGTTAATTAATTTTGCCGCATCGCTCACAACGGGTTACTGCCCTACTAGTGATTTTGAAAATTATTAGTAGGGCAATATACTGATTTTGTATTGCACTAAGGCATAGACAAACTTTTACCTAAGCGCACTACCCATGCTTTACTAGGGTAGTTATTGGTATTTTCACCTACACCAAAATCGTTATCATTGCTTAGCACCACTACATTGGGTGATAACACCGCTAAACCTTCCAGTTTATCAGTATCAATTTTTGAACGCACATCATGACTGTCGAATACTTCTCTGGTGCTCGCGGGTGTAATAGTGAGCTTCCCTAACTTTTCACCCTCCTTCTCAAATAGCAAAGTATTCATATCTATATGTGTAAGGATATTGGTTGCTGCACTTAAATCAGCCTCGATTAACTTTACTTTGTTGGTGGCACGTTCTAACAACAAAAGCTTGTCTTGAGAAATTGCTACAGCATCTGAGTATTTCAGATCCTTTTGCTTATCGGTTTTTGGATAGGCTGATTTATCGCTTTGCAAGACCACAAACATGCCTGTCACTGTTGCATCTGTAGGCTTGGTAATATCTAAGCGTAGTATTCTAACCAGCCGACTTTTTTTATATGCCTTTTTGTTTTCGTTTCCCATTGGGCTTTGTAGGGTCGCGTATGCAGTTTTGCCATCTGGCGTAACGCTGACATTTTCAAAGCCATGATTACCACGTCGCTCTTTATAGATTGATGGCAATAGCTCTTTTACCGGATAATTTACACCATCATAGGTTTTGCCAATAGGCACGTAGCGCATCAGCACGTGGCCGCTCCTGTCAATGACTGCAATACTAGGCCCGTATTCTTCTGAGACTAAAAAGTTGCCGTCTGGTAAAAGCTGCAAAGCTTCTGTGTCTAGGCCCGCCGGGTGAAAACTCAATGGTGTATTGGACTTGCCTGAGAATGCTTGCTCATCAACTTCATGATTACTTAACCCAGTTACTGGTTGATCTTTGCTATCCACAATCGGAATAGCACGAATCACTTCAATCCGCCCAATTGCACCTTTACCTTGAGTGAGCTTGACATGAACGATTGCAGGCGTGAATTTTGGTAAAGGAAAGGTCTTACCATTTACGTTGCCTAGCCAATTGGTATGATCAAAATTAGGGCCTCTGTCCGTTAACATGTAAAACTCACCTGGTTTATTCGGTATAGTAGCAATGGCTGAACCAATGCCAGGGATATGACGATTGGGGTAACCGTTCTTAACAGCTTGCGCATTGTCGCCTAAATCAATATTAGGATTTAGCGTAGAAATATCGGTATCTGGCAGCTGAAAAGTAGCTAAAACACTTGCGTGTTTATTAGCATTTGGCTTAACAGGTAGTGAAGCCCAATCAAATTGAGTAGATTCTTCTGCTCTTAATGTGTTGCAAGCATTAACTAGCAACAAAGCTGCAAGCAAACCTAATTGAAGATGTTTTGACATTGAGTGTTCCTAAAAATCTGAGTTACATCAGTTAACTTGTATAGATAAAAACTGATGTCATTTAAAAAAATATATGGCGTAAAAAAACCGCAAGCTAATTTCTTCAGCTTGCGGTTTTTATCATGTTTTCTGCATCTAACTTAAGATTCAGCGCGCATGTGCGGGAATAAAATTACATCACGGATACTTGCGCTGTCGGTGATCATCATGACTAAGCGATCAATACCGATACCGCAACCGCCTGCTGGCGGCATGCCGTACTCCAATGCGCGAATAAAGTCCGCATCATAGAACATCGCTTCATGGTCACCCGCTTCTTTGGCTTTCATTTGCGCATGGAAACGTGCGGCTTGGTCTTCAGCATCATTTAACTCGCTGAACCCGTTTGCGATTTCGCGACCAGTCACAAACAACTCAAAACGCTCAGTGATTTCTGGGTTTTTGTCTGATGCACGTGCCAATGGTGAAACTTCAACTGGGTAATCAATAATATAAGTTGGCTCCCATAATTGGCTTTCAGCAGTTTCTTCAAACAATGCCAATTGCAATGCGCCCAAACCTGCATGGTCAAATGGTTTCGTGCCATGCTTAAGGATTTCTGCACGTAAGAAAGCTTCATCATTTAACTGCCCAAGCGTGTATTGCGGTGCATATTTTTGAATAGCGCCAACAATCGTTAAGCGTTGGAATGGCTTGCTCAAATCTAGCTCACGACCTTGATACTCCAGCACGGCAGTACCGCGTGCTGCGATGGCTGCAGTGCGAATACAGTTTTCAGTAAAGTCCATCAACCATTGATAGTCAGTATAAGCTGCATAAAATTCCATCATGGTGAATTCTGGATTATGACGAACGCTCAAACCTTCGTTACGGAAGTTACGATTTACTTCAAACACACGCTCAAAACCGCCAACGACTAAGCGTTTCAAATATAGTTCTGGAGCAATACGCATGTACATTTGCATATCTAAAGCATTGTGATGCGTAATGAATGGCTTAGCTGAAGCACCACCTGGAATAGGGTGCAACATCGGCGTTTCAACTTCTAAGAATTCATTTTGAATCATGAAGTTCCGGATTGCAGAAACGACTTTGCTACGTGCAACAAAAGTCGCACGCGTTTCTTCGCTGGTAATTAAATCAACGTAACGTTGGCGATATTTAACTTCTTGATCTTGCAAACCGTGGAATTTTTCTGGCAATGGGCGTAAAGATTTTGTTAGCAAACGAATTTCAGTCACTTTGATTGAAAGCTCGCCTGTTTTAGTTTTAAACAGATAGCCAGTTGCACCTAAAAAGTCGCCCAAATCCCAATGTTTAAATTGCTCGTAGACTTCTTCACTGATCATGTCTTTGGCTACATAAAGCTGAATACGGCTGCCTGCATTTGCGCCGCTACCATCTTGTATGGTCGCAAAGCTTGCTTTACCCATCACACGTTTTAACATCATGCGGCCAGCCACTACAACGTTAACTGGTGTTGCTTCAAATGCTTCATTTTCTTGATTAGCATAGGCTGCGATTAAATCAGCGGCTTTATGTTGCGGCTTAAAATCGTTAGGAAACGCCACGCCACCAGTGGCTTCACGGATGGATTTTAGCTTCTCACGACGCTCTGCAATCACATGGTTTTCATCTACTGGGATTACTTCATTATTTTGCTGGTTATTTTCTTGGCTGCTCATTCTTAAACTCCCTGCTTCAAACTGACTTGTATAAATGGGTCAAGGTCGCCATCAAGCACGCCTTGCGTATTACCAATTTCTACATTGGTACGTAAATCTTTAATACGGCCTTGGTCCAACACATAAGACCTGATTTGATGCCCCCAACCAATATCGGTTTTAGCATCTTCAAGCGCTTGTTTGTCTGCATTACGCTTGTTTAGTTCTAGGTTATACAGCGCGCCTTTAAGCATATTCATCGCTTCATCGCGGTTACGATGTTGTGAGCGGTCATTTTGACATTGCACCACAGTATTAGTCGGTAGATGGGTAATACGCACGGCAGAATCGGTTTTGTTAATATGCTGACCACCCGCCCCACTGGCGCGATAAGTGTCGATACGCAAGTCAGCTGGGTTAATATCAATTTGAATTGAATCATCGACTTCAGGGAAAATCTGAACGCTGGCAAATGAAGTGTGGCGTTTGGCGTTGCTATCAAACGGTGATTTACGCACCAAGCGATGCACACCATTTTCAGTTCTTAAAGTGCCGTAAGCGTAATCGCCAGTCACCTTAATCGATGCGCCTTTGATGCCTGCTACATCGCCATCAGACTCTTCTAGCACTTCAACTTTAAAGCCTTTGCGTTCGCAATAACGTAGATACATACGGAGCAGCATAGCCGCCCAATCTTGCGCTTCTGTGCCACCGCTGCCAGATTGGAATTCGATAAAACAGTTATTTGAATCCAACTCACCAGAAAACATGCGGCGGAATTCCATCTCAGCGACCTGTTTTTCTACCGCTTGCGAATCGACATCTACACTTAATAAAGTGTCATCATCGTTTTCTTCACGCGCCATTTCAAATAGCTCGCGACTATCGTTTAAACTGCTTTCAACTGCCTGTAGACTGTGCACGACAAGCTCTAACGCTCGCTTCTCTTTACCTAATGCTTGGCTTTTTTTGTTGTCATCCCAAACTTTTGGGTCTTCCAACAAACCATTGACCTCTTCTAGACGTTGAGACTTGGTCTCAAAGTCAAAGATACCCCCTAAGGTCGTTGTTACGCTCACCTAAGTCAATTAGACGATTAGCGATGATATTGAGTTGTTCGGCTTCCATAATGGTTTCTACAATGACTTGCGATGCAATTGAAAGCGAATATTATACAGCAAAACACACCCCATTTTTACTCCACTCCGACGCACCAGGCGCCATCATGGTAAACCACTTGCTCGTCTAGCGTGACTCGTTCAGTGACGGCAAATACATCTATATGATACTTTCCATCACCGCGCTTAAAGTTGGGTTTGCCATAAACGCCGTGTTTGGCGCCTAATGACAAATGCACACCGCACATGCGTTCATAACTACCGATGTCGCTCACAGCGCGGTCTTTTGTAAATGCACGATTCAACCCAAAACCAATTTCACGTAGCCAGACCACTTGCTCATCAGCGCGAATATTGGCGAGTACAGTATCGAATTGCGGCGTGCTATCTTCAGTGGCAACCACTTGTCCGTTTTCAACAATCAAAGTAATAGGTTTAGCTGGGCGATTGACTCTGTACTGCGTGTCACCAAAAGCGAAAATGCGAACACGACCGCGCACAGCTTCTAGGTCAAGCGCCTCGGTGAAGACCTCTCCAATAGGAAATTGTCCACCTACATTCTGCATCTCACTATAATCACCTACATTAAGTTTGGCGGATTCAAAAGCTGAACCAAACATCAAGCGAGCATCGGGAAACTGATCGCCGCCACTGTCTAGGCAACCATATTGCGCTTGGTCGATGATAGCTTTGAGGCTGTTTCCTACTCCACGAAAATACACGGGGTCATACGCCAACGCATCTATGTAGTAGTTGACCTCAGCACCTGCCATACGACTCAAATGCGGATGCTCAATGACTTTAAGTCCACGCTTAAACAACTCGACACGAATACGAAAAGCCTCCAGCCTGAAATTGGTCGACTGAACGAGTACAACCAAATCTGAGACGGCTAAACCAGACAACACCGCTAGCACAGCATCTGGCGTATGTTGATCAAAATCAATCAATTGCGCATCTGGCAGGCAACGTTTATAAGCTTGTGTCAAAGTAGTTGCCAGCTCGCAACGCGTATCAAACACCACCACCGCATTGTGTGGTGCCGCGTGCTTGAATACATGCGTCAACAACTCGTTTAAGTTTCTTTCCGCCACGCAAGCATTGTTCGTAGCCAAACTACTGCTCTCGTCGTCAATCAAAGGGCGCGCGATTGCGAGTTGATTGACTAACAAACTTTATTTGCCACGTTAACTACTTCACCATCTTCTTTAGCAAAAATACCAATATTTGGATTTTCCAGAATATCTAACACCAACTCAGATGGGCGACATAATTTAACACCTTTGTTAGTCACTACAATGGGTCGATTGATAAGAATGGGATGCTGCAACATAGCGCCTATCAAAGCGTCATCCGATACGTTTGCATTATCTAAACCTAACTCCACGTAAGGCGTGCCTTTTTCGCGGATAAGCTCACGTACACTGCCACCCATGGCAGCAATCAACTCAACTAAACGCTCTCGGCTTGGTGGATTCTTTATATATTCAATGACTTCAGGCTCCACACCGCTCGCGCGTATCATCGCCAAGGTATTTCTAGAAGTCCCACAGGATGGATTATGGTAAATGGTGACGCTCATTTAAAGTCAACTTTCATGGTGCTAGCATTACAGCACGGCAACTACCAGTGCGTAAATAGAGAAACAAATAACTACAGTCTGAATATTAGCAAAAATATTTAGTCACTAAAGTACATAAATTCACAAACAACTTGGGGAAACAGTAATTAACTCACTTACTAAAATACCAAAGAGAATACGTGATTTTGTATAGAGTTAAGTGAATGGTTAGATTAAAAATTTGAACGAATTATATCTTAAGAAATTTAGTTATTTATGACATTAACGCTCGCGGATTTAATCGTGGGCGGTTAAAATAGCGAAATAATAAATTTGAAATTAAATTGCAATAAATTTGTAATAAAAATATTGGGAGAATGATGTATGGCAAATGCTGTTTTCGGCCGATTAATGGCTGCAATATCACCACGCAACGACAATTATTTTGTGTTGTTTAACAGTTTGGCAGATAGCGCAGTGAAAGGCTCCAAAGTATTAGCCATGATGTCGGCAGTGAATGATCCAACCAAATTCGAAGAGCATTTTGCTGAAATCAGAGCGATTGAATCGCAAGCGGATGAATACACCAAAGAAATTCTTCTCTCACTTCACAAAACTTACATTACTCCGTTCGACCGCCGCGAAATTCGCGAATTAGCTATGGCGTTAGATGACATTATCGATTACATGGAAGATATTCCACAAAGCTCTAAAATTTACGGTCACAGTGACTTCACACCTGAAATGGTGGCACTAGGTCAAATTTTACTGCGTGCATCAGAGAAAGTACGTGATGCTGTGAGTATGCTTTCCGACATGAAAAATGCAGAGCGCATTTTACGTACTTGCGAAGAAATTAGCGCAATTGAAGGTGAAGCTGACCACGTCATGCGTGCTGGCATGCGCCGTTTGTTTGATGAAGAAGCAGATGCTCGCAAATTGATTCGCTCAAAAGAGCTTTATGATTTATTTGAAATGGCGGTTGATAGCTGTGAAGATGTGGCCGATGTAATCCACGGTGTCGTGCTAGAGCGCATTTAAGGAGCACGGTATGGATCACGCAATCCTCATCATGGCGATGCTCGTGGTGGTGGCCCTCATGTTTGACTTCATGAACGGCTTTCACGATGCTGCAAACTCCATTGCACTTATGGTTTCAACGCGCTTACTGACGCCTCAAGCAGCGGTAGTTTGGGCGGCATTTTTTAACTTAATCGCTTTTTTGTTTTTTGGGCTGCATGTTGCCAACGTTGTCGGTAAAGGCATTATTTCTAAAGAGATTATTGATAATGCGGTGATATTTGGCGCGCTTAGTGGCGCCATATCATGGAACCTGATTACTTGGTGGTTTGGTATTCCATCATCTTCATCACATGCATTAGTTGGCGGCTTAGTTGGCGCTGGTGTGGCTAAAGCAGGTACTGGCGCTATTGTTGCCGAAGGTCTGATTAAAACTTCAGTCGCCATTATTCTTTCGCCTTTATTCGGCATGCTGCTCGCGCTAATACTAATGGTGCTAGTGTTGTGGATATACGAAAAATCATCGCCGTACCCAACTGAGCGCATGTTTAATAAGTTGCAGTTTGTATCCTCTTCTCTTTACAGCTTAGGTCATGGTGGTAACGACGCACAAAAAACCATGGGTATTATTGCAGTTTTACTTTATGCTAACGGCTACATTCAAGGTGATTTCCATGTGCCATTCTGGGTAGTCATTTCTTGCCAAATTGCTATGGCATGCGGCACATTGTTTGGCGGCTGGCGTATAGTCCGGACTATGGGGATGGGCATCACACGCATTCGTCCTTCTGGTGGCTTTTGTGCACAAACTTCTGGGGCTATCGCCTTATTTATAGCCACTTCCCTCGGCATTCCAGTATCAACCACACATACAATTACCGGCGCAATCGTTGGCGTTGGGTTGTCAAGACGCGTTTCTGCAGTGCGCTGGGGTTTGGCATCTCGTATTGTTTGGGCATGGGTTCTCACCATCCCATGCGCGGGCTTAATTGCAGCGATTAGTTACCATTTTGGTAGCACATTTTTAAAATAGCTAAAACTTAGCTTATTAAATAAAAAAGGGCCTATTAATAGTCCCTTTTTTATTTTTAACGTTTCTTCAATTTGTCATTAAATTGTCATATTTGATTTCTAGAATGGTCATCAAGTTAAACCTACTCATGAAACAAACAGGAGAAATTAATGCAAGTAAGCAACTTTAATCTTAAGGCAGCACTTTTAGCAGCGGGCCTTATCCTCGCCCCTAGCGCATTCGCAACTGATATTACTGGTGCTGGCGCTACTTTTCCATACCCAATCTATGCAAAATGGGCTGAGTCATACAATGTTAAAACTGGCGTTAAATTAAATTACCAATCTATAGGTTCTGGCGGTGGTATTAAACAAATCACTAACAAAACAGTAGATTTTGGCGCTTCTGACAAACCATTAAAACCTGAAGAGCTAGAAAAAGCTGGTTTAGTGCAATTCCCAGCGGTTGTTGGTGGTGTAGTTCCTGTAGTAAATGTACCTGGCGTTACTGATGGCGAAATGCGCCTAAACGGTGAAGTGTTAGCTAACATTTACTTGAAAAAAATCGTTAAATGGAATGACCCAGCAATTAAAGCACTTAACCCAAGCTTAGCATTACCAGATACAGCGATTACTGTAGTGCATCGCTCTGATGGTTCAGGTACCTCTTTTGTATTTACAAACTACTTAAGCAAAGTTAGCAAAGAGTGGAGTGATAAAGTAGGTGCCGATACTTCTGTTGCTTGGCCAACTGGTTTAGGCGGCAAAGGTAATGAAGGCGTGGCTTCATATGCACAGCGAATTAAAGGTTCAATTGGTTATGTTGAATATGCCTTCGCTAAACAAAACAATTTACCTACAGTAAGCTTGCAAAACCGTGATGGTGAGTTTACTAAACCAAGTATTGAAAGTTTCCAATCTGCAGCTAAATACGCTGAATGGGAAAAAGCACCTGGCTTCTACGAAATTTTAACTAACGAACCAGGTAAAGCAACATGGCCTATCACCGGTGCTAGCTTCATCTTGATGCACAAACTACAAGACAAACCAGCTAACGGCGCTGAAGTGCTTAAGTTCTTTGACTGGAGCTACAGCAATGGTGCTTTGATGGCAAAAGGTTTGGACTACGTGCCAATGCCTGACAACGTTGTTAAATTGATTGAAACTAGCTGGAAAACAAACATCAAAAGCAAAGATGGCGCTGCAGTTTGGACTAAATAGTTTTAAATCAAATAAGTAAAAGTAGTCACTAAAGTTAGCAGAAGCGATCTAAATTGCTTCTGCTAACAATATCAACTTAAACACTGCTGAAGGAAATATAAAAATGGATATTTATGCCCCTTCGGCAGTTTTAAATGAACAAAACATCATTCGAGAATCAATTTCAATGCCGAATAGTCCACAAAATAAAAACATTGGAGCGACGCTAGATAAGCTGTTTCGCTACACGACCATGTTTTTTGCTTTCCTAGTTTTCATCTTACTGTTTGGCATTATCATTACCTTGTTAGTTGGTAGCCTGCCGGCATTAAAGATGTTCGGTGCATCTTTTTACACAAGCACGGCATGGAATCCAGTCACGATTGACTTTGGTGGTGTAGTGCCTATTTATGGTACGTTTATCACTGCTTTAATTGCCATGCTCATCGGCATTCCGGTGAGCTTTGGTATTGCCATCTTCATCACAGAACTCTCTCCCAATTGGCTTAAGCGCCCGATTGGTGTAGCTATTGAGCTATTAGCAGGTATCCCCAGTATCATTTACGGCATGTGGGGTTTATTTGTATTTGCGCCTTTGTTTGCTGACCACGTGCAACCTTGGATGAACGACAACCTTGGCGCATTGCCTTTAATCGGCGTTCTATTTCAAGGCCCACCTATGGGTATTGGCATGCTTACCGCAGGCTTCATTCTTGCGATTATGGTGATTCCATACACTGCATCAGTCATGCGAGATGTATTCGAGATTGTGCCTAGTATGCTTAAAGAATCAGCTTATGGACTAGGCTCAACCACTTGGGAAGTCATTTGGAACGTGGTGCTTCCTTACACTAAAACTGGTGTAGTTGGCGGCATTATGCTTGGTTTAGGCAGAGCGCTTGGTGAAACAATGGCGGTAACATTTGTGATTGGTAATGCGCATGAACTATCCGCTTCGCTCATGATGCCAGGTAATACCATTTCATCCGCTTTAGCTAACGAATTTACTGAAGCAGTTGGTGATGTCTACACTTCATCACTCATTACACTCGGTCTAACATTATTTGTGATTACATTTATTGTGCTGTCACTGGCTAAATTGTTATTGATACGCTTATCACTGCGTGAAGGGAAACAGTCATGAAAGGCCTTGATAACAAGCGCTACATGCGTCGTAAATTTGTCAACGGACTGACGCTTAGCCTATCTGTTGCCACAGTTATATTCGCACTCACATTCTTAGTATGGATTTTATGGACATTGTTCAGCCAAGGTCTTAGCCACTTAACGCTGGATGTATTTACTAAAATGACGCCACCACCTGGTAGCTCAGGCGGTTTGTTAAATGCTATTGTTGGTAGTTTATATATGGTGTTTTTTGCTACCGTCATTGGCACACCTGTAGGGATACTAGCTGGAACTTATCTTTCAGAATACGGAAAATCAGGCTGGTTAGCACCAACTACTAGATTCATTAACGACATCTTATTATCAGCACCGTCGATTGTGATTGGCCTATTTGTCTATGAAGTCGCCGTGCATAGTGTTAATCACTTCTCTGGCTGGGCTGGTTCATTCGCCCTGTCACTATTAGTGATACCTGTTGTAGTACGTACCACAGAAAACATGATGTCATTGGTGCCTAGTACCTTGCGTGAAGCCGCAGCAGCGCTTGGTGCACCCTACTGGAAAGTCATTGTGAATGTTGTATACAAATCAGCAAGAACTGGGATTCTGACAGGGCTGTTACTTGCGGTTGCACGTATCAGTGGCGAAACCGCACCACTATTATTCACCGCGTTGAATAATCAGTTCTGGAGCACTGATATGAACCAACCAATTTCAAGTTTAGCGGTTGTGATTTTCCAATTCGCAATGAGTCCATATGAAGACTGGCAGCACCTTGCATGGGCTGGTGCATTACTCATTACCTTATTCGTGCTTGGCCTTAATATCTTGGCTCGTACGGTGTTTCGTCAAAATCAATCTCACAGTTAGTTTAGGATTACTTAAATATGTCCACGAGCATGTCAACGCAATCGCTTCAAGCGAAGATCTCAGCCAAAAACATGAATTTCTACTACGGTAAATTTCATGCGCTTAAAGATATCAATATTGATATTCCAGCAAGCCAAGTGACCGCTTTCATTGGCCCATCTGGCTGCGGAAAATCAACCTTGCTACGTACGTTTAACCGCATGTATGAGCTTTACCCTAAGCAACGTGTAGAAGGGAAAATCTTGCTTGATGGCAAAGATATTCACTCTGCCGAACAAGATTTAAATTTACTACGCGCTAAAGTTGGTATGGTTTTCCAAAAACCAACACCATTCCCGATGTCTATTTACGACAATGTGGCCTTCGGTGTGAAGCTTTACGAGAACTTATCTAAATCAGACATGAACGACCGCGTTGAGTGGGCGCTGCAAAAAGCCGCTATTTGGAATGAAGTTAAAGACAAGCTTCATCAAAGTGGTTCTGGTTTATCAGGTGGTCAACAACAGCGCTTGTGTATTGCGCGTGGCGTAGCTGTAAAGCCAAACGTATTGTTGCTTGATGAGCCGTGCTCTGCGCTAGACCCAATCTCTACAGCGCGCATTGAAGACTTGATTCATGAGTTGAAAAAAGAGTACACCATCGTTATCGTGACACATAACATGCAACAAGCTGCTCGCGTATCAGATTACACAGCTTATATGTACTTGGGCGAACTGATGGAGTTTGATCAAACCAATACGATTTTTACGCGCCCTAGCCGTAAAGAAACAGAAGATTACATCACAGGTAAATTCGGCTAACTGTTAGCCGCTCATTTGTTTGGCGGTAAGTTGCCAAACTAGTGATATTTTTTATAAGTTTTATTGAGTAAAGTTTTTAAAGGAATAAGTGATGGTATCTGAACATATCTATAAACAGTACGACTCAGAATTAGAAGCTGTGCGCGCCAAA
Organism: Methylotenera versatilis 301; assembly: GCF_000093025.1. Classification (GTDB taxonomy): domain Bacteria; phylum Pseudomonadota; class Gammaproteobacteria; order Burkholderiales; family Methylophilaceae; genus Methylotenera; species Methylotenera versatilis. The sequence goes on from NC_014207.1 coordinate 2,218,255, forward strand.
GTGCTTGAAATGGGATCGCTAGTTGAACAGCAGATTGTTGATGCTTTAGAGGCATTAACCACATCAAACGCCAAGTTAGCTAAACGAGTCATTAATAATGACCACCAAGTTAACGCGCTTGAAGTGCAAATTGACGAGGACTGCAGCCATATTATTGCTTTGCGTCAGCCAGCCGCTGGAGATTTACGCATGGTACTGATGATGATTAAAACCATTACAGACTTAGAGCGTATTGGTGATGAGGCTGCAAAAGTTGCACGCCTAGCATTAAAATCAAGCGAAACCGATCGCATGTGGACACCACGTTTTGCTGAAATCAAAACTATGGCAAACCTGACACGTGAAATGCTACACATGTCACTAGATGCGTTTGCACGTTCAGATGCTACTAAAGTTCTGCCTATTGCACAAATGGATGAGCAAGTGGACGGTCAATACCAAATGACCATACGTCAGCTGATTACATTTATGCTGGAAGACCCTCGCACCATTTCTATGTCATTGGAAGTATTGTTTGTATCGAAAGCGATTGAACGCATCGGCGACCATGCAAAAAACATCTCTGAATATGTTGTGTACATGGTAAAAGGTAAAGATGTTCGCCACACCACAATAGAACAGATGGAGCAAGACGCCAACTCTTAACATTCAAACCTATTAGTTCAAACCACTAGTTCACACTAGCTAATTTTATTTAGCGGAGTTTGGTTAACAGTAATAACCAAACTCCAACTAGCATTAAGTTCTTTTTTAGCTCGCCGCTGCCCTAACCACTTCAGCAATTTCCTCAGCCAGTTTTTGTACTAAAAAATTATCCTGGCCTTCTACCATTACTCGAATTTTAGGTTCTGTACCTGACGCTCTTAGTAGCACGCGACCTGCGCCATTTAATTCATTTTCAGCTTTTTTAACCGCATTTTGAATTTGTGGAATCTCAAGGTTCAGCTTAGTTTTAGTGGTTACATTAATAAGCACTTGCGGATAAAGTACCAGCTCGGCATTCATCTGGGTGAGGGTCTTACCGCTTTGTTTTAAAACATGCAATACTTGCAATGCGGCGATAATCGCATCACCACTGGTGTGCTTATCTAATGTAAGAATATGACCTGAATTCTCACCACCTAATTTCCAATTATTTTCGTTTAACAATTCCAACACATATCGATCACCCACCTTGGCGCGAGCAAATGGAATTTGATGTTTATCAAAAGCATGCTCTAATGCAAGATTAGTCATGAGTGTGCCTGCGATACCACCATTCAGCCCACCTACTGCATGCAAACCAATAGCAATAATGTAAAGTAATTGATCCCCATCCAGTAAATTACCTTGTGCATCCACCATCATTACACGGTCACCGTCACCATCAAACGCAATACCTAAATCTGCTTGATATTCAAGCACAGCTTTTTGCAAGGCTTGCGGGTGTGTTGAGCCGACTTGCTCGTTAATATTGAGTCCATCTGGCTTATTGCCGATGCATACAATTTCTGCACCTAGTTCATGAAAAACGTTCGGTGCCACATGATAAGTCGCACCATGTGCGCAATCCAACACGATTTTTAAACCGCGCAAGTCTAAATCGTTAGGAAAAGTACTTTTACAAAACTCGATATAGCGACCTGCTGCATCATCTATACGACGTGCTTTACCAAGCTTAGCTGATTCCATCACCTGCATGGGCTTTTCAAGTTCAGCTTCAATAGCATGCTCAATATCATCGGGCAGCTTTGCGCCTTCGCTAGAGAAAAACTTGATGCCGTTATCATAAAAAGGATTATGCGATGCTGAAATAACGATGCCCGCCTGAGCTCGTAAGGCACGAGTGAGATAAGCTACCGCTGGAGTAGGCATAGGCCCAGTTAGCAATACATCTACACCGGCGGCCGACAATCCAGCTTCTAGTGCTGCTTCTAACATATAGCCAGAAATACGCGTATCTTTACCAATTAGTACGGCAGGGTGTGCTCCCTTTGCAAGGTTATTATTCACAGAAGTAAGCACCTTACCTGCCGCATAACCTAAACGCATCACAAAGTCTGGAGTAATGGGATGTTCGCCTACCTTGCCGCGAATGCCATCAGTACCAAAGTATTTTTTACTCATTATTTATCCTACTTTATTTTAGTTTTTTTAAAGCGTCTGATTTACAGAGCTTCATTTATTGAATAGCTGTCACAACTTTAAGCGCGTCAACAGTTGCTTTCACATCATGCACGCGTATGATTTTAGCGCCCTTCATTGCGGAAATCACAGAGGCAGCAATGCTTGCATATAAGCGCTGTCCTTCATCGCCACCAGTAATAGAACCAAGTACAGATTTACGTGATAATCCAACTAACAAAGGCAGACCAATTGCATTCAACTCATCCAAGTGTTGAATGAGTGCAATATTATGCGCGCGTGTTTTGCCAAAACCAAAACCAGGATCTAACAAAATACGATTTTTTACAATGCCATGTGCCAATACGGCATTCATTCTATCTACAAGAAACTGCTTAACTTCGCTCACCACATCAACATAATAGGGCTCTAACTGCATGGTTTGAGGTGTGCCTTGCATGTGCATCAAACAAACGCCTACATTGCTTTGCGTAACAATCTCTAGCGCATTCTGTTCTTGTAAAGCACGAACATCATTCACAATGTCCGCACCCGCAGCGATAGCTTGGCGCATCACTTCGGGCTTATAGGTATCAATTGAAATAGGCACATTACAAGTCTTGCTTAAAGTTTCGATCACAGGAATCACGCGTTTGAGCTCTTCATCTAAGCTAACAACTGCAGCACCCGGGCGGGTAGATTCACCACCTATATCCAGGATATCTGCACCTTCTGCTATTAGTTTCAAAGCATGTTCGACAGCTAAATCAGTAGATGAGAATTTTCCGCCATCAGAAAAAGAGTCTGGCGTAACATTCACTATACCCATGACATGTGGTCGATTGAGCGTAAGTGTGTACTTGCCGCATAAGAACTCATGCTGAGCATGAGGGTGTGATTGAGAGTTAGATTGCATAAAGCATTATACTTAAATTTTTGAACATAAAAAAAGGGCTAGAAATCTAGCCCTTTTCAACTTTGCCTATTACTCGTTCTTGGCCGTAGGTTGCGGTGTAGGTTTTGCACCTAATCCCGCTGAGCCAGAATCGCGCGGTGGATTAGCTTTGCTTTGTGTTGGCTTTGGAGGACGCACTGCAATTCCCGCCATAATGTCATTAATTTGGTCAGCATCAATCGTTTCATATTCCATTAAAGCAGCTGTCATCGCTTCCACTTTATCGCGATTATCTTCTAACAACTTACGTGCAATACCGTATTGCTCATCCAAAATACGACGAATTTCTGCATCAACTTTCTGCTGCGTAGCCTCAGAAACCGTTTTTGAACTCATGCTACCAAAGAAAGAGTCTTGCTCATCACCTGCGTACACCATAATACCAAGCGCATCACTCATACCGTACTTAGTTACCATAGAGCGTGCTAGTTTAGTCGCACGTTCAAAGTCGTTTGAGGCGCCAGTAGACATTTGATGCATGAAGATTTCTTCAGCAATACGACCGCCAAATAAAATAGAAATCTCTTCCAACATTTTATCTTTATAGTTACTGATGCGGTCAAACTCTGGCAATTGCCATGTTAAGCCTAATGCCCAACCACGCGGCATAATCGTTACTTTATGTACAGGGTCTGCTTTAGGTAATAATTTAGCCACTACCGCATGACCAGACTCATGATAAGCAGTATTACGACGCTCCTCTTCACGCATCACCATAGACTTACGCTCTGGACCCATAAAGATTTTATCTTTAGCGTCTTCAAAATCTTGCATATCTACAGTACGTTTGTTGCGGCGTGCAGCAAATAAGGCCGCTTCATTCACTAAGTTTGCTAAATCTGCACCTGAGAAGCCTGGCGTACCACGCGCTAAAATGTCTGCTTTCACATCCACATCAATTGGCACTTTACGCATATGCACCATCAAAATTTGCTCACGACCTTTAATATCAGGCAATGACACCATCACTTGACGGTCGAAACGACCCGGACGTAACAAGGCTTTATCTAGCACATCTGCACGGTTAGTCGCGGCAATCACAATCACGCCAGAGTTACCTTCAAAGCCATCCATTTCAACCAATAATTGGTTTAATGTTTGTTCGCGCTCATCATTACCACCACCTGTGCCAGATCCACGGCTACGGCCTACCGCATCAATCTCATCAATGAAGATGATGCATGGTGAGTTTTTCTTCGCGTTCTCAAACATATCGCGCACGCGAGATGCACCAACACCCACAAACATCTCTACGAAGTCAGAACCTGAAATAGTGAAGAACGGTACTTTTGCTTCACCCGCAATCGCACGAGCAAGCAAAGTTTTACCCGTTCCTGGAGGGCCAACCATGAGTACACCACGTGGGATACGACCACCTAGTTTTTGGAATTTAGTTGGGTCACGTAAAAATTCTACAATTTCAGTGACTTCCTCTTTGGCTTCATCACAACCTGCAACATCAGCAAATGTTGTGGTGTTATTAGTTTCATCTAATTGGCGCGCCTTGCTTTTTCCAAAGGAGAATGGACCACCGCCTTTGCCGCCGCCTTGCATTTGGCGCATAAAGAAAATCCAAACGCCAATTAACAATATCATTGGGAACCATGAGACAAAAATGCTCATCAATAATGATTGTTCTTCATCTGGCTTAGCTTCAACAGTGACATTATTTTTCAATAAGTCAGAAACTAACCAAGGGTCAGAAGGTGCAAAGGTGTTGAATTTTTTACCATCGTGCGTTGTGCCGTGCAATACGCGTCCGTCAATTTGCACTTTATCAATTTGACCATTTTTCACTTGTTGAATAAATTGTGAGTACACAACTTGGCTATCTGCGCCATTTTTAACGCCAGACACGTTGAAAATCGCCAGCAACACCATGGCAATCGCTAACCAAATGGCAATATTCTTAAATATATTGTTCAAAATATCGTTCCTTTTTTTGAAAGGGAATTATCTTATGTAGCTAATTCACTACTTTATGACTACTTGTTTAATTCACTACTTGCTAATTTTATAGTTACTATATTACGCTTTTTACAAAAATTGTCTTTAGGATTAACCATAAAATAGCGCTCTTGATTATGGTTTACGCCCTAGTCCTAACAAATACACTTCGCTACTTCTGCCACGGGACGCTTTGGGTTTACGCGTCACGACTTTATCAAAGATCGTCCGCATATTTTTTACAATGTCGTCAAAACCTTCGCCTATAAATACCTTGACCAAAAAATTGCCACTTGGTTTCAGCCATTCTTTACTAAACTCTAAGGCCAACTCAGTTAAATATGCTGCGCCAGCCTGGTCAACAATAGTTATACCTGACATATTGGGTGCCATATCGGCAATTACAAGGTCTACTTGCTTGCCATTTAAACTTTTTTCCAATATTTCGAGTATGGTTTCTTCACGAAAATCGCCTTGAATAAACTCCACACCTTTAATTGGCTCCATTTCCAGCAAATCTAAAGCAATAATACGTCCCTGACCCTTTAATCGCTGAACGGCTACTTGCGACCAACTGCCTGGGGTTGAGCCTAAGTCTACGATAGTCATACCCGGCTTAATCAGCTTGTCTTTATCGTCTATCTCTGTAAGCTTATAGGCTGCGCGCGCTCTATAGCCTTCTTTTTGCGCACGTTTTACAAATTCATCATTGATATGTTCGTGCATCCAAGCTTTGCTGGAAGGTTTTAGTTTCATCTGTTAAACTGCTCGCCTATATAAATCAATAAGATAACTCAAGAAGACATACCGCCGTGAACTCAAAACAAATTAGCTACTTACGTGGCCTTGCACACAATTTAAATCCAGTTGTTATGATAAGTAATAAAGGCTTATCAGAGGCTGTTTTAAAAGAAATTAACCTGAACTTAGATGCACATGAACTGATTAAGATTAAAGTTGCGGGTGATGATAGAGAATTACGTGCCCAATTGTTGGTAGATATTTGCGCACAAACTAACGCAATTGTAGTACATCACATTGGAAAACAATTAGTGGTTTATAGAAAATCAGCTACTAAGCCAAAAATTGTTGTTCCAACAAAATAGTGCTTGATATAGAAGCGTTTTTGAATCGCTTCTATATAGTCACTTAACTTCAAAACTAGCTATTTTTTCACAACCACCACAAAACCTAACAAGCATTGCACCACATAAGCAATGCTTGCCACGCCGTGCCAAGCTTTAAATCGATTAGCAAACACGCTTTGCATCACGTCTGCAGGAAAGGCATCCGCCTTTAGCTGCGCCAATATCGGTTGAATACCAAAATGCCCAGCCAGTACTAACAACAACATCACAAACAATGCCCAAAAGTAGGACTGTTTCAGCGCCTGTGTACCATGACCTAGCAAACGGTGAATCAGCAGATAAAATGCTGAGAACAAACCTAAGTAAGACACATAGGTAAAAAATTGCCCCGCCAGCTGACCTGCTAATTGATGATCTTCCAGAGTGTGAAATAGCGAATATGCAACTGCGCCCGTTGTCCACAACGCGCCGACCCAGAAAGTGATCAGTATCAAACTAAATTTATCTAGCCAATGATTTGTCATTAGATATATTGCACTTCTAGAATTTCATATTCTTTAACGCCACCGGGTGCCATCACTTCGGCGACATCGCCTTCTGACTTACCGATTAAACCACGTGAAATCGGTGAACTCACTGAAATTTTACCATTTTTAATATCGGCTTCATCGTCACCAACAATTTGATAGGTGATGATGCTACCGCTATCTAAATCTTCGATTCTAACGGTTGAGCCAAATACACAGCGGCCATCAGCATGCAGCGTTGATGGATCAATAATCATGGCATTTGAAAGCTTAGCTTCAACTTCAGCAATGCGACCTTCAATAAAGCTTTGGCGTTCTTTAGCCGCCTCGTATTCAGCGTTTTCAGATAGATCGCCCTGCGCACGCGCTTCTGCAATGGCCTGAATGACCCATGGTCGATCTACGCTGCGCAAGCGCAAAAGCTCCTCTTTTAGTTGCTCTGCGCCTTTAACGGTAACGGGTATTTGGGTAACTGCCATATTGCTAAACCTTATCTAAAATCTATTAAGCTAAAAAAATAAACCACACTCATACAGAGTGTGGCTTTTAAAACACACACTAAAAAATTAAGTGTGGTTATGAATTAAAAATCTAGTGTATTTTAAGAAAGCTTTTTATGCAAGTCTTGAAGTGACTCAACCGTCAATTCTTGCATATGCGCCATACCTACACATGCTGCTTTAGCACCAGCCAGCGTTGTGTAGTAAGTCACTTTATTTTGCAACGCGCTACGACGAATTTCGTAAGAATCAACAACTGCACGCTTGTCTTCAGTCACGTTCACAATAAAGCTAATGTCGCCATTTTTAATCATATCGACAATATGCGGACGACCTTCTGCCACTTTATTCACTGAAGCTACTTTTAGACCATTAGCCGTCAATGCAGTTGCTGTGCCTTTAGTCGCGACCAACTCAAAACCTAAATCATGCAAGGCATGGGCAATTTCAACTACTTTATTGTAATCTTCTTTACGCACACTAATAAATGCTCTGCCGCCTTCAGGCAGCTTAGTAGAAGCACCAAGCTGTGACTTGAGGAAAGCTTCTGCAAATGTTGCACCAACGCCCATCACTTCACCTGTAGACTTCATTTCTGGACCTAAGATAGTATCTACGCCCGGGAACTTAATGAACGGGAATACCGCTTCTTTAACTGAATAGAATGGAGGAACAATCTCGCGCGTCACGCCTTGCGCTTTAAGTGAAGTTCCGATCATGCAGCGCGCAGCCACTTTAGCCAATTGCAAACCACAGGCTTTAGAAACAAACGGCACTGTGCGTGATGCACGTGGATTTACTTCTAACACAAAGACTGTTTTACCTTGAATAGCAAACTGCACATTCATTAAACCTACTACACCCAAGGCACGTGCCATTTGTTTAGTTTGGTCACGCAACTCATCTTGCAGTTTTGCTGATAAGCTAAACGGTGGTAATGAGCATGCTGAGTCGCCAGAATGCACGCCAGCTTGTTCAACGTGCTCCATAATGCCGCCGATAATCACGTCACCCGTGTTATCACAAAGTGCGTCCACATCGACTTCTAGCGCATCATTCAAGAATCTGTCTAACAATACAGGTGATTCATTCGACACTTTTACCGCTTCACGCATATAACGCTCGAGCTGTGATTGCTCTTGCACAATCTCCATCGCACGACCACCCAACACATAAGAAGGACGAACAACGAGCGGATAACCAATTTCCAAAGCCAAACGAATCGCTTCATCGGGCGTTCTCGCAGTGCGGTTTGGCGGTTGTTTTAAACCAAGCTCTTGCAACATTTTTTGGAAGCGTTCGCGATCTTCTGCCATATCAATTGCATCTGGCGTTGTACCAATGATAGGCACACCCGCCTTTTCTAAATCACGTGCTAATTTTAGTGGCGTTTGACCACCGTATTGCACAATCACGCCTACTGGTTTTTCTAAGGCTACGATTTCAAGCACGTCTTCCAACGTCACTGGCTCAAAATACAAGCGGTCTGACGTATCGTAATCTGTAGAAACAGTTTCAGGGTTACAGTTCACCATGATGGTTTCGTAGCCGTCTTCACGCATCGCAAATGCCGCATGAACACAGCAATAATCGAACTCAATACCTTGACCAATACGATTAGGACCACCGCCCAAAATCATAATTTTCTTCTTATTAGTTGGCGCGGCTTCACACTCTTCTTCGTATGTTGAATACATATAAGCAGTGTTGGTCGAAAACTCAGCTGCACAAGTATCTACGCGTTTGTAAACAGGGCGCACTTGCAAAGCTTGTCTGTAAGCACGCACAGCGTGTTGGTCTGTATTGAGCAATGTTGCCAAGCGTCTGTCAGAAAAGCCACTGCGTTTTAATTTCAGCAAGGCTTGTTTATCTAAATCAGCAATCTGCTTGCCTTTTAGCGCTTGTTCTCTATCGATTAAATCTTTGATTTGAACTAGGAACCAATGGTCAATTTTTGAAATATTGAACACTTGTTCAACGCTCATGCCCATTCTAAAGGCATCGCCAACATACCAAATACGCTCAGGGCCAGGTACCCCCATCTCTTTGGTAATGGTATCTAAATCTGTGGTTTTTTCATCCAAGCCATCAACGCCGACTTCAAGTCCGCGCAAGGCTTTTTGGAATGACTCTTGGAAAGTGCGACCTATTGCCATCACTTCGCCCACTGACTTCATCTGCGTAGTTAAACGTGAATCTGCTTGTGGGAATTTTTCAAATGCAAAACGAGGAATCTTTGTGACAACATAGTCAATTGATGGCTCGAATGATGCTGGCGTTGCACCACCAGTAATTTCATTGCGTAACTCATCTAAAGTGAAACCTACCGCTAATTTTGCTGCCACTTTCGCGATTGGGAAACCCGTTGCTTTTGAAGCCAATGCTGATGAACGCGATACACGCGGGTTCATCTCAATCACAATCATACGGCCATCATCAGGATTGATTGCAAACTGTACGTTTGAACCACCAGTATCAACGCCAATTTCACGCAACACGGCAAGTGAGGCGTTACGCATGATTTGATACTCTTTATCACTCAGCGTTTGCGCAGGCGCTACGGTGATTGAGTCACCTGTATGCACGCCCATAGGGTCTAAGTTTTCAATTGAGCAAATGATGATGCAGTTATCCGCAGAGTCGCGCACCACTTCCATCTCATACTCTTTCCAACCTAATAGCGACTCTTCAATCAATAGCTCATTGGTTGGCGAGGCATCAAGACCGCGTTCGCAAATGGAAATAAACTCTTCACGATTGTAAGCGATACCACCACCGCTGCCACCCATGGTGAATGATGGGCGAATAATCGTCGGATAACCAATGCTGGCTTGCACTTGCAAGGCCTCTTCCATGCTATGTGCTACAGCAGAACGCGCTGAACCCAAGCCAATTTTAGTCATGGCTTCTTTAAATTTTTGACGATCTTCCGCTTTATCAATCGCTTCTTTTGAAGCGCCAATTAACTCAACTTTGTATTTTGCCAATACACCATGTTTATCTAAATCTAGCGCGCAATTCAGCGCGGTTTGGCCGCCCATCGTTGGCAACAAAGCATCTGGACGTTCTTTAGCAATGATTTTCTCAACCACTTGCCAAGTCACAGGCTCGATATAAGTTGCATCGGCCATTTCTGGATCGGTCATGATGGTCGCTGGATTAGAGTTCACCAAAATCACGCGATAACCTTCTTCACGAAGCGCTTTACATGCCTGCGCGCCAGAATAGTCAAACTCGCAAGCTTGCCCAATCACAATTGGACCCGCGCCGATGATTAGAATAGATTTAATGTCTGTACGTTTTGCCATTCAATTTAACTTTATAAATATTTAATTTTTTAAAACTACTATTTAACGCGCCCGGCGCGCAACATTTTGTAGCCAATATAGAACAAAAACGCTGATGGCAAAAACATCCACCAAGCTTTAAAGGGATTAAGTATGATTGAAACAATAATACCTAGAAGCCCTAAAAAACACGCAATCAATGCGTATATGTAATCAGCAACCACATGTCCCAACTCAATCACGTGATAAATCTTATCTACAATTGACCGCGTACTCTCAGGCAGTTTTTCCCGATTTTCTGCTTTAATCTGCTGGAAGCGATCTAGCCACTGCATTGGGCTGTACCACTTCACTTCAACCTTGCCACTCTGCGCCACCGACTCTTGTCGCGCAACTTTATAAATTACAATGAATAAAAATAATCCAACAATCCACCAATAGTACTGTGTTAGCCAAAGCTGCCAATCTTTTGGCAGTTTACCAAACCAAACACTCAACCACTTGCTTAGCTCAATAAACTCCATTTAAAGCTTTTACTTTCTTGCACCTTGCTTTTGCGCTTCCATAGACTGCACAAATTTATCAAACAAGTAGCTCATCTCGGTTGGACCTGGGCTTGCTTCTGGGTGACCTTGAAAGCTAAATGCAGGTTTGTCTGTACGCGCAATGCCCTGCAAGCTACCGTCAAACAATGAAACATGCGTGGTTTTGATATTAGCAGGTAAGTTGGTTGCATCTACCGCAAAACCATGGTTTTGGCTGGTAATGTACACACGCTTAGATTCAACATCTTGCACAGGATGGTTTGCACCGTGGTGACCAAATTTCATTTTGTGCGTTTTAGCATTGCTCGCCAACGCCAACAACTGATGACCTAAACAAATACCAAATGTTGGAACACCAGTGTCGACGATGGTTTTAATTGCAGAAATAGCATAATCACATGGCGCTGGATCACCTGGGCCATTTGAAAGAAACACACCATCTGGCTTATATGCCAAGGCTTCCGCTGCTGAAGTTTGCGCAGGTAGCACCGTCACTTTACAGCCACGAGAAACTAGCATACGTAAAATATTGCGTTTAACACCGTAGTCGTAAGCTACTACGTGGAATTTTGGAGTAGCCGCATAAGTAAAACCTTTACCTAGCTTCCATTCGCCTTCGGTAAACTCATAAGGCTTATCGCAACTCACCACTTTAGCTAAATCCATACCAGACAAGCCCGGGAAACCTGAAATCGCAGCTTGCGCCAATGCAATCGCTTTTGCTTCATCTGCCTCGCCAGCTATTACTGCACCCGTTTGCGCACCTTTTTCGCGCAATATTCTAGTCAACTTGCGAGTATCAATATCGGCAATCGCCACGACATTGTTAGCACTTAAATACTCTGAAAGTGACTGCGTATTTCTAAAGTTACTATACGTGAGTGGCAAGTCGCGAATAATCAAACCGCTTGCATATACTTGACCAGACTCTACGTCTTCAAGATTCACACCATAATTACCGATATGCGGATAAGTAAGTGTTACGATTTGTTTGGTGTAAGATGGATCTGTGAGAATCTCTTGGTAGCCAGTCATTGAGGTGTTGAATACAACTTCACCTACTGTTTGGCCAGAAGCACCGATTGATGTTCCACGAAACACAGTTCCATCTGCAAGTACTAGTATGGCGGGCAGGTTTTGTGACACGGTAACTCCTTGGATTAAAACATTAATTAATTTTTTAGTGCTAAGTTCATCATAGTATTCATTATGAACAAATGGCAGATACGCAAAACGGGAGGAGCTTTATACTCTTCCCGTTTCAGAATTAACGAATTATACCGACAAGCGGCCTGCTTTTCAACTTTTGATTGTAACTTGATTGTAAAAAGCCGCTTAGAATTTTAAAGTAGAAGTAAATAAAATACGTTAAAGGTTAGCTATGAACAAATCGATTTCCCAACTTATCACTGAAAACCACATCCACGAAATTGAGTGCGTGATACCCGATATGACAGGCATAGCACGCGGCAAAATCCTGCCTAAAGATTTATTTTTAAGTGCTGGCGAAATGCGTTTACCTAAAAGCGTGTTGTTGAATACTGTGAATGGTCAGCAACCTGATAACGGGCCTTATGTGGGCGATACCGACCCCGATATGATCTGCAAGCCAGACATTTCAACCTTTAGAGTTGTGCCTTGGGCTGCAGAGCCTGTGGCCGTGATTATTCACGACTGTTTGGAATGGGATGGCACACCAGTAGCACTTTCGCCGCGCGCCGTGCTACGCCGTGTGATTGATCTTTATACTAAGCGTGGCTGGCGTCCAGTGGTGGCGCCGGAAATGGAGTTTTTTCTTGTAGCTCGCCAACAAAACCCTCATGAACCTCTACAACCGCCTATTGGTCGCACAGGCAAGCCGGAAGCTGGCAGACAGAGTTATTCAATTGATGCGGTAAATGATTTTGACCCATTTTTCATGGAGCTTTCTAAATTCTGCGACGTGCACAGATTAGGCGTCGAGACTTTGATTCACGAAGCTGGTGCAGGGCAAATGGAGATCAATTTCACCCATGGTGACCCGTTAGAATTAGCTGATCGCGTGTTTTTATTCAAACGCACAGTGCGCGAAACGGCTTTGCGTCACGGCATATTTGCCACATTTATGGCAAAACCAATGGAAGCCGAGCCAGGCAGCGCGATGCATATACACCAAAGCGTCATTGATGCTGACGGCAACAATATATTTAGCAAAGCCGATGGCAGCGCTAGCCCTGAGTTTTTCCACTATATCGCGGGTTTACAAAAATATGTTCCACAAGTGATGCCTATGTTTGCACCTTATGTAAACTCATATCGCAGACTAGCGCCATTCATGTCGGCCCCTACCAATGTGCGTTGGGGTTATGACAACCGTACTTGTGGTATACGTGTACCTAACTCTGACGCAAACTCAAGGCGCGTTGAAAACCGTGTACCAGGCGTAGATGTGAACCCCTATTTAGCGATTGCCGCCACACTAGCTTGTGGTTACCAAGGAATAGTTGAAGCGCTGCAGCCAACTGAAGCGCTAACAACTAGTGCATGGAACATGGCGGATGACCTGCCACATCATTTAGAAGATGCGATTGAATTGCTGCGTAACTGTGAGCCTATGCATGAGCTTTTTGGCACAAAATTTGTTGATGCGTTCTGCGCGGTTAAAGAGTTGGAATATGGCACTTACAACCGCGTGATTAGCTCGTGGGAGCGTGAGCATTTATTGTTACTGGTATAAATCTATAATGAGCATGACAGTTGGATTAGATTTCGCTCGACGTTAATATATCGTCGGCATAAACAACAAACATATTGCGGCCAAGGCGCTTAGCTGAGTACATCGCTTCATCAGCACACTTCAATAAATTTGCTGGGGTAGCGCCAGACTTTGAATAAATCGCCACGCCTAAGCTACCGCCAATTTCCAGCATTTTACCTTCAACTTCAAAAGGTTTAGTCAGGGCTTTAATGATTTTTTCTGCGGCTACCGTCGCTTGCTGCTCGTCGTCCACTTTTGGCAATAGAATCACAAACTCATCGCCACCTATCCTAGCAACTGTATCATCTGTGCGGAGTAATTCTTTCAAGCGCCCCGCCACACTCACCAATAATTGATCCCCTACCTCATGCCCATAATCATCATTAACGGCTTTAAAATAATCCAAATCCAAGAACATAATAGCTACCATATGCTTTGAACGCTTAGCAGCTTTAAATGCTTGCGCGGCTCGGTCATCTAGCAGCCTACGATTTGGTAGGCCTGTCAGTGCATCATAGTAGGCTAGCTCTGAAAGCACAGTAGTTGATTCAAACAGTTGCTTGAGCAAGTTCTCAACATACTCGTTTCTAAGAATCAGCCCAGTTAATATCAACAAAAAGAATAAAGTTAGCAAGGCCGGGAATAAGGTTTTACTCAGCAAGCGCTGATTCCATCCTTTTGCAGCTACATCGACGTTCAACATCACAAAATTTGGCGTTTTAACCGTAACACTCACAGGTACGCGCGCACTGATCCATGTTCCCCAGTGGTCTGTGACAGGACCCTCGACAATAGGTACTCTTATTTTCATCACGCGCTTTAGCTCGTCACTCGCTTCTGTAAATATTTCAGCCAACTTAGATATTTCAGAGGGTGGCTGTGGGCTGGCATCAAGTAAAAATCTAACCTGTTTTTTACTTTGAGTTTTATCTAAATACAGTAGATAGATAAAGTGACAATCCACATTCACTCTACATGCGCTGTTCAGCTTTGAATTTAGTTCAACTAAATCTTTTACCTTAATTAGATCTGGATCAGTATTTAAGGTCTTTGCAAAAGGCTGCCAGTCGATAGATTTCTCGATAGTTCTAGCGTAAGTGATTAAGTTATTACGCATCTCCTCGTCTTGCGCTTGCTTGGTATGTATGACAAACAACACACCTGCAGCCGAGGTAATCGTAAATAAAAGAATATAGAAAAATCTAGAGCTAGATAAAAAGGATTTTAATCCGCCGAACTTAATCATGAAAGTTTCGTTTCTGAATTCTGAATAGACTCTTGATTTGGAATCAAGATGTGTGGCTGGAGTTACTACAAAAGTAGTGTTTTAGGGTTCCAAGATTAGCTAAGCGTGACTATCTCAACCCTAAAACATCCTGCATATCAAAAAGTCCAGTTTGCTTGCCAATTAGAAATTTTGCAGCGCGTAAAGCGCCAGATGCAAATGTAGCGCGGCTACTGGCTTTGTGCGTCAACTCTACGCGTTCACCTAAGCCTGCGAATAGCACCGTGTGATCTCCCACCACATCGCCACCACGTACCGTAGCAAAACCAATGGTGCTAGGATCGCGCTCGCCCGTTACGCCTTCACGGCCATAAACGGCGCACTCTTCTAAGTTGCGACCCAGCGCGCTTGCTGCAGCTTCACCCAAACGCAAAGCTGTACCAGATGGAGCATCCACCTTGAAGCGATGATGCGCCTCAATAATTTCGATATCGAAACCTTCATTCAACACTTTAGCAGCAGACTGAACTAAGTTAATCAATAAAGACACGCCAACACTAGTGTTTGGCGCAAAAACAATGGCTATATTTTTAGAAGCCGCCTCAATCAGCAACTTTTGTTCTGCTGAAAACCCTGTCGTGCCGATAATCATTTTGACATTGTGTTTTTGGCAGGCAGCTAAATACATCAAGCTAGCTTCTGGACGGGTAAAATCGACCAAAATATCCGCATTTATCAAGGCTTCATCTATACTATCGGTGACTTTAACGCCTGTAATCTTACCTTGTTGTTCGCCCGCATCGCGGCCAAGTTGAGGATTGCCTGAACGATCAAGAGCCCCATGCAACACTAAGTCCGTATCAGCAAAAACGCATTCAAGAAGAGCGTGACCCATGCGACCAGAACAGCCTGCGATGACTACTTTTAAGGGATTTGCCATGATTCTAACTACCTAATAAATCTATAATATTTAAAAAAACAAATGTTCTCGTCATTACCTAACACCGCTTTGCGAGTTAGTCTGCCCTGAAAAATTAGAAACCAATTTTTTCTAGCATTCTGTCAAAAAAACTTGGCTCACCTTCTGGAGGTAAATCTTTTGGCTTAGGTACAGATTTATTACCTGCACGTGGCGCCGCTGGCGCAGGAGCGGCTTCTAGTTCAGCATCTTCAGTCAATTTCATACCTCTATCAAACTTCATACCTGCAGCTGATTCATATGACTTAACTGGCTCAGTTACAGTTTTAACTGGCTCAGCTTTAGTTTGCGTAACAACAGCTTTTTTTTCGGGTACAGCTTTCATTTCAACCACTGGGCTAGATTGCACAGGTACAACCTCTTTTACAGGCTCAACAACTGGCGGCACTTCAGCTACAGCAGCAGGCGCTTCCACAGGTGTAGATGCTGCAGTAGGTACATTCATTGGCAATGCCTCCAGCGGCACAG
This sequence comes from Methylotenera versatilis 301, assembly GCF_000093025.1. Taxonomy (GTDB): domain Bacteria; phylum Pseudomonadota; class Gammaproteobacteria; order Burkholderiales; family Methylophilaceae; genus Methylotenera; species Methylotenera versatilis. Next base: position 2,234,616 of record NC_014207.1, read on the forward strand.
CCATCATCGACTGCGGCTCATCTGATTTCGGCTCTTCTATAGGTGTTGCAGATTTTCTAGCTAGCTCATCTTTAGCCTGCTCTGCTGCACTTTTGGCAGCCTCTTCAGCTTCGGCCTTTGCTTTAGCAGCCGCGGCTTCTTTAGCTAGTGTTGCTTCGTCTTTTTGCCAAAACTTCAACTTATTGAGCACGCCTTTTTCTTCAGGTTTTTCAGTTGGGTTTATGACGCGCGTACCACTATTTGTAGATCCTTCATCGGTTTTTGGTTCACTTCCTTTTGGAATCACATCACCACGCACCGCTTTTAACGAGTCACCTTCAAAATCTAAAATCACGCGACGCTGCTCGGTAATTTTGCCTTTTTCGCGCATTTGGTAAACATAATCCCAGCGATTACCGTGAAAGCTATCTTGAATTAAGGGCGTACCCATAATAAAACGCACTTGCGATTTGGTCATACCAGGTCGCAATTGCAACAACATTTTAGAAGTCACTACATTGCCTTGTTGCACATCCAGCTTGTAAGGTTTTATTGTTGGCAATGCCGTGCCGCATGACGCGCAGAGAACTGCTAATAAAATAACTGTGTACCGCAAAGTAGAAAAAATACGCATATTATGACTTTAGTTTGAATTAGCGTTAATATAACACGTAGATAGCGAACCAAAAAACACTGTCATTATTAAATGTGAGTAAACAACGATGCAAGATCAAAAAGACTTAAAAAACGCAGGCCTGAAGGCTACATTACCTAGACTAAAAGTATTAAGCCTGTTTGAAAATAGTAAAGAACGCCATTTGTCGGCCGAAGATATTTATAAAGTGATGCTCAACTCAGGTGAAGATGTTGGCTTAGCGACGGTTTATCGAGTACTTACTCAATTTGAGCAAGCTGGCTTGCTTGTACGCCACCATTTTGAAAGCGGCAAAGCCGTTTTTGAGCTGAATCAGGGCGGACATCACGACCATATCGTATGTATGAAATGTGGTCGTGTAGAAGAGTTCTATGATGCAGAAATCGAAAAAAGGCAAGAAGCTGCTGCCGCGAAATTTGGTTTTAAAATGCAAGATCACTCACTCACCATTTACGGCATTTGCGAAAAACAGCCTTGCGATAAATAATATTTAACGCGCCAACATCTCTTTTGCATGTTGGCGTGTGGTTTCAGTAATCTCAATACCACCCAACATCCGTGCAATTTCCTCTACGCGCGCTTCATCATCTAACACGGCAATTGTACTGAGCGTTTGCGCATTCACCAACGACTTGCTCACGCGTAGATGATGCGTACCTAATGCTGCGACCTGCGGCAAATGGGTAATCACAAGCACTTGGCGTTCAGTTAAGTTTTTACTGTCTTGCTGCTCACCTAATTGCTTCAAAAGCTGCCCCACAACCTCAGCGACACCGCCACCGATACCAACATCTACCTCGTCGAATATCATGGTTGGAATACTTTCTTTTTGCGCGGTAACGACACGAATGGCTAAACTAATACGCGAAAGTTCTCCTCCAGAGGCTACTTTAGCAAGCGGTCTGGCAACCACTCCTGCGTGACCTGCAACCAAAAACTCAACCTGCTCAAGTCCATTGATTGTTGGCGCTTGCTCTGTAAGCGCCACTTCAAACTTACCGCCGCTTAAAGACAAGCGCTGCATTTCTGTGCTGATTTGTGCACCTAGTTTTGCTGCCGCAGCTTTTCGACCATCACTCAGTTGTTTCGCTAACTGCATGTAAGTAGCCAAAGCTTGAGTTTCCTGCTTGGCAAGCTCGCCATCATTTGCAAACAGTTCTAATTCCGCCATGCGCGCTTGTGAGTTAAGAAGCAACTCTGCTAACTCTTCTGGTTTAACGCGGTTTTTGCGAGCAGTGTTATGTATGTTTTGGATTCTGGAATCCAACTTCGCAAGCCCTGCTGGATCTAGTTCGGCACGTTGAAGATAGCGATTTAAAAAGCGCGAGGTTTCTTCAAGTTGAATAATGGCTGAATCAAGCGTTTCAGCGGCCTCAGCCATTGCAGTGTCATATTCACACAGGCTTTGCAACTTATGTTGAACCTGAGACAGCAAGCGCATGGCGGATAATTCACCCTCACTTAACAACTCACGGCACTCCTCACCACCGGTAATCAAGCCAGCGCCATTTGATAAACGCAAATGCTCTTGCTGCAATTCTTCCCATTCGACAGGGCTTAATGAAACTTGCGCTAACTCACGCGTGTTGTCGCGTAAATCTGCTAGTTCGTCAGCATATGCGCTAGCATTTTTTTCAACTTCTAAACGTTGCTGATTAAGTGCATGCCATACTTTATATTGCGCCGAGACTTGTAATGCCAAGCCGGACAAGCCGCCGAAGTTATCTAACACATTGCGCTGCGTGGCAAGTTTTAGTAGAGAGTGATGCGCATTCTGGCTGTAGATATCCACCAGCAATTCACCTAACTCTTTGAGTTGAGCAACCGTCACTGTTGCGCCATTGATAAAAGCACGCGAACGACCATCAGCGTACATCACTCGGCGTAAAATCAGTTCGTTTGCTTCATTTTCCATTTCCGCATCGACTAACCATTGCTTCGCTTCTAGGTTATTCGTAATAGCAAAAATGGCGCTAATTTCAGCTTTATCACATCCCGCGCGGGTGACGCCACCTTCTGCGCGCGCGCCTAATGCTAACGATAAGGCATCAATTAAAATAGACTTACCAGCACCAGTTTCACCGGTCAGCACGGTAAAACCAGTTTCGAAGTCTAAATCAAGTTGATTGACGATAACAAAATCACGAACAGAGAGGCTTTGTAGCATAACTAAATTTAGCCCCAGTTCAGTTTGTTGCGCAGCATATCAAAATAACAATAATCGCTTGGATGCAATAAAGAAACCGTCTGCTCTGCACGATTGACAGTAATTTTATCGCCGACTTCTAACGTCACCTGAAATTGACCATCAAAGCTCAGGTGCGCCTCGTCAAACTGCATCAAGGTAATTTCAATTAAGCTATCACTATGTACGGCAATTGGTCGATTACTCAGCGTATGCGGACAAATTGGCACTAATGAAATCGCTTGTAAATTAGGATGTAGGATCTGACCGCCCGCTGAGAGCGCATAAGCGGTAGTGCCCGTAGGCGTGCTTATAATCAAGCCATCGGCACGTTGTTTATGCACGAATTTGTGGTCGATAGTCACTTCCAACTCAATCAATCGCAAAGCACTTTTAATCACCACGTCATTCAATGCAAAATTGTCATGGACTAATTTTCCATCACGCATCACCTGTGCTGTTAGCATCACGCGTGGCTCTTCAATAAAATCACCGGATAAAATTTTATCTAATTGCTCAAGCATGTCCTCGGCACGTAAATCGGTTAAAAAACCAAATCGTCCGCGGTTAATGCCGACTAGTGGCACATTATGATCTATCAGGCTGCGCGCCACGCTGAGCATGGTGCCATCACCGCCCATCACTATCACCAAGTCAACTTTACTACCTATTTTTTCTAATGATTCCGTTTTAAAGCCGGTCAGGTCAACATATTGAGCTGTGTTATTTTCTATCCATATATCGAGATCTTTTACAGCTAAATGATGCACCAAATCTGTCAAATCACTCTGCATCAATTGTAGAGCCGATTGGTTCATGTATTTGCCAATGATGGCGATAGACTTAAATGTTTGATTCATGGCGAAATTAAATCACAGATGCCTTTTTGCGCCAAGTGAAAGCTAAAGATATAGTTAAAGCTAAAGATTATGGTAAAAGCGTATTATGTGAACAAATTAGCTAGTTATCAGTATGACGAATGCCATAAATCGGGCAAAATATATAGCCATGGACAAACGCGCGCAGATATTATTAAAAACCTTGGTTGAACATTACATTAGTGATGGTCAACCTATCGGTTCGCGCACGCTATTGCAGCATTCTGGCTTAGATGTGAGTGCGGCAACTATACGCAATGTAATGAGTGACTTGGAGCAACTTGGCTTTATCGCCAGTCCGCACACTTCGGCAGGCCGCATTCCGACACAAAAAGGTTATCGCCTATTTGTCGATTCACTGCTGACAGTGCAACCGCTAGAAACGCAAGCAATACAGCAACTCAAAAGCGGTTTGTCTTCACCCAACCCCACCGAATTGATTGCCAGCGCGGCAGATATGCTTTCACAGCTAACGCAATTTGCAGGTTTGGTGATGATTCCTAAGCGCAAGCGTGTGGCTTTTAAGCATTTGGAATTTTTACCTTTATCTGAAACTCGAATTTTAGTCATCATCGTTACTAGCGATGGCAATGTGCAAAATCGCATACTGATGGCAGAAAAGAAATATTCGCAAAGTGAGCTGACGCAAGCCAGCAATTACTTTAATGCAAATTTTTCAGGTCAAACCTTTGAAGAGGTGCAACAAAAACTGCATATTGAGCTCCAACAAATGCAATCGGATATGAATCGCCTGATGGCAGCCGCGCTGGAAGCTAGTAGCAAAGCTGTGGATAGCAATAAAGATGGCGTTGTGATTGCCGGAGAGCGTAATTTGCTTCAAGTTGATGAACTCTCCACCAACGTAAGCAGCTTGCGTAAGTTATTTGAAATATTTGAGCGCCGCACTTCGCTGATGCAATTGCTTGATAATAGCCAACGTGCTGAAGGCATACAAATATTCATCGGCGGCGAAAGTGGGTACTTACCTTTAGACGAATGCAGCATGATTACCGCCCCGTATGAAGCTGATGGTCAGGTAGTCGGCACGCTAGGCGTCATTGGTCCAACACGTATGGCTTATGAACGCGTGATACCGATTGTGGATGTCACTGCGAAACTATTATCAAATGCATTATCGAATAATTAAATAGAAAAAATACTTAGAAACCATACATGGCTTACTACAACCCAGAACCAAAGTACGAACACGGCGACCAACTTAAAGTTGGTATTTTATTGGCTAATTTAGGTACGCCAGATGCGCCAACAGCCCAAGCTTTACGTCCCTATTTGCGTCAATTTTTAAGCGATACTCGCGTAGTAGAAATCCCTCGCGCCCTTTGGTGGTTTATTTTAAATTGTATTATCTTAGCTATTCGACCAAAAAAATCGGCAGAAAAATACGCGCAAATATGGCTGAAAGAAGGTTCGCCTTTATTGGTTCACGCGCAGAAACAAGCTACTTTATTACGTGGATTCTTAGGTCAGAAAATCAAGTCACCCTTTGCTGTTGAGTTGGGGATGAGCTATGGCAACCCAAGCATGCAATCTGCCATTGATAAGTTAAAAGCTCAGCACTGCGACCGTGTTTTAGTGTTTCCGCTGTATCCGCAATATGCGGCTAGCAGCACAGCATCAGCCATGGACGCCGTGTTTCGCGTATTGCTCAAAACACGCAACCAGCCAGCCATTCGTAGCATACGGAATTACAATGACCACCCTGCTTATATTGCCGCGTTGGCCTCTAGCGTGCGCGAACATTGGAGAATCAACGGTAAGCCAAGTAAGTTAGTGATGAGCTTTCACGGCGTGCCAAAAGTACATTTAACCAGTGGCGACCCCTATCATTGCCAATGCCACAAAACTGGTCGTCTATTGGCTGAAGCTTTAGAGCTAAGCAAAGACGAATATTTAATCGCGTTTCAATCGCGCTTTGGTAAGCAAGAATGGTTAAAGCCTTACCTTGCTAGCACTCTCGAGGATTTAGGCAAAGCTAAAACCAAACGTATTGATGTTATCTGCCCAGGTTTTAGTAGTGACTGCCTAGAAACCTTAGAGGAAATTGCCATGGAAGGTAAACACATCTTCCAAAGTAATGGCGGTGGTGAGTACCACTACATACCAGCATTAAATGAAAATGAAGCTTGGATACACGCCATGACAGCAATTGCGCTAGAAAATCTGCAAGGTTGGGTTTCAATTGAGTGGGATTACGATTTAGTTAATAAAGGCAATGAAATGACTAAATTACGTGCTCAAGCTTTGGGTGCTAAGCAATAAGCGCTATACTTTTGCTTTAAGCAGACTTCACACACTTTATGATAGTAATTACTGGCGGCGCAGGGATGATAGGCTCTATCATCGCTTGGCATCTGAATACAAAACTTCAACGTGACGACATGGTGATTGTTGACCTCATCACGCATGAAAACCAATGGCAGAATTTGGTTAAACGGCAATATGTGCAATATTTGGATAAAGACCAACTGATGCCATGGTTGGAAGGCCGTCAGGATATTGAAGCAATCATCCACATGGGTGCTATCAGCGCAACAACCGAGCGCGACTTTAACAAGCTCGTTGAAGCCAATATTCATTACTCACAAAACCTGTGGACGTGGTGCGCCAACAATAACGCTGCTTTCTTCTACGCAAGTTCAGCCGCCACTTATGGCGATGGCGAGCATGGTTATGATGACGTTTCCATTGAAAATCTTCGCCCACTGAATGGCTATGGTTACTCAAAACATTTTTTCGACCAATGGGCTTTGCAACAGGTAAACAAGGGATTGGCAGTGCCATCAGCATGGGCAGGCTTCAAATTCTTTAATGTTTACGGCCCAAACGAATATCATAAAGAACGTATGGCAAGCGTGGCATTTCACAGTTTTAACCAATTTAAAGAAACTGGCACCGTCAAGCTTTTCAAAAGCCATAAAGAAGGTTATTCAGATGGCATGCAATTACGCGATTTTGTGTATGTGAAAGATGCAGCAGCAGCCGTTGTGCACTTTCTAACCGCAGCCTTAAGTGGCAAAGCCTGCACTAATGGCATCTATAACATTGGTACTGGCAAAGCGCGCGCATTTAAAGATTTAGCCACTAGCGTGATGTCCAGCATGGGTAAATCGCCCAACATTACCTACATTGATATGCCTGAAGATCTACAAGGTAAATACCAATACTTTACCGAAGCTACCGCAGCTAAACTACGCGCAGCAGGTTATACGCAGCCGTTCTGCAGCTTAGAAGAAGGTGTACAAGATTACGTACAAAACTATTTAATGCATGATGATGCTTATTGCTAAGTTAAAGTAAATGACCTATATGAATTCGCAATTAATCGACACTGTACGTCAATTCACAGGCAGCAAAAAATCCATATTAGTCATCGGCGATGTGATGTTAGATCGTTACCTAATAGGCAATGTGAATCGCATTTCACCTGAGGCGCCTGTACCTGTCGTGCTGCTTAAACAATCAGAAGATAGAGCTGGCGGCGCAGCCAACGTAGCCGCAAACTTATCTGGCTTAGGGCTAAACACCGAAATCATCGGCTGTATCGGTGACGATGTGACAGGCAAAATTCTAACGCAAATAATTGCGGACTCTGGCATAGGAGTCGCGAACATTATGACTTCTAAGTTACGTCCAACCGTCTCGAAAACTAGAGTGATGAGCGGCAATCAACAAATTGTGCGTATTGATGATGAAAGCGCTGCAGCTTTTACTGTTGAAGAAAACCAGCAGCTACTCAGCAATGTAACTCAAGCCCTAAACAATAAACCTGCCATGGTCATTTTGTCTGATTATGCTAAAGGCGTGTTAAGTGACAACACCTGTAAAGCCATCATTGAGTATTGCAAACAGCTGAACATACCTGTCATTGCCGACCCTAAAGGCCGTGATTACGGCAAATATAAGGGCGCCAGCACGCTCACCCCCAACAAAAAAGAAACTGCCGAGGCCTGTGGCGTCGACATCAATGAAACAGAAGCATTACTGCATGCCGCCGAACAGTTGAAAAATCAGCTGAACTTAGACTTTCTTGCCGTCACTCGTGGCGAAGAAGGTATTTCGCTTATTGACGATAAACAGATACAACATATTCCAGCTACTGCAAAAAAAGTATTCGATGTTTCAGGTGCTGGTGACACGGTAATTGCCACACTGGCTGCAGGTTTAGCGCATGGCTTAAATCCACACGATGCCTTACAACTTGCGAATATTGCCGCAGGTATTGTAGTCGGCAAAGTCGGCACTGTGCCCGTTTCAAAAGCCGAACTACTAAAAGCATTAGTGAGCGAAGACGGTCAATCGCAAGCTGATAAAATTTGTGATAATGCTCAACTGGCTGAACTAGTAAGTCGCTGGAAAGCTAATCAACAAAAAATAGTCTTTACCAATGGTTGTTTTGATTTACTACATGCAGGACATGTGACCTATTTAGAAGCGGCCAAGAAAACTGGTGATAAATTAATTCTAGGGTTAAATACCGATCGCTCTGTAAGCGCCCTGAAAGGCCCAACACGCCCAGTAGTACATGAAGGCGATAGAGCTCGTGTATTAGCCGCATTGGCCTCGGTAGACGCGGTTATTTTATTTGACGAAGACACGCCATTACAACTAATAGACGCCATACGTCCAGATGTCATTGTGAAAGGTGATGATTACACAGAAGACCAAGTAGTAGGCGGCACTGAGGTTAAATCGTGGGGCGGTAGTGTCAAATTGATTCCATTGGTGCAAGGCCGCAGCACTAGCAACATCATCAAAAAACTAGGTGCGTAGTGGCGAAGTTGCAATCAACTCAATCCAAAATATTGGTACTTGGCCCATCATGGGTCGGCGATATGGTGCTTGCGCAAAGCCTGTTCAAAACGCTTAAATTAAAAGACCCTAACTGCATTATTGACGTTGCCGCACCAGCATGGACATTACCTCTCATAGAGCGCATGCCAGAGGTGAATAAAGGCATCGCCCTGCCCTTCAAACACGGTGAGTTTGCGCTGTTTGAACGTATTAAATTTGGTAAAAGTCTGCGCAATGAAGCCTATACCCAAGCAATCATTCTGACCAACTCCCTTAAATCTGCCATCTTGCCCTTTGCCGCAAATATTCCGCAACGCACCAGCTTTTTAGGTGAGTTGCGTTACGGTTTGGTCAATGATGTGCGTAAACTGGATAAAATCAAGCTACCGCGTACCGTGGATAGGTTTGTTACTTTGGGTTTGAACAAGAGAGCCTCACTACCTGACAACATCCCCAATCCATCGCTCATAGCCAATAAAGACAATGCACTGGCTACTTTACAGAAACTAGGCATTCCATCGCCAAACAGTACAATATTAGGGCTATGCCCAGGTGCAGAATATGGAGAAGCAAAACGCTGGCCTGCGGAATACTATGCTGAAGTTGCAGGTGAAGCATTAAGTAAGGGCTGGCAGGTCTGGCTATTTGGCTCTGAAAAAGACATCCCTGTCACCACTGCCATCAATACTCTAACCAACAATCGATGCGTAAATTTAGGCGGCAAAACTAATTTAAGTGAAGCGATAGATTTAATGTCGCTTTGCGACAACGTCATCAGTAATGACTCTGGGCTCATGCACGTTGCTGCTGCATTAGATAAAAAATTGGTCGCGATATACGGTTCATCTAACCCTCATCACACGCCACCAATGAATAACAAAGCAGTAGTTGAGTATTTAGGGCTGGAATGCAGCCCTTGTTTTAAACGTGTATGCCCACTCGGTCATTTGAACTGTCTAAAAAACATATCCCCGCAACAAATCATCCATCATATCCAAAATTGATTTACATCACGTGTAAAAATCAAACTGGCTCAAAGAAAAATTAATTAACTTTAACATTAAGATACATTTATTCAGTGTCAGCCTCTTGTAAGGAAGCAATCTTAATATGCGGATATACTACTTTAAATATCTGCATAAGGATTACTCATGAAAGTAAAGTCACTAATACAATTAGCCGCATTACTTATACCAATCTCATTTACAGCTCCAGCGTTCAGTGCTGAGGACGCTTCCATGCATCAGGTTTATCTCGCAGCAGAGGCAGGCAAATTCAATGAAGCACAGTCCATGATGGATAAAGTGCTACATGACCACCCTAATAGCGCTAAAGCACATTATGTTGAGGCTGAGTTGTTAGCAAAACAAGGACGCTATACAGGTGCCCAAGATGAGTTAGATATTGCAGAGCGTTTGCAGCCTAGTTTATCTTTTACAAAGCCTCAGGCATTAGAAAAATTAAAAGCTCAAATTGCCCAAACGCACTCGGTCAACCCATCAGGGACTAACCACAATAATCAACAAGCAAATAATAACGGAACGCCATGGGGAATGATTTTATTGATGGTATGTTTAATTTCATTTATTTACTTAGCTGCGAAATGGATGTCTAGTCGCAATCCGACCCTTATGCCTGCGAACGACAACCCAAATAATGCTCACCAACAACCATATGTAAACGCAGGGCTAACACCTTTGGCAACGCAAAGTAGCGGAGGACTAGGGTCAACTATCATGACGGGGTTAGCAACGGGTGCTGCGGTAGGTGCAGGGATGGTGGCTGGTGAAGCATTGATGCATCATTTTACTGATGGTGATCATAATAATAGTGGTTTTATCAATACAGCTCAAGCAAACGATGAGGTCCTAAATCAGAATGATATGGGTGGTAATGATTTTGGTATCGCAGACAATTCGTCTTGGGATGATAACTCAGGGAATGATGATTGGACATAATGCTTTAACGCCTTCACATTATTTATATATGAAATTAAGGTTAATACTAATTTAGCTTAACCGTATTAATCAGAACAGAGGTCAAAATGAGCGAAGAGTTTGAGGTAAAAGGTCCCCACGAAGAGGTTTTAGAAGCCAATGAAGAAAGCAGTGGCTTTAACGGTAGACTTGCTGTGATGACAGCGGTAATGGCGACTATAGGCGCGATTTTATCTTATGAAGCCAGTGTCACACTTGGAGAGGCAATAATTTTTAAGAATGAAGCTTCTATCCAGAAAACCAATGCATCAGATCAATGGAATTTTTATCAAGCGAAAAACAATAAACAAAGCTTGTCCGAACTTGCCGCGAAATTAACCACAGGCAAAGACCAAGTTGATAGTAAAAATGATGCTTTGCATTATGCGACGGAAAAATCAGACATCAAAAAGAAAGCTGAAGAGTTCGAAAAACTGAGTCATAAAGCCGATGAAAACTCTGAGCATTCTATGCATCTTCATCATCGCTGGGCCACAGGAACGACTGCATTACAGATTGCCATCTCACTTGCAGCTATAACATTACTAACACGCAGAAGATGGTTACAATATGCCAGTATGACATGTGCTTTAGTTGGATTCGGTTTCGGCATATGCGCTTGGTTTGGAATTTAATTTACTAGCGAAAAAATGAATAACAACTCAAGACTATCAAAACTGCCTAAATTATTTCGCATAATTCTGTCTAGACCAAGACTATTCAGTTCGATTCTAGCTGGAATTCTCATCGCAATTTTTTTGCCAAAATCTTTAGCATTACACCCTGTAACCAGAGCAATCATCGGCTGGAATGCAGGAGCTTGGCTCTATTTGATAGCCTCAATTCGAATGATGTTTTGGACTACCCATGAAAAGATACGTATGAGAGCAATAGCTCAGGACGATGGTAGGTATGTGATTTTAGGCATGGTAATCTTTGCAGCGATAGTCACTATAGGCGCTATTGTTGCTGAACTATCAGTTGTCAAAGACATGCATGGTATGCTTAGGTCGGCGCACATCACGCTTGCTGTACTGACTATATTATCCTCTTGGACATTTACTCAAGTAATGTTTGCATTACATTACGCCCATGACTTTTATGTTACCAAAACACAGACTGATTCAGGGGGGTTAGAGTTTCCTGGAACACCCATGCCTGAATATAGTGACTTCCTTTATTTTTCCTGTGTAATAGGCACTTCAGGTCAAACTGCGGACGTAAGTTTTACTAATAGAAAGATGCGAAGAACAGGCTTGGTGCACTGCGTTTTAGCCTTCTTCTTTAATACTACTTTAGTGGCTTTAACAATTAATATTGCTTCAGGATTAATTTAAACTTTCTACTAATCTTGCCTCCACAACCAGCTAAACTGCAGCTTCAATTATAGACATAGCAGCTTCGGGCTTTTAAAACTACATTTTCCAAATTAAGTAAATTACCAAAACGATTAAAGAAAATTTGGTGACTTTATAGACGGTTTTATTCCAATTTTTAAAACGACGACGATACTGTCCGACTACCCAAGCATAATGAAATAGCTGATTGATTACTCCAGTTTGATCACCATCATCATTAGGTGAACTTGCAGCAGTAACAATATTTTTGGCTAAAAAGCGGTTAACAGCCTGCGCCCAGCGGAAGCGCATTGGCCTCTCAACATCGCAAAACAGAATAATACGATCTTGGTCTGTACGGTTATACGCTTCGTGTATGTAAGTTTCATCAAACATCACGGCTTCGCCATCACGCCAGCTATAGGGCACACCATCTACGTTAATGAAACACTCGTCGTGATTTGGCGTAGTTAAACCTAAGTGGTAACGTAGTGATCCACCGTATGGGTCACGGTGCGGATTCAATTTTGCACCAGGTGGTAATTCTGCAAACATCGCCGCTTTAATAGTTGGAATCTTGCTTAAAATTTCCACTGTTTTAGGGCAGTAAATTGCTGCAGATGGATGTTGCGCGTCATACCATTTTAAATAAAACCGTTTCCAGCCAGTTTTAAAGAATGAATTAAAACCTGCATCATTATTGTTTTTTGAAGCAGCGATACGCTCTTGCTCTCGCATATTGAGCGCTTCCTCGCGAATAACCTGCCATGAATCAGTCACCGCTTGCATTTCAGGAAAATGGCTTGCAGACAAATACGGCGTGGTCGGCACTTTGGAAAATATGTACATAAACAAATTAAAAGGCGCGACGAAGGCCGAATGATCAAATAACTGTTTAAGAATAGGATGGCGAACTTTTCCACGGAAATGAATAAAGCCTACCGCAGTTAAGAACAATGCAACTATGAAGTATTTCATACTAAATATACTTAACCTTATGATTGAACTGCTGATTATTATACAATCATGAAAAAAGTGATAGCCAAATCAACATAAAACGATATGTTTTAATTAAACTTAAGGCTAATCACTTAACTGATTAGCTGAGCAATATTATTAAATACTGTTAGCTTATTTTCTTGGCAAAATGCTTGCCAGTCTGGCACTTCTGTCCAATCACTAAGGAAAATAAAATCTAATCCCGCGCGATCGGCGGCTTCAAAGTCATACTTACTATCGCCTAAAAATAAGGCTGGAAACTGAATATTAGCGCTAGACTTTTCACGTGCCAATACCTCATCTTTATTGTCTGGGCTGCCAAATAAACCGCCGTCGAACATATGGTCAATCTTGCGCTTAGCAAACAGCGTACGAATTTCTTGCTGATCGCCTCCTGAAAGTATCATCCAATTGGCACTCTGTGTAGCTGTACGCAAATCAAATATACCTTTTGCTAGATCACATTGCATTAAGCCAACCTCTAGCTCTTTACTGAACTCATCTAATAGTGCTTGAATAGCTTTGTCTGTGACAGGCTGGTGCAAAATCTCACGTATGTAATAATCAAACTTATGGTATCGCGAGATACCGCCTAGATTAACGTGATAATCCACTAGTGCTTGCGCCTCTATATCTGTTGCCCCTAAATTCGTTGCAGTGCGAAAGTATGCCTCCGTCTTTACCACATTGGAGTTAAGCACAACGCCATCACAATCAAATACGATGGTTTTATATTTTGTAATATCAATTTTCAAAAAATATTCCTAATAGTCAGAATGACAAAGTCTTATAAACAAAAAGGGCTAGGCAATTGCCCAGCCCAGTTTAATTTAACTTAAATACACTTATGCAGCTTGAATGGCACTTGCTTCTTTAGCCAGTTTTGTAATATGCGCCCAATCTTTACGCGCCACAGCATCCGCTGGAGTAAGCCATGTGCCGCCACAGACTACTACGTTTGGCAAGGCTAAAAATTGAGGCGCTGATTCAACAGTTACTCCACCTGTAGGGCAGAATTTTACATCACCAAATGGGCCAGCAAAGCCTTTAAGCAAGTTGATACCACCCACAGCAACCGCCGGGAATAGTTTTAAGAAATAATAGTCATCTGCGTTTGCTATCATGATTTCAGAACCAGTAGAAACGCCCGGTAATAAGGATAAGCCAATTTTACGTGCAAACTGGCCTAGCTCAGTCGTATAGCCAGGACTCACTGCAAATTTACAACCGACATCAAGTGAAGCTTGTGCATCCTTTAAATTACGCACTGTACCTGAACCCAAAATGGCATCTGGTACATGTTTAGCTATTTGTTCCATGGCTTGCAACGCACAAGAAGAGCGCAACGTGACTTCCAGCACGCGAATACCACCTTCAAGCAATGCTTCAGCCATAGGCACAGCGTCTTCAACGTTATTAATCACAATCACTGGAATAACTGGACCTTGTTTAGCTAAATCTAATGTATTCATGTTTCTTTTCTACCTAGTTAATTAAAAATTGATATATTTTAAATATCCAAAATGAATTCCCGTGTCTTTTGATTTTTTTATGAAAGCAAAAGTCGGGAATGAAGGCATCAAAAATGTGCTTAATAAAACTTTATAATTGCCCGACAAGTAAACATAAAGCGCGTACAGAATGTTTAGTCTGGTAAGCAACAGAAGCAACGTTATCGGCTGATTTACAAATTTACAGCCAGGTAATTGCGCCCTCTTCGGCTGATAAGACGTTTCTACGCATTCCGCCAAACAACTCACGGCCCAAATCATGCGCATTTTGATGACGTTTTGTATCTGAAAGCTCTGCAACTTCGCGCTCTGCCCATTCATCCTCATCCACGAGCACGTTAACCATTCCAACGGTCGCGTTTAAACGAATAATATCGCCATCGCGCACTCTAGCTAACGGGCCACCCGCAGAAGCTTCTGGCGTCAAATGAATTGCCGCTGGAATCTTGCCAGACGCGCCACTCATTCGGCCGTCAGTGACAATCGCCACTTTAAAGCCTTTATTTTGTAATACAGCAAGAGGCGGCGTCAATTTATGTAACTCGGGCATGCCATTCGCTTTTGGACCTTGAAAACGTACGACCGCAATAAAGTCTTTTTCAAGTTCGCCCCGGTCAAACGCAGCCAACAATTCTTCTTGTGCATCAAATACAATGGCCGGTGCTTCAATGATATGACGGTCTTCAGGTACTGCTGAAATTTTAATCACACTGCGACCCAAATTGCCTTTAAGCAAGCGTAAACCACCAGACTCACTGAATGGGAAGGCAGCTGTACGCACAATCGTTTCATCGCTGCTTTCTTTTGCTAGATCTTTCCATACTAATTTTCCATCTTCATTAGCAGGCAATTTACCATAGTCGCGCAAGCCACCATAAGCAACGGTGAATACATCTGGGAACATATACCCAGCATCAATCAGCTCACGAATCACAAATGCAGGGCCGCCAGCTGCTTGGAACTCATTCACATCTGCCTTGCCATTTGGATAGACACTTGCCAACAACGGTGTTGTTTTAGCCAAGTGATAGAAATCAGTCCAATCAATCATAATACCCGCAGCACGTGCAATTGCTACCCAGTGAATCAAATGGTTGGTAGAGCCACCCGTTGCTAGTAAAGCAACCATAGCATTCACAATCACATGTTCGTCTACTAACTTACCAATTGGAGTGAACTGGTTTTTCTTTGTATTTTCCAACACCATTTTAACAGCTTCACGAGTCAGCAATTCACGCATACCGTCATGTGGATGGACAAATGCTGCGCCCGGTACATGTAAACCCATTGCTTCCATCAGCATTTGGTTACTATTCGCGGTACCGTAAAATGTACATGTACCAGCACCGTGATAAGCAGCAGATTCTGATGCCAATAACTCTTCTCGTCCTACTTTACCTTGTGCATATTGCTCACGTACTTTAGATTTTGCTGTATTGTCTAAACCAGTACTCATAGGACCTGCTGGTACAAAAACGCATGGCAAATGTCCAAAATGTAATGCACCAATCAACAAACCAGGAACAATTTTATCGCACACGCCCAACAACAACGCTGCATCAAATACATCATGTGAAAGTGCGATTGCAGTACTCATAGCGATGGTATCACGACTAAATAGTGACAACTCCATGCCTGGCTCACCTTGCGTGATGCCGTCACACATAGCAGGTACGCCACCCGCCACTTGTGCAGTCGCACCGTATTTACGCGCTTCATCACGAATAATTTCAGGATAGCTTACGTACGGTTGGTGTGCAGATAACATTTCGTTATATGCAGTCACAATACCAATGTTAGGCGCTTTTTCAACCACAACACGCAACTTGTCGTTAGCTGGCATAGCCGCGAAGGCATGCGCAACATTAGCGCAACCTAAACGATCCGCACCTTTTTGACGATTTATCATCGCATTTACGCGATGCAGATAAGCCGTTCGTGTTGGACGACTTTTTTCTACAATGCGTTCTGTAACTTCTATATGAGATTGCTTCATTTTATATATGACCAGAAAAATTAATGTACTGACTCAATTATCCTCAATGCAGGGCTTATCGTCAAACTTAATGATTGCCCATCATCTTGAATTCGTAACAATTGCATTTAAACTGAGGCATAATTACGGCCTAACATCCTGATGCGCCTCATTGAGTTAAAAATACTCGACGTTAACATCTCATCACAATGGAAAGCTGCAGTTAATATGAAAGTTAGTGTATTTACATTTATTCGGAATGGCTCCTTGCTAGGCTATCCATTTATAGAAAGCATATGCTCGGCATTACCTTTATGTGATGAATTCGTAATTGCCGTAGGTGACAGTGAAGACGATACTCTAGCTCGTATAAAAGCAATCAACTCAGAAAAAATCGTCAT
Source organism: Methylotenera versatilis 301 (assembly GCF_000093025.1). Classification (GTDB taxonomy): domain Bacteria; phylum Pseudomonadota; class Gammaproteobacteria; order Burkholderiales; family Methylophilaceae; genus Methylotenera; species Methylotenera versatilis. The sequence continues at coordinate 2,251,324 of NC_014207.1, forward strand.
CATCCAAACCCGTTGGAATGAGAAAATGCAGGATCGTGGGTTCGTGTACGCTCAGCAAAAAATGATTGCACAATATAACTGCACTGGAGATTGGGCATTCTATCTTGAAGGAGATGAGATCTTACACGAAAGCGATATTCCAAAAATACGCTCATCAATGGAGCAGCACTTGGACAATCCAGAAGTTGAAGCGCTTGCATTTAACTACCTCCACTTTTTCGGCAGCCCTGATTGGCTCGCCATAAGCCCAGCATGGTATAGGCAAGAATGTAGAATCATTCGAAACACTATTCGCAGTTGGGCGCCAGATGGTCTGTATTGGGTAGTGATGGATAAAAATAGAAAAGGACGTCACCCAAAAGCCGCACTTATTGGCGCACCAATTTACCATTACGGGCATGTGCGCAGTATTGCAGCCATGCATGAAAAAAACCAGCGCGTTGGCAAATACTGGGGACATGACCACCCACTATTCAATGGCTATCAAATTGATGCGCAGGCTCTCAGCCCTTTTTCTGGACGACACCCGGATATTGTCAAAAACTGGCTTGCACATGAGGCAGAAAAATCATTTACGCCCAATCCAAGCTATCAGCCAACTAAACGAGAGTTAAAGCATCGCTGGGCGATGAAACTAGAGCGCCTGTTTGGATGGGAGCTTAGCAAAAAGCATTTTTCTCTTACTAAAAACACCAAAAATTAATTTATGACAAATCGTTATTCAGCAACTTCTGAGCAAATTCTAGTTTATTTAGCTATATTTGCTTGTTTAAGCATTGCACTGCCAACTGCATTCATGAGCATTTCCATGGGGCTATTTGTAATAATATGGGCTGTTTCAGGCAACTATTCTGAAAAATTTCAAATCATTCGCAATCACCCTGCTGCACTAATGTCAATTGCTCTATTTTGCTTATATGGCCTATGCATGTTCTACTCTAGCGCACCATGGAGTACGCGTTTAACTTGGTGGATGAAATATCATAAGCTGTTATATATACCAATGATTATTAGCATATTATCCATTGAAAAGTATAGACGAATCGCGCTATATGCATTTTTGACTGGCATGTTATTAGTGTTGTTTATTTCATATTTGAAATGGATGGGTCTTTTTCCCCACAAGGACATAGGGCAAGGCTATTTTGTATTTAAAGGCAGAATCGCACACAACATTTTCATGGCGTTTTCTATGTATCTTATGTTACACCTTGCCGTTATACAACGATCCAATATAAAACGCTGGGTTTGGATTAGCCTAAGCATTCTTGCCTCATTGAATATACTTTTTTTAGTCAATGGCAGAACTGGCCAAATTTTGATGCTTGTCTTATTCATCTGGTTTTGCTGGGAAACATGGGGCATGAAGTCGATAAAATGGCTAATAGCACTGTTGCTAATGACTACCGTAATTTCTGTTTATGCTCCAAACACGCCCAACTTCCGTTTAACTGAAATTAAACAAGAAATCGATACTCACAAACCAAATGAAGCACCAACATCTTCTGGTGAAAGATTAGAGTTTTATAAAAACGCGTTGATTCTGATTAAGCAACATCCTGTTTTGGGTGCTGGTACTGGAAGCTTTGAACATGAGTATCGGTTAATTGCCGAAAAACAAAATACACTTTCAACCTATGTGCCCAACCCACACAATGAATTTCTTTTAACATGGCAAGAGTTAGGTATTTTTGGCTTAATACTTCTATTAGCATTCTTCGCTACTCACTGGATAACAAGTTATAAAATAGATAGATCGCAGCTTAACAATGAACACTATAGTTACGCTTTACGTGGTCTTATTATTACTATTTTTGTTGGCTCATTATTTAACTCATTATTACTAGACGCTGGTGAAGGTAAGTTTTATTGCGTAATAGCAGGTGTGCTTCTAAGTGCATATAAGCCAAGAAAAAATTAGCCTAATGAAATCTTCAATATCCATCATTATCATCACAAAAAATGAGGAGCACGACATACGAGACTGCCTTCAATCCGTTGCGTGGGCTGATGAAATAATAGTACTTGATTCAGGAAGTATGGATAAGACTCTAGAGATTGCTAAAGAATATACCAGCCATGCATACACTAGCCCTGATTGGCAAGGTTTTGGAATACAGAAAAACCGTGCTCTAGCTTACGCCTCTTGCGACTGGGTACTATCACTAGATGCTGATGAGCGCGTTAGCGACGAGTTACGCATTGAAATTCAACATGCTATTTCAAAAGAAAATAACGTGGTTTATAGCATGCCAAGGCTCTCAAGTTATTGTGGTAAGTTTATTCGTCATTCTGGCTGGTGGCCAGATTATGTAGCGCGACTTTTTAAGCGAGGACGTGCAGAATTTAGCAATGATTTAGTGCATGAACGTCTTATTTTTGATGTAACAGTAACTAAATTAACTTCACCACTACTCCATATCACTTATAAAGATTTAGACGAAGTCATCGCGAAAATTAATCAATATTCAACGTTAGGAGCAAAGAATAGTTTAGAAAAGGGTAAACGCGGCAGCTTAGCTAGTGCGCTTGGGCACGCTTTTTGGGCTTTCATTAGAACCTACATCTTACGTGCTGGTTTTTTAGATGGTACAGAAGGTCTGATGCTAGCTATATCTAACGCTGAAACAACTTATTATCGCTACTTAAAACTGTACTACTTAAATAAATAGTTGCAATAGCTTTACATACTGAATGACAAATCAATGAAAATTTTAGCGATTCAATTTAAATACTTAGGCGATGCCGTCATTCTCACTCCCGCGCTAAAAGCATTAACAACTCAAATACCCAACGCTGAACTTCATGTTTTAGTTGCCGCCGAAATTGCACCATTACTAGAAAACTTGCCATGGATTAACAAAATATGGGCAATGCCCAGAAGTCGAGGAAAGGCCAAACTATCGCAAGCGCTGCCTTTTATCAAAGCGTTACGCAAAGAGAAATTTGATCGATCCATTGATTTTGGTGGAAATGACCGAGGTGCTTTACTAAGCTTGTTGAGTGGCGCGCGCATTAGGTTAGGAGCTATTGAAAGAGACAAACCTAAACTGATGCAACGAATTTGCTACACACAGATAGCCCAAAGGGCTAATCCAAGTGCACCCTATTTTGATTTACATTTTGAGCTGCTTTCAGCTTGGAACATCAAGCGACCAGATTCGCTTCGTCTAGAAACTGTATGCAAACATTTTGAGATTGACGCTTTAGAGAAAATACTGCCTAGAAACTCTATTATCTGCCATATCACCACCTCTCAACCAAAAAAAGATTGGCCCATTACACACTGGGCAAAGCTTCACGACTTGGCAAGAGTGGAAGGTTTAACACTTACTTTCTCAGCAGGTAACAATGAACGAGAGCGGAATTTACTTAGCGAACTTAAAAAACTGCGCCCTGATGCTCAAATGCTTCCTGCGCTTGCTGGATTAAATATGTTTCTATGCGCATTAAAATCTTCCAGAATACTTATTTGCGGTGACACTGGACCACTACATTTCGCTGAAGGTTTGGGCATCAAGGTGTTAGGGATATTTGCGGTAGGGAATTCAATTAAACAAGTAGCGCCTATCTATCACCAAGATCAGCTTATTTGTGCAAAAAGCTGCGCTTGTGAAGCTACACCTAGCAATGTAGATTACTGCCAATCGACACAGCCTTGTATGGCAAGTATTCCGCCAGAAGCCGTTTTTATAAAACTAAAAAATATACTAGCAAAAAGCAATTTCAACTAAATGCATATCCTCATTATTAAAACCACCTCACTCGGCGACGTAGTCCACAATTTACCGGTAATTGCGGATATTAGAAAACAATATCCAAGCGCGCACATTGACTGGGTGGTAGAAGAAAATTTTGCTGAAATCCCAGCAATGCACCCAGATATCAATAAAGTCATTAAAGTAGCTATTCGGCGTTGGCGTAAATCACTCTTATCAAAGAATACTTGGCGTGAGTTCACGAATTTCAAGAAGCAATTACAAACACAGCAATACGATGTTGTGATTGACTCCCAAGGTTTATTGAAAAGCAGTTTAATCACGTATTTAAGCAATAGCGACAATAAGTGTGGGTACGACAGTCATTCGGCACGCGAGTCTATGTCTAGTTGGTTTTATGATCACCGATATACAATTTCTTTTCAGCAACACGCAGTGATCAAAAATCGTACACTTGCAGCATTAAGTTTGGGATACGAACCTCCGAATACCCCCCCAGATTATGGCATTCAAGCTTCAGCAAAAACCATAGAAAATCTGAACCAACCATACGTCATTGCGCTGCATGGTACTAGCCGCGATAGTAAGTTATGGCTGACTGAGCACTGGATTCATTTAGGTAAACAGCTAGAGAAACAAGGCATCAGCCTAGTACTTCCCTGGGCAAGTAATGCAGAGCATCAACGCGCGCAATTGATTGCTAACACACTGCAACATGCTGTTGTTTTACCTAAACTCAATATCGCAGCACTTGCAGAAATCATCAGCCAATCACAAGCGGCTATTGGCGTCGATACAGGCCTGTCGCACCTTTCAGCCGCGCTAAACAAGCATGTTGTGGCTATCTATACTGATACAAACCCTGTGCTCACAGGCGTAATGGCTGGCACACAAGCATGCGTGAATTTAGGCGGCATAAATGTGCAACCATCCCCACAAGACGTGATGTCGCAGTTAAAAGCTTTCAATATCCTCACTCATGAATAAAATGAAGCCTCTCATTAAAAAAGTGTTCACTACATTTGTCGTGAGTTGCCTCAAGCTATTACGATTTCTACCGTTGCCCATTATTCATGGGCTGGGTGTGGTGCTTGGGTTAATAAGCTTCTTATTTAATAAAGATCATCGCGACCATGCTATACGTAATCTTAAGCAATATAATCTAACTACGAACAAAACAGGGCTCATAGGCCTGTTATTTAAATGCACTCTGGAAAATAGTAAAGGTGCACTTGAAACCTTTGCTATTTGGTTTAAACCTCAATCCCAAGTCATCCCTTGGGTAAAAAAAGTGTTTGGCTGGAGTGACGTAGAAAAAGGACTGCAATCCGGCAAAGGCGTCATATTTTTGACGCCGCATTTAGGTTGCTTTGAAATCACATCACTTTACTATGGCGCACGTCACCCTATGACAGTTCTTTACCGCCCTCCGCGCCAAAAATGGCTGTTACCGTTGATTACCGATGGAAGAGAGCGTGGGCAAATCACTTTAGCGCCGGCCAATGCACAAGGAGTGAAGCAGTTATTACAAGCACTTAAACGTGGCGAAGCCATTGGCATTTTACCTGATCAAGCCCCTTTAGCAGGAGAAGGTGAATGGGCACCTTTCTTTGGTCATCAAGCTTACACCATGACACTTGCCTCAAAATTAGCACACAAGACTGGCGCACAAGTCTTTATGGCCTTTGGCGAACGCTTAAGTTTTGGGCGTGGCTATAATATCCACATTCGTGCAGTTAACGCTGGTGGCATTGATACGCCTACTTTATTGAACGCAGAAATTGAACGTACCATTCAGCAATGCCCCGCCCAATATTTATGGATGTACGACCGCTATAAGGTTCGCAACCAACCACCCCCACCGGCACTGTAATGCAACTGATTTTGCCATTAAGTGTTCACCGTTTAATTTTCATTATTTTCATCTAAAATACTTGAGATTTTACAAAACGCCTCCATTATGTGTTCATTGTTTTAAATCATTGCTGATCAATAATTAGGGAAACTTCATGACTGAAAATACAAAAGACTCACAAAACAACAGCTCACAATCTGAAGAAGATTTTCAACAAAGTGGCGCCGCAGGCTCATTAGATGATCGTATTGGTGAACTAGAAGCTCAACTCAAAGAAGCACAAGCTGCAGTTTTATACGTAAAAGCTGATGGTGAAAATATACGCCGCCGCGCGATGGATGATATTGAAAAAGCACGCAAATTTGCACTAGAAAAATTCTCAAATGAATTACTTGCTGTAAAAGATAGTCTAGATGCGGCCTTACTGATTGAGGCGGCTGACGTGCAAAGCTATAAAGACGGTGTGCAAATCACCACCAATCAACTAGCTTCTGTATTTGATAAATTCAATATTGCTGAAATTAACCCCTTAGGTGAAAAGTTTGATCCTAACAAACATCAAGCCATCAGCATGCTGGAAAATAGTGGCGAACCAAATACCGTAACATCAGTATTACAAAAAGGTTACACGCTGAATGATCGCGTACTACGTCCAGCTTTAGTGATGGTGGCTAAGTAATTGATTGAAAAATTAAGCTAGATTTCCAATTAAATCAAAATCTTAATTAAATCTAGCAATCTCAGACCTTGAAATAACAAAAACAATCACCACAATAGCTTTAAGGTAAAAATTTAACACGGCTGTTTACCACAAAGTAATGCAGCAAATTAATTAGTAAAAAATAAGGAATAGGAATTATGGGAAAAATTATTGGTATTGACTTAGGTACAACAAACTCTTGCGTAGCTGTAATGGAAGGTGGAAAACCTCGCGTGATTGAAAATGCTGAAGGTACACGCACTACGCCTTCTATTATTGCATATCAAGAAGATGGTGAGATTTTGGCTGGCGCCCCAGCAAAACGCCAAGCAGTGACTAACCCTAAAAATACACTGTACGCAGTTAAGCGTCTAATTGGTCGTCGTTTTGATGAAAAAGAAGTACAAAAAGATATCGGTTTAATGCCGTACACCATTGCAAAAGCTGATAACGGCGATGCATGGGTTGAAGTTCGTGGCGTAAAAATGGCACCTCCGCAAATTTCTGCTGAAGTGTTACGCAAAATGAAGAAAACTGCTGAAGACTATTTAGGCGAAGAAGTGACAGAAGCAGTGATTACTGTGCCAGCTTACTTTAACGATAGCCAACGCCAAGCGACTAAAGATGCAGGCCGTATTGCAGGTTTAGATGTTAAACGTATCATCAACGAGCCAACTGCCGCGGCATTAGCTTTTGGTTTAGACAAACAAGAAGGCGATCGTAAAATTGCCGTGTATGACTTGGGTGGCGGTACATTTGACGTTTCAATCATCGAAATCTCTAGTATTGATGGCGAACATCAATTTGAAGTGCTTTCAACCAACGGTGATACATTCTTGGGTGGTGAAGACTTTGATAACCGTTTAATCGACTTTTTAGCGGATGAGTTCAAAAAAGAAAATGGCGGTTTAGATCTACGTAACGACTTGTTGGCAAAACAACGTTTGAAAGAAGCTGCTGAAAAAGCAAAAATCGAGCTTTCAGGCGCTACGCAAACTGAAGTGAACTTGCCATACATTACTGCAGATGCAACTGGCCCTAAACACTTAGTGGTAAAAATCACCCGTGCAAAATTAGAAAGCTTAGTTGAAGATTTGATTGAACGCACAATGGCACCATGCCGTGTAGCGATTAAAGATGCTGGCGTTTCAATTGATGACATTACCGATGTAATTTTGGTTGGTGGTCAAAGCCGTATGCCAAAAGTGCAAGAGAAAGTAAAAGAGATTTTTGGTAAAGAGCCTCGTAAAGACGTTAATCCAGATGAAGCAGTAGCTGTTGGTGCTGCGATTCAAGGCGGCGTGTTAAAAGGTGATGTTAAAGATGTGTTGTTACTTGACGTGACGCCATTATCACTAGGTATTGAAACACTTGGTGGTGTGATGACTAAAGTGATTAAGAAGAACACAACGATTCCAACCAAAGCATCACAAACATTCTCGACTGCTGATGACAACCAAAATGCGGTGACGATTCAAGTGTTGCAAGGTGAGCGTGAAAAAGCTGCTGCGAACAAGTCATTGGGTCAATTCAACCTAAGCGATATTCCACCAGCACCACGTGGTATGCCACAAATTGAAGTGACATTCGATATTGATGCGAACGGTATTTTGCATGTTTCTGCTAAAGATAAAGCCACTGGTAAAGAAAATAAAATTACCATTAAAGCGAATAGCGGCTTGTCTGAAGCTGAAATTCAACAAATGGAAGAAGATGCCATTAAATATGCAGATGAAGATAAGAAATACCGTGAATTAGTTGATGCACGTAACGCGGCTGATGGCATGGTACATAGCGTGAAAAAATCATTAGCTGAGCATGGCGATAAATTAGATGCTGCTGAAAAAGAAGCGATTGAAGCGGCTATTAAAGGTGTTGAAGAAGTGTTGCAATCAGATGATAAAGACGCGATTGAAGCCAAAACAACAGTATTGACTGAAGCATCACAAAAACTAGGTGAAAAAGTCTATGCTGCTGAGCAAGCTGAAGCCAACACTCAAAGTGCGCAACCTAGCCAAGAAACTGAAAAAACAGTCGATGGTGACGTGGTAGATGCTGAGTTTGAAGAAGTGAAAAAAGACTAATTCACAATTTTTAGTCTTTAGCTTATAGTCGTTAGCATCACAAAATGATGCTAACGACTTTTCGCTATCAACACCCTGCTAACAACAACTAAATAATGGCTGAATTATGGCAACTAAAAGAGATTATTACGAAATATTGGGCGTTAATAAAGACGCTTCAGAAGAAGAGATCAAAAAGTCTTATCGCAAACTTGCGATGAAACACCATCCAGATCGTAATCCTGACAACCCAAAAGCAGAAGAACAGTTCAAAGAAGCTAAAGAAGCTTATGAAATGCTGTCTGATGACCAAAAGCGTGCAGCTTATGACCAATACGGCCATGCAGGTGTAGAGCAAGGTGGCGGTGCAGGTGGCTTTGGTGGCGCAGGTTTCGGTGATGCATTTGGTGATATTTTTGGCGATATTTTCGGCGGTGGTCGTGCTGGCGGACAACGCAATAACGTTTACCGTGGCGCTGACTTACGCTACAACATGGAAATTTCGCTTGAAGATGCGGCCAAAGGGACTGAATCAAAAATTCGCATTCCTGTGCAATCTACTTGTGAAACCTGTAAGGGTTCGGGCGCACGCCCTGGCACGCAACCTGTAACCTGCACAACCTGTGCTGGTCACGGCCAAGTGCGTATGCAACAAGGCTTTTTTTCGGTACAACAAACCTGTCCAAAATGCCACGGTAACGGCAAAATGGTCAAAGATCCTTGCCCAACTTGTAGCGGTGCAGGTCGAACCAAACAGAACAAAACGCTCTCAGTTAAAATTCCAGCTGGTGTAGATGAAGGCGATAGAATTCGTTTAAGCGGCGAAGGTGAAGGTGGCGTGAATGGCGGCCCAACCGGTGATTTATATGTTGTGATTCATCTAAAAGAGCACAATATTTTCCAACGTGAAGGCGGAAACTTACACTGCGAGATGCCAATTAGCTTTAGTACAGCAGCTTTAGGTGGCGAAATCGAAGTGCCAACCTTAGGCGGCTCTGCCAAAATGAAAATTCCGGCTGAAACGCAAACAGGCGGCGTATTCAGGTTACGTGGCAAAGGTATTAAACCGCTACGCCAATCTGAAAGTGGTGATTTAATGGTGCACGTAGTTGTTGAAACGCCAGTCAAATTAACGGAAAAACAAAAAGATTTACTTCGTGAATTTGAAACCAGCACTCAAGCGGACTCTGGTAAACATAGCCCAAAAAATAAAAGCTGGGTAGATAAAGCAAAAGATTTCTTTGGTTAACTTACTCTTAAAACAAAACAGCCCGCAATAGCGGGCTGTTTTGTTTTAAGGCTTCATTGAAATGAGAAACTAAATTCAACTATAGATTAAAAGAGTGAAACTTGGCGCTTTACTGGAGCTTTAGTTTCCTTCACGTCATGCCCTTTTCTAGCACGTTTGAGCAAGAATTTACTTAAAGCTTCTCCCTCAAGCACTTTGACTTTACCTCTAATAATCACATTTGCAGAGAGTCCATCACTTAGCTCAATACGAGACAATGAAGCCTTATCTGGAATATCCATCATACGCACACCTTTACCGCCATTTGGGTACTCGTTCACTTCACTGATAGGGAACACCAAAAATTTATTTTCGGATGAAGTCACGGCAACGTGCGTACGTTCATCCAATTTGATTGGTGGCAATATCAAGGCACCATCTTCTGGCTTCATAAAAGCTTTACCAGCTTTAGGTCTTGCCACTAAGCCTTTCAACGGCGCAACAAATCCGTAGCTATTCGATGTGGCGAATAAGTATCGGTCGTCATCTTTACCAGAAAGTGCATGCGCTAATTTAGCGCCGTTTTGCACTTCAATGATTGAACTGAGCGGAATACCATCGCCCTTACCGCCTGGCACTGTCGAAGCATCGAAAGCGTAGCATCGACCATTAGTATCTAACAAGACAATCGGTAGCACTGTGCGTGTCTCAATCACAGCAAATTCGCCATCGCCTGATTTCCACACGATTGACTCGCGCTCAACACCATGACCTTGTCTAGCTCTAATCCAACCATTTTTAGAGATAAGAATAGTCACAGGTTCATCGACTACAAAAGCCTTTTGACCGCCTTGTACACGCTCTACTGGCTCGATTAATGTACGGCGGTTATCACCATATTTTTCTGCATCTTGTTTGATTTCTTTTGCCGTGAGTTTGCGTAATTTATTATCACTACCTAAGATGTTCTGCAAACCATCGGCTTCTTCACGTAAGTCTTTTAATTCTTTTTCAATCTTAAAGCCTTCTAATCTAGCTAACTGACGTAGTCTGATTTCCAGAATATCTTCGGCTTGTATTTCACTTAATTGAAACGCTGCAATCAAATCGGTTTTCGGCTCATCTGAATTACGAATCACACGAATCACTTCATCGATATGCAAGAAGGCAATCATGCGGCCTTCTAAAATATGGATACGTTTATTGATTTTGTCTAAATCAAACTGGCAACGTCTGCGCACCACATTCAGGCGGAAGGCAATCCACTCTTTAAGAATCGCAATCATGCCCTTTTGCGCAGGACGACCATCGGTGCCTATCATGACCATATTCACTGGGCATGAGACTTCCATGCTGGTGTGTAGCAGCAAGAACGCCATCAGCTCATCGCTGGAAACCTTGCTGGTTTTCGGCTCAATAATCAGACGAACATCTTTTTTGCCTTCGCTTTTCACCGTATCAATCATGCTCAAAGCAGATTGCTTCACTAGCAACTGATCTTGGTCTATGGTTTTTTTGTCTTTTTTCGGCTTAGGGTTCGATATTGCAAGAATTTCATCCTGTATCGTTTCCACAGAAACGCCATGCGGCAATTCATGAATGATAATGCGCCATTGTCCGCGTGCCATCGGCTCGACTATCCATCTAGCGCGCAGCCTCAATGAACCGCGACCTGTTTCATAGGTAGAAAGAATGTCTGCGGTTTGTGTAATCAGCTGACCACCACCTGGAAAATCTGGGCCAGGCACATACTGCATAAAATCAGCAGTGGTAGCGTCTGGATTATCCATCACATGCAACACTGCATTGGCGATTTCGCGCATATTGTGTGGAATCATTTCTGTTGCCATACCCACGGCAATGCCAGAAGCACCATTCAACAGCATCATCGGTAAACGTGCTGGTAGCAATACTGGCTCTTGAAAAGCGCCATCGTAATTGCTCTGAAAATCGACTGTGCCGCGATCAATTTCGGACAATAGCAAATCAGCAATCGGCGATAAGCGCATCTCGGTGTATCGCATCGCGGCGGCGCCATCGCCATCACGTGAGCCGAAGTTACCTTGCCCATCAATCAATGGGTAACGTAGCGTAAAGTCTTGCGCCAATCGAACCGCAGCTTCATACGCAGAGCTATCACCATGCGGATGGTACATACCGAGCACGTTACCAACCACGCGCGCAGATTTGACTGGCTTAACCCCAGCGATTAAGCCCATTTCTTTCATGGCAAATAGAATTCGTCGTTGTACTGGCTTTTGACCATCTTCTACTGAAGGTAGCGCACGACCTTTCACTACAGAAACGGCATAAGCTAAATAGGCTTCTTCTGCATATTCGCCAATTGGCACTGCATTTTCTTCATTATTATTTTCTAGCATACTGGTATCCATTAAACATCCGCCTCCACATCATTACCGCGACGTTCTATCCATTCTTTTCTGGCTGCAGATTCATTCTTCGCCATCAACATATCAAACATTTTGAGCGCGCCTGCCACTTCACCTTCGGGCAAACGTACCTGCACCAAACGACGTGTATCGGGGCATAAAGTAGTTTCCCACAACTGCTCTGGGTTCATTTCGCCAAGACCTTTGAAGCGCTGTATACCTAGCTTTTCTTCAGCGATACCTTCGCGTTTGAGCTTTTCTATCGTAGACATTTTCTCAGAATCATCTGACACATAGATTTTACGCAAAGGCTTGCTTTTGCCCTGGGCGGGTACATCAATGCGATACAGAGGAGGTTGTGAGATATACACATGGCCACGCTCAATCAGTTTAGGTGCGTGCCTTAATAGCATTGTGAGTAATAGCACCTGAATGTGCGAACCATCAACGTCCGCATCTGACAATATGCACAATTTTCCATAACGCAAACCTGAGAAATCAGGGTTATCTTTGAGCGTGTGTGGCTCAATACCTAGCGCCACAAAGATGTCATGCACCTCAGAGTTGCCGAATATGCGCCCTGCATCGACTTCCCATGTATTTAACACCTTACCGCGCAAAGGCAGTAAAGATTGGAACTCATTATTGCGCCCCATCTTCGCGCTACCGCCAGCGGAGTCACCTTCTACTAAGAACAATTCCGCTTCCATCGTCCCTGCCGCTTCACAGTCAGTGAGTTTGGCTGGCATGAGATTAATGCCGCTAGATTTACGCTTTTCAATTTTTTGCGTAGATTTATTACGTGCCGCCGCTGAGCGGTTCACCAAGTCTGAAATACGCTTTGCATGGTCTACGTTTTGACTCAACCATGTTTCCATATAAGGCTTCACGGCAGACGCCACCATTTTCATGGCATCGCGATTAGTCAGCTTCTCTTTGGTTTGACCTTGAAATTGCGGATCCAATACTTTTGCCGCCAACACATAACATACGTTATTCCACACATCTTCTGATGAGACTTTAACGCCGCGTTGCATCATGCTGTGATGCTCCATAAACGACTTAACCGCCTCAAATACCCCATTACGCATGCCAGCCTCGTGCGTGCCGCCAGACAGCGTAGGAATCAGGTTCACATAAGACTCACCGCGTCCGCCGCCTGAACCAAAAGATAACGCCCAAATCGCGCCCTCACCTTTTGATATGCCATCGGTATTCTCATGATGGTAAAACTCACCTGAAATAATAGGAATGGGCGTTTCATCATCTTCGTACTCGCGTTCGCCAATTAATTCGTCCAAGTATTGTGGCAGGCCATCAACATACGTCCATGAGCGCTCTTCAAAGCCATCATTGCCTTCAATTGACAATGTCACGCTCACACCACGCAGCAACACTGCTTTTGATTTAATCAAATGCTCTAACTGTTGAAGTGAAACCTTGGGCGAATCAAAGTATTTAGGATCAGGCCAGCACTTTACCGTGGTACCTGTATCTTTTTTAAGGCACTTGCCGGTTTCTGTTAAGGGTGTGACGCAGTTGCCATTTTCAAAAGAAAGACTATGCACTTTACCATCGCGCTTAACCGTCACGTCTAATCTTGTAGATAGCGCATTGGTGACAGAAACACCTACCCCATGCAGACCACCTGAAAAGCGATACGAACTATTTTCGTCTTCTTTATCAAACTTACCACCTGCGTGCAATTGCACGAACACAAGCTCCACAGCCGGCTGTGTTTCACCTTTAGGAATCTCTACTGGAATACCACGACCGTTATCAGACACCTCAACCGCACCATCTTTAAAAATAGTGACTTGAATAGTGGTCGCATGACCGCCCAATGCTTCATCGGCCGCGTTATCAATCACCTCTTGCACAATGTGCGTAGGAGATTCTGTGCGTGTGTACATACCGGGTCTGGCGCGTACAGGTTCTAATCCTCTGAGAACCTTTACCGAGTCTGCGTCGTATTCTTTTTCTGCCATTACTCTAACCTTTGAAATTGATGTTCCACGTCTAATTAAATCTGGCTTAATTTATTGAAGTTTAATTGACTTGGCGCTATTTTAAAGAACTAATTAACTTTTTGAGCGAGTTGCGATTAAAAATTCACTTTAACAGAGATTTGCGATATAACTGCAACAAGGATTCTGGTGATGATGAGTCTCCACAATTTCTGTGGATAACATTGTGAGGTGTATGGGGATATAAGCGCTAAGTCACTGCTATGGCTAGAAATCCAGAAATCGAACCAATTTTAAGCAATCACTTTAATGACCCTAAATAATCATCATGCAAAATACTCAAATGAATAAAGCCGATATTGAGCAATTAAAAGGGCTTACTGTCATTGAGTTTGGCACTAACTGGTGTTCTTATTGCCAAGCCGCTCAAGCAATCATAGCTAAAGCCCTACTTAATTATCCCAATGTGAAACATATCAAGATTGAAGATGGTAAAGGGCAGAGATTAGGGCGTCTGTATATAGTCAAACTTTGGCCTACGTTGATATTTCTAAAAGATGGTATCGAACTTACTCGCCTAGTACGCCCGAATAATGAGCAAGCCATTAGCGATGCCTTACATCAGATAACTAATGAAACATCACATTAAAAGCCTTTCTCATCTAAAATACTGGCATGCCACTCCATGTACTGATTATTGAAGACGAACCTGCAATCGCAGAAACGCTTATTTATGCTTTTAAAGAGGCAGGTATCGCCACCACACACAAGCTTCTAGGTGGCGATGCGATAACGCAAATTAAACAGCAGACTTTTGATTTTGTGATTTTAGATGTGGGCCTGCCTGATATGACTGGCTTTGATGTATGCAAGCTGATACGTGCTGAATCTAATATTCCCATATTGTTTTTAACCGCGCGTAATCATGAAATTGATCGCATTGTTGGCTTAGAAATAGGCGCCGATGACTATGTCACCAAGCCGTTTAGCCCTCGCGAGGTCGTAGCACGTGTGAATGCAATACTGCGTCGTACAGCGCTAAAACAAGAGTCTCAACATAAAAACGTGTCATTTGTAGTGGATGAGTTAGCCAATCGTATTCAATACCGTGGTCAGCTGTTAGATTTAACACGCTATGAATTCCTACTACTTAAAACTTTGATTCAGCAACCGCAACGCGTATTTTCGCGTAATCAATTAATGGATATTGTGTGGGTAAATGCTGAGAATACGTTGGAGCGCACTGTGGATGCACATATTAAGACTTTGCGCGCAAAATTACGCGCGGTTGATATGCAGAGTGAAGCCATCATTACGCATCGTGGTATGGGTTACAGCCTTCAGGCTTAAAATAAGACCATGATATTAGCGCTCAATATTTCAAACTACCCGTTTCGTCATTCCGTGCTTGACACGGAATCCAGTGACTTAAAGACACTAGATACCGACTTGCGTCGGTATGACAAAAAAGTAAATTGAGTTGAAAAATGAAAATTAGTCTTAAAATTTTCTTAGGTTATTTCTTACTGGTCGGCCTTGCGGCTTGGTTTGTGTTGTATGTGTTTGTCGATGAAGTTAAGCCTGGCGTGCGTCAAGCCATGGAAGATACGCTGGTAGATACGGCAAACGTACTGGCTGAACTTGCAGCAAACGATGTGAAAACTGACACGATTCAAACTGGTAACTTTGCGCAAAGCCTCATTAAATATCAGTCTCACGCCACCAAAGCGAATATCTGGGGTATCAAGAAACAATCTGCGGACTATCGTGTTTATATTACCGACACCAATGGCATTGTCATTTTTGATTCAGCAAATCTGGCACTGGGCCAAGATTACTCCAAATGGAACGATGTTTATCTCACGTTAAAGGGCAAGTACGGCGTGCGTTCCAGCCCTGCTGTGATTGGCGATGAAGAAAGCGACACGATTATGTACATCGCTGCGCCAATTAAAGACGGCGGTAAGATTATCGGCTCACTCACGGTAGCTAAAGCTAATCGCACCTTATTGCCATTTATTGAACGTGCGCAAAATAAAATTATTCGATGGGGCGCTTTATTATTTGGGCTTTCGCTCATTATTGGCGTGCTGTTCACATGGCGATTTACCCGAAAAATTAACGCATTGCGCGACTATGCAGTAAAAATCACAAACGGTGAAAAAGCTGCACCTCCAACATCCAGCAACGACGAACTCACTGAACTCGCTAAAGCGATGCAAACCATGCGCGGCGAGTTAGATGGTAAGCAATATATTCAAGACTCAGTGCAACACCTAACGCATGAACTAAAAAGCCCTATCACCGCCATTCAAGCATCGCTGGAGCTTATTTCACCCAGCATGCCGCCAGAAACCCAAGCGCATTTTTTGGCACAAATTAAAACGCAATCAAACCGCGTACAGACCATTATTCAAAACATGTTGGGCTTAGCAACGCTAGAACACCAACAGCAACTACAACACTTAACTACCGTAAATTTAAATGACTTAGTGCAAACGCAGATTACGCACTTAACTAACAAAGCCGTACAAAATCATGTTCTGTTTAAATTTTCACCACTTAACCCGATTGAGATTCAAGCGGATACATTTTTACTTGGTCAGGCGATATACAACTTACTTGAAAACGCGCTTGATTTTAGTCCGCCAAATGGTGAAATTAACATTGCTACTGAAACCAGCCAAACGCAAATCAAACTCACTGTAAGTGATATGGGAAGCGGCATTCCTGACTACGCTTTGGATAAGATATTTGATAAATTCTATTCCTTACCTCGCCCTGATTTTTCAATCAATGCTGGGCAAAAAAGCACGGGGCTAGGGCTAAACTTTGTACAAGAAGTCGTGAAACTGCATGGCGGTTCGGTCACGTTAGAAAATAGACCACTTCCAAATGGCGAGGTATATGGCGCAATTGCCACCATCACATTACAAAAAAAATAACTCAATACTTCACACTCACTTCACACAAGCACATCAAGGCTTCACCCACGCCTACTATTCTGCTAACTCCACATTACACATTCGGAGTTCATCATGAATCGGGCATTTATTTTTAAAGTCATCGGGATTTTCCTTCTCACCATGGTCATGTCGTGGGCGGTGATGTACATCAACTCGCTAATTTCTGAACGACAAAATCGGCAAAATGAAGTTAAACAGGAAATCGCAAAAAGCTCTGCAGGTGAGCAGACCATTACAGGTCCAGTATTAGTGGTGCCATATATTGAAGAGTATGCAGAAACCACTACAGAAAACGGCATCAAAAAAACCGTCAATATACGTGAGCAACACTGGAAGTTTATTCTGCCTGAAAATCTAGAGTTGAAAGGTGGTTTCACCAATCAGTTTAAGAAACTCGGTATTTATAAGGCGTTGATGTATGAACTAGGCGGCAATTTCAAAGGCACATTTAAACTCCCTGCGCACTTAGGCATTAGTGCACAACGTCAGAACAGTACACTTAGCGTTCAGCCTGCTTACATTGCTATCGGCATTAGCGACCCACGTGGCATTAGCGGACAGCCAGAATTCACTTGGAATAGCCGCACGCTTAATTTTGAGCAAGGTAGTAATGTGCGATTATTAGGCAACGGCGTTCACGTACAAGTTGGTCAGATCGAAAATGCTTACGAACAAAATATTGCATTTGAGTTTAAGCTTAACTTGCGCGGTATGGAAAATTACAACTACGTGCCTATCGCGGAAAACAATGTGATTAATCTGCAATCTAGCTGGCAGCACCCGCATTTCGGCGGCAGTTTTTTGCCTGACCCAACCACTCAAAAGATCTCACCTGCGGGCTTTCAGGCACAATGGGCGGTCTCATCACTATCTAGCAGCAACCAAGCTTCATTAATCAGCAATCTGGAAAGTGGTGAAAGAAAAAATGAATTAGAAACACTTAACATAGGCTTTGTTGAGCCGATTAACGTCTACAGCCAAGCCGACCGCGCAACTAAATACGGACTACTATTCATAGGCTTAACTTTTGCTGGCTTCTTTATTTTTGAAATCTTGAAACAATTACGCATCCACCCAGCTCAGTACACTTTTGTTGGCTTAGCTATGGCTTTGTTCTATTTACTACTTATTTCACTATCAGAACATATCAGCTTTGCGTCAGCCTACTTCTCTGCAAGCTTAGCCTGCGTAAGTTTATTAGGCTATTACCTGAGCTATGTATTAAAAAGTAAAGCAAACGGCATGCTGTTTGCTGGCTTGCTCACCTCTCTTTACGGCGCCTTGTACGCTATATTAGCCTCAGAAGATAACGCATTACTTATGGGTTCGTTGCTGGTGTTCGGCTTACTGGCTGTGACCATGGTGATTACGCGTAAGGTAGATTGGTATCAAATCAGTGCTAAAGAATCCCCTTCATTTAACAACGTATAAAGTATTGTGAATACTGAATTAATTATCATACATATTAACTAGTTACTCATATAAAAAAGCCCGCAACTGCGGGCTTTTTTATAAACTTAAACTTGTCAGAATAGCGGTCAACTCTTTAGCCGTATCTGTAAAATCTTCAAACCTTTTACCCGCTGTTTTAGCATACCAATACTTGCTGTTCCACTCATCACCTTCAATTTTATGCAATACAGCATGCAGCCAATTGGCAGAGGTATCTTTATGGTCTTGCGCGATATTATGGGCAGTATCCCAGTCACCATCTAGTGCAGCTTGCACGGCAATTTTTAGTTGAGCAACATTCAACACAGTGTTACTCATTAAAGTATTGCAGTTTTTTATTTCTTGGTAGACTCTTCAATTGCGCCTCAGCGACGCTGGCGCTTGATCTATCAGGGTACGGCTTTGAAGCGATGATTTTAATTGGTGGATTGGCGCGAGTGTAACGCGCACCTTTGCCTGATACGTGGGTGGCAAAACGCGCTTCTACATCATTGGTAATACCTGCGTAATATGCGCCGTTATTGCATTCCAGCAGGTATAAAAACCAAGAGGTAGTCATGAGTTTTAAACGACTAAATTAAAAACAACTGAATTAATAAGTTCCAGCTTGTATGAACTCAACTTTGTAGCCATCTGGGTCTTCTACAAAAGCAATCACCGTGGTGCCGTGCATCATGGGTCCTGCTTCACGGACGACTTTTCCACCTGCATTTCGTACAGCCTCACAGGCTTTATATGCATCATCGACTTCTAATGCGATATGCCCATACGCTTTGCCCATGTCGTAGCTTTCTACGCCGTAGTTATATGTAAGCTCTAGCACTGTATGGTCACTTTCTGCGCCGTAACCTACAAAAGCCAAAGTAAACTTACCATCGGGAAAGTCGTTATGGCGTAGTACCTTCATGCCTAAAACTTCAGTATAGAACTTGATTGAACGCTCCAAATTACCAACACGGAGCATAGTGTGTAGCATGCGCATATAAATTCCTTTTTCGTTATTGTGTAACCATTATTATGGTGTAGTCATTATTTAACAGAGGTGAGCTGGTAGTATTTCTGCATCAATTGGTCTTTAGATTCAACCACGTTAGGATTGAATGGAATACAGTCAATTGGGCACACGATTTGGCATTGCGGTTTGTCGTAATGCCCTACGCACTCGGTACATTTATTGGGGTCGATTTCATAAATCTCTTCGCCCTGATAAATAGCACCATTAGGACACTCTGGTTCGCAAACGTCGCAATTGATACACTCATCAGTAATCATTAAAGCCATTATTTGCTGCCTAGCTTTTCATTAATGGCATCATCCACCGTAGGCGATACGAACGCATGCACGTTGCCGCCAAGCACTGCCACTTCGCGTACTAAACTTGAAGAAATGAACATAAATTGTTCTGATGGCGTTAAAAATAAGGTTTCAAATTGCGGGTAAAGTTTACGGTTCATCCCTGCTAACTGAAACTCATACTCAAAATCAGAAGCTGCGCGCAAGCCGCGAATCACCATCTTTGCGCCTTGATCTTGCACAAACTGCATCAATAAACCACTAAAACCAACCACTCTAATATTATCTGCATGTTTAAAGACGCTTTTAGCCAATGCTACGCGCTCATCTAAGTTAAACAGCGTTTTTTTGTTTGTGCTGCCAGCAACAGCCACAATCACTTGATCAAACAAATCCGCCGCGCGACGCACAATATCCTCATGCCCCAAGGTAATCGGGTCAAAAGTGCCAGGGTAAACTGCGATACGATTTTTACTCATATTCGTCACTTAGTCGTTAGTATCTGTTGATTTTAACAGATGATAAAACACATTACCCGCTTTGCTTTGTTTGACGACTTGCCAGCCTGCTACAAACTCAGCATTTTCATCAAGTGCGTACTCAGCTTCTGCATACACAAAACCATCAGGCTTTAAATGTTGCAAGAGCAAAGGCAATACTTTTGGGAGCCATTGTTGATTGTACGGTGGGTCTAAGAAAATCAGGTTGAATTTTTGTTGATTAGCATTCAGAAAAAGCATGGCATCTTGATGCAAAACCTGCGCTTGCTCGGCTTTTAATAGCTGCTTATTCTCAAGCATGGCTTTATAAGCGGGCATAGATTTTTCTACCAAGGTGACCGAGGTTGCGCCACGAGATAGTGCTTCAAAACCCATCACACCAGTACCCGCAAATAAATCCAAACAAGTTTGACCTGTTAATTCCTGCCCTAGCCAATTAAATACCGTTTGCCGCACGCGCTCTGGCGTGGGACGCAAGCCAGTTGCATCAGGGAACTTGATTAAGCGGCTTCGCCATTCGCCAGCGTTAATGCGCACGGTATTTAGTTTTTGTGTTGCCATTTGAATTTGCTGGTTTACTAAATATAAACCAGCATTTTACTACTAAAGACCTTGGCAAATTTATGTAGCTACTTCAAAAGCCTACTTTGCCGCATCACCGACAATAATTGTGACAAAATTCTCGGCTTTCAATCTGCGGTTAAACGCTTCTTTAATTTGCGCGGTAGTGACACTGGCTACTTTTGCGTTGTAGTCATCTAGGTAGCTAAGTGGCAGTTTGTAAAAACCAATCACGGCTAGATAGTCCAAAATCTTGCCATTACTATCAATACGCATAGGAAAGCCGCCAATGATGTTGGCTTTTGCGGCTTTTAACTCAGATTCCGTAACGCCATCTTTAAGAAATTTATCTAAAGTTTCACGCACTAATTTCAGCGCATCGTCTGCCTGGTCTTTTTTGGTTTGCAAGCCAATTTGGAATGGGCCTAGCTCTGCCATCGGCATGAAGTAGCTGTACACGCTGTACACCAAACCACGTTTTTCACGCACCTCTTCAGTTAAGCGTGACACAAAACCACCGCCACCCAAAATGTAATTACCCACATACAAAGGAAATAAATCTGGATCGCCACGTTTAATGCCTGGGTAACCTAATAAAATATGCGATTGTGATGCCGGATGCACAATACGTTGCTCTATCGCTTTAGTTGGATAAGCCACAGGTGGAATCGGCGCAATCGCCACAGACTTAGGCATGCCACTCGATATATTTTCTGCAATTTTATTTGCTTGCTCGCGTGTTAAGTCGCCAATCATGGCAATCACTGCACCCTTTGCGCCATAATATTGACTGTAAAAGTTTTGTAGATCTTCACGTTTAATTTTAGCAACGGTATCGACTTCACCACTTTCATCCAAGCTATACGGATGCGACCCATACATCGCTTTCATAAAAGCCTTGTTTGAAATACTTTCGGGCTGCGTTTCAGCTTCTTGCAAGCCAGAAATAATTCGTGCTTTTTCACGCGCCAACACCGCTTCCGGAAAGTCAGGTTTCTGTAGAACTTTTATAAACACATCTAACGCGAGCGTTTGTTCACGTGCGCTGCTTAAAGTTCGTAATTTGAACCCAGCACGATCAGCATCAAAATCTCCGCTCAGAATAGCGCCAATATCCGCCATTTTATTAGCAATGACTTCATCAGTCATGCCATCTGCACCCAATGTCATCATGTATTTAGTAATGCCTGCCACGCCTGATTTCTCAGCGGTATCATGCGCGCTGCCTGCAGCAAAATTGACGCTTAAATCGACAATCGGCAGATCATGATTTTCTACAAAATAAACCTCAGAACCAGTGCTGGTTTGCCATTGCTGGATTTTGACTGCAGCGTTACTGTTAAGTGCAACTAAGCTACTCACTACAATTGTTAAAATTTGAATTATTTTCATTTTATTACCTTAACTGGATTTCCGCCAATGCGGGAATGACGAACTTTAAAATTAACTTAACTCAGTCAATTGAAAATGGCTAAGCAAGACTAGGCGCTCAATGCCGACGTGTATGTTTTATACACGAGGTGTTGTGCAACAACGTATTGCGACGCTATTTTCAATTGACGCTCAATGTACATGGGGCTTGCCTTGCGGCTTCGCATTCGGATCTATCGGCTGCGGATCTAAAGTCGCAATGGTTAAATTATCTTTAACTAGATATTTCTTAGCGACCGCTTGCACTTGCTCTGACGTCACCGCGCGTAACTTTGCTTGGTAGCCATCTAAAATCTTCCAAGAGAAGCCAATCGTCTCTACCGTACCTATCTGCATGGCTTGGTAAAACATCGAGTCGCGTTGATAAACGTCTGAGGCAATCACACCAGCTTTAACGCGATCAAGCTCTTCAGTGGTCACACCAGATGTTTTGATTTTTTCTATTTGTTGCAGCAAAGCCGCCTCTACTTCATTCACGGTTTTGCCTTCGCTTGGCGTGCCGTCTAATTCAAATAAGCTCAAACGTCCGCGTTCCAAAAGGTCATAGCCAGCACTTACATCGACAGCCAGCTGTGTATCTCGCACTAAGCTTTGATTAAGTCTCGCAGCGGGATTGCCACTTAACACGCCAGCTAATACTTCTAGCGCATACGGCTCCCAGTCTGACTCTGGGTTATTCAATGCAGGTACATGGTAACCCATGAGAATATATGGCTGTTTAGCTGGCGCCTTAACTATAATGCGACGCTCGCCAATTTGTGGCGGCTCGACTTGTGGCTTACGTGCAGGCAATACTTTTGGCGTTAATTTACCAAAATACTGTTGAGCAAGCTTGTAAACATCACCTGCTTTTACATCACCAACCACCACTAGCGTGGCATTATTAGGCGCATACCAGTTGTGATACCACTCACGCGCATCTTCATAAGTCATATTTTCTAGATCGTTCATAAAACCAACAACCGGTCGTGCGTATGGGTGTGCGCGATAAACCGTGCCCTGAAAAGCCTCATTCACCATGGCTTGCGGCTTATCATCGGTGCGCCAACGACGCTCTTCCATCACCACTTTAATTTCTTTATCAAACTCTACTTTAGTCAGCTGTAGGTTCGCCATGCGGTCAGCTTCTAACTCAAAAGACAGTGGTAATTGTGACTTTTCAAGTTGCTGAAAGTAACAAGTGTAATCAGCACCAGTAAAGGCATTCTCCTTACCGCCTGCTGCTGCGATTAAGCGTGAAAACTGACCTGCTTTCACTTTTTTAGTGCCCTTAAACATCATGTGTTCGAGCACGTGCGCTACGCCAGTTTTACCATTCACTTCATCCATACTGCCAGCGCGATACCACACCTGCGAAACCACCACTGGCGAGCGATGGTCTTCTTGCACTACAAGTTTTAAACCATTATCAAGTTTGAACTCCTGTATTGAACTTTCTGCAAAAACGGTAATTGGCATTGCTAACATTAAAATTAATAAGCTTTTGATACGCACCTTGTACTTCTCCAAATTCTTGTTAATGACTGTCTTCTAAATAAATCTTATCTGATTATAGCTTGGCTAAGGTTTTAAAGTCGCCATCATTCTAAACCAGCTGTGTGACATGAACAGTTGCGCGTTAGTTCATCACAGAAAAATACCAAGCTAAAATGCAATTTATATTATTCCAAATAATTATATGCTTATCCAAATAAAGTATTTTCGCTTATTTAAATTAGTGGATAAAGTGACCTGCACACAACCAACTGTAGCAACAAAGGCAAGCAATGAAACTTACACTAAAATTCCTACCTCTCATTATTATTGCAGCATCAGCCGAGGCCAACGCCACTGATGGCTACTTTACACATGGTTATGGCGTTAAATCTCAAGGGATGGGTGGTGTAGGCATTGCATTGCCGCAAGATGCACTAGCAGCAGCTGCAAATCCTGCTGGTATGGGTTTAATTGGTGACCGTGTTGACTTCGGCGTAACTTGGTTTAGGCCGCAACGTGAATCTGAACTGGTTAACACTGCTGGCGGCTCAAAGTTTTTTGATGGCACCTATGACGCGAACGATACTGAAAATTTTATCATTCCAGAATTCGGCTACAACCGTCAAATCAACTCTAATTTAACTTTGGGCGTGAGTGTTTATGGTAATGGTGGAATGAATACCGATTATAAAAATGGCATTCCTTTATTTGGCAGTACTGGTAGCGCGGGGGTTGATTTAATACAGGTATTTGTAGCGCCTACTGTCGCTTGGAAACTTACGCCAACTCAAACCGTAGGCGCCTCTCTAAACCTAGCTTATCAACGGTTTGAAGCGAAGGGGCTGCAAGGCTTTGCCCCAGCAAGCACATCCCCAAGCAATCTAACTAACAATGGTCACGACAACTCCTACGGCGCCGGTCTGCATTTAGGCTGGATTGGTCAAATCAATGATGTGGTTAGTTTGGGTGCAAGCTATCAAAGCCGTACCTACATGAGCAAGTTTGACAAATATAAAGGCCTGTTTGCTGAGCAAGGGGATTTTGACATTCCTTCAACCTATGGTGTTGGTATTGCAGTCAAAGCAACACAACAACTCACACTAGCTGCTGATGTAGAGCGTATCAATTATAGTGATGTGGCTTCTGTTGGTAATGCTTCTTTATCAAACCTTGGAAATGGCCTAGGTTCTGATAATGGCGCGGGGTTTGGATGGCGTGACGTGACTGCGACTAAACTAGGTGCCAGCTATGCCTATAGCGATGCACTCACGCTTAGAGCAGGCTACAATCATTCAACGCAACCCATTCGCCAAACGGATACTTTGTTCAACATCCTTGCTCCTGGCGTCATTCAAGATCATTTCACACTAGGTGGGACTTGGGTACTTGCCAATAAATCTGAAGTTTCACTCTCATACATTCACGCATTTGAAGAAAAGGTCCATGGAAACGGCTCTCTCCAAGGCTTTGGCGGCGGTGAAGCCAACCTAAAAATGTATCAAGACTCACTCGGCATTGCTTACGGCTGGCAGCTTTAGTTTAAGTTATAATTTACGCAACAAAGCCGCGCGCATAAGGTGTGTGGCTTCTTTTCATTTAACGTTAATGAATACTTATGACAATCGACTGGAATCACTTTACGCCTTGGTCTGCACTTGCTGGTGGTGGACTAATCGGCATTTCCGTAGCGCTTTTAATATTATTAAATGGCCGCATTGCTGGCATCACTGGCATTATCGGCAGATTATTTAAGCCTGTTAAAGGCGACGTAGCTTGGCGTATTGCTTTTACTTTTGGATTAATTATTGCGCCTATTATTTGGCTTCTATTCGGTAAATTACCTGAAATCACAATTGATGCAAATTATGGCTTATTAGTCGCTGCTGGCTTAATTGTCGGCTTTGGCGCCCGCCTCGGTTCAGGCTGCACCAGCGGCCATGGCGTATGCGGAATCTCTCGCTTATCGCCTCGCTCCATTGTCGCCACTCTTGCCTTTATGGGCACTGGGTTCTTAACCGTATTTATTGCGCGTCACTTACTGGGTTGATTGTAAAAATGAAGAAGCATTTAAGTGTTATTACTGCATTGTTTTCTGGCCTTATATTTGGCTTTGGACTTATTCTAGCGGGTATGGCGAACCCCGCCAAGGTATTAGCTTTTTTAGACATTACTCCACTATGGGATCCTTCTTTAGCGCTTGTTATGGGCGGGGCAATAGCCGTTGGCTTCGTAGCGTTTAAAATTGCAGGTAAACGTACAAACAGCTTTTTAGACTTACCTATGAATATTCCTACTTCGCGATTGATTGATAAGCGCTTAGTAATTGGCGCTCTCATATTCGGGATTGGTTGGGGTTTAGCTGGTATATGCCCTGCGCCCGCATTTGTATTGCTCGGTACAGGAAGTATCAAAGGTGTTGTATTTCTAATTGCAATGTTAATTGGCATGGGCATCTTCGAACTTACTGAAAGTCGCCCTAAGTAACAATCACCAACCAAGGATTAAAAGCAACTTCACGGCACGAGCCGAAAATTAAGTTAAAATAGCACTTATCAAATCCGCCAAAATATTGAGTAGCTATGTTCGATTTTTTCAAAAAAAAACCATTTCAGCCTGAGCACGAAGAAACTACTGAGCAAGTAGATACTGCACTCACCGAAGCGCAAGTAGCCGCACAAAGCTGGAGTGAGCGCCTAAAACAAAGCCTCAGCAAAACACGTAAACAGCTCGGCAATCAACTTGCCAGTTTGTTTGGTGGCGGCAAAATCGACGCAGAAGTTTATGAAGAGCTAGAAACTATTTTAATCACTTCAGATGTAGGCGTGAATGCTACTAAAAACCTGCTTGCCGACATTAAAAACCGCGTAAAAGTGCAAAGTCTAGATGATACAGTTCAGCTTAAAGCCGCGCTAAAAGAAGCTATGTCTGACTTACTTACGCCACTACAAAAGCCGCTCGATACCAGCGGCCAAAAGCCCTTTGTGATTATGCTAGCAGGGGTGAATGGCGCAGGTAAAACTACGTCAATTGGCAAGCTTGCGCATGCATTTCAAGCAGAAGGTAAGTCTGTACTCATTGCCGCAGGTGATACATTTAGAGCTGCCGCACGCGAACAACTGCAAATTTGGGGAGAACGCAATAACGTACATGTCGTTTCGCAAACCAGTGGTGACGCGGCTGCCGTGATGTTTGATGCCATCAACTCAGCAAAAGCTAAGAATATCGACATCGTACTAGCAGACACTGCAGGCCGCTTGCCTACGCAAATGCACTTAATGGATGAAATTGCCAAAGTTAAACGCGTGATGGATAAAGCCCTGCCTGGTGCACCTCACGAAGTGTTATTGGTGCTAGACGCTAACACTGGCCAAAATGCCGTGACGCAAGTAAAAACCTTCGACGACGCACTAGGTGTTACAGGCTTGGTTCTTAGTAAGCTAGATGGTACCGCTAAAGGCGGCGTCATTGCGGCGATTGCTGAAGCACGCCCTATCCCAATTCGTTACATTGGCATCGGCGAAGGCATAGACGATTTACGACCGTTTATTGCTGCGGATTTTATTGATGCAATGATTGATTAATAATTTCATTCACCATTTAACGATATAATCTCTTCAATGATTAAATTCGACCAAGTCACCAAACGCTACCCCGGTAGCAATGAAGCTTTAAAAAACGCCAGCTTTACGATTGAAGCGGGTGAACTGGCATTTGTGACGGGGCATTCTGGCGCAGGTAAAAGCACCTTACTTAAACTCATCGCGGCAATTGAGCGCCCTACTAGCGGCACTGTGCTTATCGCTAACCAAAATATCAGCAAACTTAAACCATCCGCAATTCCATTTATGCGCCGCAAGTTTGGTTTGATTTTTCAAGATCATAAATTGCTATATGACCGCAATTGCTTCGAAAATGTGATTCTGCCTTTGCACATCAACGGCATCACAGGTAATGAAGCTGCAAAGCGTGTGCGTGCTGCTTTAGATAAAGTTGGTCTATTACATAAAGAAAAAGCCATGCCAATTACGCTATCAGGTGGCGAGCAGCAGCGCTTAGCGATTGCACGTGCAGTGGTGAGTCGCCCTTCTATTTTGATAGCAGATGAACCAACGGGTAATTTAGATGCGAGTTACGCGGCAGACATTATGGCGATTTTTCATGCGTTTCATCAGGTTGGCGTGACTGTTATTGTTGCAACGCACGACGCTTTAGGCATGAGCACTACACAAAATCGCGTGCTACATCTTAATCAAGGCCAACTTACGCATACTCAATCTGGGCTTGATGGAGTTCATCATGAATAACTGGATTAACCAGCACATACAAACCATTAAATTGGTGCTTGGTCGTATGCAAAATAATACATTATCGACATTCATGATTAGCCTTGTGATTGCTGTTGCACTGTGTGTGCCAGGACTATTTTATTTGGGTGTAGATCATTTATCCAAATTTACTAATCACATGCAAGATGAAACAGAGATTAGCCTTTTTCTAAAGCTTGATGCAGATAAAGATGCCGTGACAGAAATCGGCGAGGTTTTAGCAAAGAATGATTCGATTAAAAGCTTTCATCTTGTCTCCAAAGAAAATGCATGGCAGGCACTTAAGAATAAAACCGAAGCTGACAATGAAACAGACAGTAAAATTGCCGATCTAGAAAAGAATCCATTACCAGATGCATTCTTCATTCAAGCTAAATCTACAGAGCCTGAAGCTCTAGAAACTCTCAAACAAGCGCTTCAAAGCATTCCTGGGGTTGAACACGTATTGCTGAATACTGATTGGGCAAAGCGCTTATCTGCACTATTAACACTAGGCAAAAAGATTATATTATTTGTAACCGCCCTACTTGCTGTCGCTTTGCTAGTCATTATCGGCAACACCATACGCATGCAAATACTCACACAAAAAGATGAAGTGATAGTAAGCAAACTGATAGGTGCAACCAATAGCTTTATTCGCATTCCATTTTTATATGCTGGCATTCTTTACGGATTATTTGGCGGGCTATTGGCAATCTTCATGCTGATGTTAGCGGTGAAAGTGTTTAATCTATCTGTGCAACAACTATCCAGCTTGTACAGCAGCGACTTCAGCTTACCTTTATTCAATGGTCAGCTTTTTATCGGCATCATCGGCTTCGCCAGTTTCATTGGCTGGCTGGGATCATATCTCGCTGTCTCTCGCTCCATCGCCTCAATTAAAATTAATTAAGACATTTCCATAATGTTTGAGTAACTCTTACCTCTGAGTAGAGGTAAGAGTTACTCAGTTAATTAGGCTTTGCAATCAATGCTTCTCTCATTAAGTCGCAACTGTTAAGTTATGTAATTTCAACGAGCTAACCTTAGTACTAGACATAAATTTCATATATATTTACTGCAAGAGTGTGAGTTACATGCTCAGTAGACATTAAAAAAAATAAGTTTCTAGAAATGACTTCTAATATACCCACTGTAAATTTTCTGCAAATCATTAACACGCATGCTGTTTGGAAAAACATCTTAAATGAGATGCTAGCAAACGAATTAAGAATAAAAATAAACCTTGATCCTGACCATCTTAAAAAAGATAACTTATGCCACTTTGGCCAGTTGATTCAGGTTAACCCTCATAGGTTTTCAGCATTGCCAGCTTTTGTAGGAGTTCGCAGTTTACATAAAAACTTTCATGGTATCTCTTCGGAGATTGTGCGCTTATATCAAGATGGGCAGCATACAAAAGCTACAGAACTGTTAAATGGTAGGTTTGAATTAGTATCTAGAAACCTAAAATCTAAATTAATTTTGTTATCTCAAGAATACGTTGCAGCTGCAGGGAGTTTATAGCTTTAAAAAAAACCTCATGTACTAAACAAATTATAGTTGTTAACTTTTGCGAAGCATTAATAAAAGTTGCATAGCAACTCAATAGCCCTCAATTTAGCGTGTGATAATTTCCCACAAACAAGTAATTATATGGTAGTCTTGTGTTGTTATCTTACAGTTAATACTGGAGAGTATAAAATGACAGCTAACGATAGTGAAGCAAGATGGGTGCTCTTACAAGTCAGCATTGAGAATGAATGCTTTACAGTTCTAGACAGACGGTCAAAAAGAAGACGCGCATATCATGTGCCTTTTTTGAAGCATGCTGTAATTTTTGAACAAGAAGTATATATATTTACCTCAAACTCAAAAATAATGCAGCTGAATTTATTGACAGCTTCAAGGCAGTTTTTATCCATTAATCAATTAATGGATTTAAAAGAAATACAACAAACTCACGTCTTTTATGGTGGTCATCATAAGCAGCTGGTAACGGCATCAACCAATTAATAAGTTAACAATTGCAGGTTAATACTCATATTAAGGCTATTAATATGAGTATTCATTTAATTTATCGAGTTGGTAATCACCAGTTTGAGTTGCTCAAATAGATACGTTAAGCGTCATCGCTCATCAACTTCTATGAGTTATGACAAACTTTAATTCTGACATCTCTCAATAATTTATTTTTTTAAATTTTAAAAGAGTTGTTAACTACTCACTACATTGTTTACATTTATAGCTAAAACAAACAATTTAAAGCTCTTAACTGATTTATAAAGTACAAGTTACTTTCCGCAGAAAGTAATCTATAACAGTCACTGACACACCTTAGTAGTGAGATTTCTACTAGGCAGACAGTGGAAAATGGAGCTTACGACCTTAAGTGGGTGAAGCCCACATATTAGTTTTTGCATGTCATCATCTCTACACATTCTTTATTTTCAAACGCATAATTCTAAAAACAATAGAACATTATTGCGTTTGTGTACTCATAACACTTGTCACTAAATTTCATAATAAGGTTAATCATGGTAAATGAAGAAGGCTATCAAGAAGCGCTTACTTTAGAAGAGATGGTAGCGCATGTTTGTTTTTGTAAGTTGCACGAAATTTGCTATGACAAAAATAGTAGTGAATGCATGCGTAACAGAAACATTTACGCAGAGTTTATGAAGAAAAAATCAGAAGAGCGATTAGCTTAAGGAGTTTCTATGCAAAGCAATGAACCATTAGTCCGTCTACTTGAGGCAACCCATTCCAAATTATCTGAGATTAATACCAATATGCTCAAAGTGTTTTGGATAGTGGCAATTTTTGCATTGTTATATTTTGGACTGATGCTCTATATACTATTCTTTAGATAGCTTTAAACTGATTAGCCCAACTTCAAGCTAGGGTAGCTAATCGCTTTTAATATACAGTTTGTTGGTATGCTTCTAATAATTCCGTGAGTTTCCCTCAAATTATTAAAAGGGTGAGTCATCAGAATTAAGCTAACTTATTGCCTCTCGTTACCGATTTAAAACCTAATCTTTAGACATATACTTAACTTGGTGTTTGGTTAATGTTGTTATCTTTATTTAAGGTCATGCTCTATGAGTAATTTATCTACCCCAGTCATTCATAATAGATCTAAAACAGGATCACTGCCATGTGTAGGTTGCAAAAACAGTACTGAATTGGATTTCGACTTTGAATATGCTTTTCAGCCAATAGTCGACATGAGTACAAAAACCATATTCGCACATGAGGCTTTAATCAGAGGACCAAATGGAGAAGGTGCCCATACTATTTTAAGTAAAGTTAATAACGATAATACATACCGTTTTGATCAGGCATGCAGAGTTAAGGCGGTTAAGACCGCTGCGGAACTGAATCTTAAAGGAATGTTATCCATTAACTTTATGCCTAACGCAGTATATAGACCTGAACTATGTATCAGCACGACTTTAGAAGCTGCAAAAAAATACAATTTTCTAGCAAGTAACATTATTTTTGAATTTACCGAACAAGAAATAGTTCAAGACACTAAGCATCTCTTAAACATTGTTTCAGAGTATAAAAAACTAGGATTTAAAACTGCTCTTGATGATTTTGGTGCTGGTTACGCTGGCTTAAACCTATTGGCTAATTTTCAACCTGACATTATCAAAATTGATATGGATCTGATTCGCGATGTTGACACAAGTAAGTCGCGTCAAACAATTATTAAAGCCGTTACACGTATGTGTGAAGAGCTGAATGTCATAGTACTTGCCGAAGGCGTGGAAACTGCCAATGAAAGAGACGTTTTATTAAACTTTGGCATCAGTCTTTTTCAAGGTTATCTTTTCTGCAAACCTGCTTTTAAAGCAGAAGGAACTGTTGACCCGAAGTCTTGGGGCTAATTCGCCTCAATGCCTTGCATTATTGATCTCCAGTAATTAACGCTTTTTAAAATTACATTTTCAAGGACATTATGGCAACACAAATCAAACAATGCCCGACACCTCCGAATGAAGCAGATCGACTTCGCGCACTACGCGCTTATGACATTCTCGACTCGCAACCAGAAATTGATTTTGATACGTTAACGCGATTAGCAGCTAATGCACTCAATATGCCAGCGGCTGTCATTGGACTGATGGATGCTGATAGACTTTGGTTCAAATCTGAACTTGGTCTTGGAGTACCGCAACTTGATAGGAAAATTGCATTTTGCGCATATGCTGTATTAAGCCCACAAGAGCTACTTATTGTTGAAGATCTTCGGTTGGATGCTCGCTTTAAAGATAACCCACTCGTTACTCAAGCACCCTACTTACGCTTTTATGCAGGTGCTGCACTTATTGATCCGCAAGGATACGCTTTAGGTACGATAGCAGTAGTCGATACAAGCCCTCGGACCTTGAGTGAGACTCAAGGCTTAATGTTAAAGGATTTATCAAAGTTGGTTATAACAGCTTTGGAAAGCCGTTACAGAGCAATTTTGTTAGAAAATCTAGCGATGACAGACCATCTGACTGGCTTAGCTAACAGAGCTCGATTTGAGCGTACTCTGAACTCGGAAATCGCTCACTTTCGTGTCACAGGCAAGTCATTTACAGTGTTCTACATGGATCTAGATAACTTTAAGATAATAAATGATACTTATGGACACTCTGCTGGCGATGAAGTGCTGGTGGAGGTAGCTCATCTAATATC
Source organism: Methylotenera versatilis 301 (assembly GCF_000093025.1). Lineage (GTDB taxonomy): Bacteria > Pseudomonadota > Gammaproteobacteria > Burkholderiales > Methylophilaceae > Methylotenera > Methylotenera versatilis. The sequence goes on from NC_014207.1 coordinate 2,283,921, forward strand.
GAAACAGGTTAGAACTGAAGATCTACCTGCGCGATTAGGTGGTGACGAATTTGGTATATTTATGCGTGAAGATAATAAAGGCTTGACTGAATCACTTGCTAAACGCATTGTTGATACGGTCACAAAACCCATTACTTTGACTACCGGCCATCAAGTCAGCATTGGTATTTCAATTGGTATTGCTACCTATTCAGATGACACGCAGACTGTCGATACTTTAATGGGTTTGGCTGATCAAGCCTTATATATTGATAAACGAAATTAAATTTTTTTAAAGTTGATGATTGCTTGCTCAGAGTTAATTTTGGTTGATTAAGCGCACTCGAATTGCCCATATTTCTTTTTGTTTAGGTGGTGCTTTTTAACAATTAACTTAGCTTTGTTCCATGGTTCATGAGGATGTAAATTTGAAGTTTCAATTACGACCCCTAGAAAACAGGGATCAATAGTTTGCACTTATTTCAAAGTGACCGCATTAACTGGATGTCTCTATAGCAGGCGCCAATAATCGGTGCTTAAGACCCTAAGGAGACATTGGTAATAAACTTACCAATTAGTCCACCGATAGGTTTTCCTTAAACTCACAGATAATAAATTATTCTTAATGAGTTTTATATTAGTTGTCGTATTTTGTATTCTAGAATACCCTTAATAGGTAAACATTAAATTGGGTGAAGTTGAAATGCCGCATGAGATTTCGTTAATCTGGCATTCAAGTATTTAAATTATGCTCAAGAAATACCTTAACTCATCTAAGCACATTCAAAGACTTGTACTTACCAGTTTTGTGGTCACCTTTGCATGTGCACGAATCATCGTTCTCCTTATTATGACTCGAGACATTCCAGACTTGTTTCTTCATATTGGTGGTACACATGTACATCATATGAACTATGGTATTTTTCTGCTTTCTATTGTTGGGGCAGTGCTTTTGTTTACTTCACCAACCAAAAAGTGGTTAGGTGCAATTGCGATTGCTTATGGGATTGGATTAGCGCTAACATTTGATGAATTCGGCATGTGGCTGCATTTGGGAGGTAGCTATTGGCAACGAGCTAGTTTTGATGCAATTACCATAGTTGGCGGTCTGCTATTACTTGCAGCATATACACCACCAACGCATTGGACTTGGCGTCGACTCTCCGGCGCTATACTTATAGTGGTTGTACTTATCATTTTTTGCTGGCGCTTATCTTTTACTTTGACTTCAATTGAACAGAGAGCACTTCCAAAACTTGAAAGTATCGAAACTCAAGGACCACGTTAATTATGATAACGATGTTACATATACAGATTGTCAACTGAAAATAGTTCCCGCTGGGAAAATGATGAGAGTACGATTTATATTTGTATTTAATTCCTTTTAAAGGAGATTGCCATGATTCAAGATCGAGCGGCAGGTGCCATTATGGGCGCTCTTATCGGCGACGCTCTTGGCTTAGGATGCCACTGGTATTATGACCTTGACGATCTGCACCGAGATTACGGTCCTTGGATCACGGGCTATACCACCCCCAAGCCAGATCGATACCATGGAGGAATGTCTGCTGGACAGCTTTCACAGGCTGGCCTGATCTTTGTCATGTTATTACGTTCCGTGGTGGAGCAAGAAGACTATCAAGAAGATGACTTTACCCGCCGCATGGATCAGGAGTTGTTCCCTCAACTCAACGGAACCCCTGCCTTTGGGCCTGGCGGGTACACCAACCAGTCGATACGCGAAACCTATCGGCGAAGAGTCGAACAGAACAAGCCATGGTCTGAAACTGGTGGCCATGCTGATACAACGGAGGCGGCTGAACGTACCATCGTGCTGGCGGCGCTTTACGCGAAACATCCGCTGAAGTTAGCTCAGTCCGTTTCGTCCAATTGCATCCTTACACAATGCGACGAAGCAATAGTCGCCATGACCACTGCATACAACTGCGTTCTATCACAGCTGGTTAACGGCGAAAAGCTTAGCCCTTCAATTTCAGACACGCTTATGAAGTTAGTGCACAAGGGGGAATTGCCATTTCATGCCGTCACAAAAAGAAATTTCGAAGGTCCGCGTCCTGGCGACCCAGATCCACCTCGCGCCGGACGGTTCTCCTCTCCCGATGCACTGCTTACTCCGCATTATGCGGCGCTCGCTGCGATTGATGAAGGCATTAAAATTGAGCCCGCATGGAAAGTGTCTTTAGTATATGGCATGCCTTGTGCCATATACCACCAACTTCCTGCCGCCTATTATCTTGCTGCACGTTTTTCTGATGACTTTGAGTCTGCAGTCCTGCATGCCCTAAATGGTGGAGGACAGAATATGTCTCGTGCCATGCTCACTGGTGCTCTTGTAGGGGCTCAAGTTGGATTGTCAGGTATTCCAAAGCGTTTCATCGATGAGCTTGAGAATGGGCAAGAGCTAATGCAGCTAGCTAAAAAAGTAGGCGAGTTGGCACTTCGGTAGCATTTCACTATAGGTCTGCAGAGGTTGGTTGGTGTAAATCAGTTTATGGACTTCACCGGCTTTAGCGGACATTTGAAATCTTCACTCTCTACTCTAAGTGGGCACTTATGTTTGAATTGTAGGGGCTAAGCTAGCTAACTATTGAGTCCGTCTTGAGCAATCTGGCGTAAGTATTTGCGGTGATTTTATATGATTCAAGTCGTGCTTCATGATCGAAAATCTGGGAGGTGATCATTATTTCATCAGCTTCTGTTTTGTCGATAAAAGTTAAGATTTCATTCGAGACCTTTTGGGCATTACCTATAGCTGAACACGATAGAATTTGATTAAGCATAGCTCGCTCTGCACCGCCGAGTTGATCCCAAAAATTAGAAATTGGAGGCGGTAACTTGGATGGATTTCCACTTCGCAGGTTAATAAATGCCTGTTGCATTGATGAAGCTAAAAAGTGTGCTTCTTCATCTGTATCTGCCGCAAAGACATTGAATCCTAACATTACATAGGGGTTATCCAAATATTGCGAGGGTCTAAACGTACTTCTATATATTTCAAGTGCCTGCATCATATAGGTAGGCGCGAAATGCGAGGCAAATGCATAGGGTAAGCCTAAGCTTGCTGCTAGCTGTGCGCCGAACAAACTGGAGCCAAGAATCCATATTGGGACATTTAATCCAGTTCCAGGAACGGCTTCTACTGGCCCCTTTGGTTTTGAGGAAAAGTAATCCAACAATTCCATTACATCATCGGGGAAAGTATCTGAAGCTGAGTCAAGATTTCGCCGTAATGCAGCCGCTGTAATCTGATCTGATCCGGGTGCACGTCCAATACCTAGATTGATTCGTTTTGAAAACAAAGACTCTAAAGTACCGAATTGTTCAGCTATCACTAAAGGCGAGTGATTTGGCAGCATGATTCCACCAGCACCCACTCTAATTGTTGTTGTACCTGCGGCGACATGCCCAATCAGAATAGATGTGGCCGCGCTTGCAATCCCTGGCATCCCATGGTGCTCCGCCAACCAGTAACGATGATATCCCCACTTTTCAGCATGCTGAGCAAGATCGAGAGTGTGCTTAAAAGATTGAGACGCATCACTCCCCTCGCAAATCGGAGAAAGATCAAGTACAGATAACTTAGGTCTTATCATTTCTTCTCTTTTAAACATTTAATATGTTTGATTTTGATTAGGCTTATCGTAAACATAATCTCAGAAGTTACTGGCAACTGTGCATTCAATAAATGACATATAGGCATCCTCTGAAGAGCAAACCTTTGATAGAGCTTCCTCGGTGTAGCATTCATTATAGGATGCTAATGCCTCAAAGTAAGTATTCTTCAATGTGACTAACTGCTCTTTATACGATAAAAAAAGTATGTTCATAATTCACTTTCAATTTGTTTTAAATGTTAATTGCAAAGATAAACCAACTTGAGAAGAATTTCTGTGTGGGAACGAACATAGGTTTGAAAGTGCAGGGTTTTATTGGTGCTGCAAAAAACAGTAGCTGAGCGACACTCCTAATACTGTAGAAATCTTCATATAATTTGACAAGTTTCAAGTGGTGCAGCAAGGCTAAATAAAGCCTAAGCACTGTCCTTTCAATCTTCAATGACTAAAGGCAAACCCATATCAATTCTGGCCAGTCGCTGAGCCATCTTTATCATTGACTCAGTGAAGCTCTCAATGTCTGTATCAGCTAAAGAGATTTGCTTGTACTTTTCATAGGCCGACTCAAATGAGGCTTCTTGGATATAAGCGATGAGTTGCATGTAGCGATCCCGCTGCTTGGTATTGTTACAATTGGTCATTTCGCAACACAGGTTTTCTAGATGCATAGAGAAGTAAGCAATGAATTCGAGATGGAAACTATTCTCGATGTTAATCTTGTCCATGCAGATAACTCTAAGCTAGCTTGCGTGAGCCAGCATCCAAAATATCATGGATTAACTCCAACCTGAGAATGGGACTATCCAGTTGCATCAGGCGCTGTTTCTGCAGTAATGGCAAATCCAACAACTCAACCCATCGATTAGCAACCCATGAGGCACCTTCTAATTTGTACGGCTCAATAACAGGCAAATTCTCAGTGGGGATATTTTGTTCTGGCAAAGATTCCAGTAGTCGCTGAAGTCAGATACTAGTCATTTGTAAATCTTCAGGAATAGGCAACTCAAGATCATTGGGAATGTCGTTGACTTCACCAATCAACAAACCATCTTTTTGTTGCGTATAAGAGTCAACTCTCACTCTGCGCTGCCCGACACAACGAATCATCATCAGCCCAACGGTCGTAACATCAGCATCCACAATATCAACCAATGTCCCTATATTTGCAAATGGAAAGTTACCCTGCGGATCAGCTTCACCTTCTGGCATGACCGTGACAACAGCAAAAGATGATTTATTTCTGAGACAGTTTCGTACCATATCAAGATACCTGACTTCGAATATTCTGAGGGGTAACAATCCCCCAGGACAAATAACCAAACTCAGAGGAAATAGTGGCAGAGGGTAAGTGTTCATGGGCATTTATTGTATGGCAATTTGAATTGGCAAGTAATGACAGATTAGGTTCTTTATATTACAGCTAATCTGACGATTAGTTCCGACTTAGCACTTACACAAATTAAAGATTACTTAAGAAATTCCAGTTTCATCACCAAGCGCATTAGCATTTTCGGCCATTTCAGTAGATTCAATTTTGATAATATCTAAGAACTCAATCCGTTTGATTTGCATTTGCTCCGTCAGGACAAATGAAATTCTGTCATTCTAAGTCATGCCTACCCTCATCCAGCTGACCAATTATTCTCATTCAAATTGACCAGTAACTCTCATGGCTACTGACCATCCATCCCTTTTAAGTCAACTTTTCATCAAGACCAAAAAATTAGATTTCTTTATAGACGACGGTTAGAGTTGTTGCTCACGACCCATAGTAGACATTACTCCTGAAGCACTAAAAGTGTAGTTAGCATCTATTATTGCAGCTTATTTAGTCGTGTCTCAGACAGCTCAACTGCTGTGTTCAACAAACAACTAACTTACAACCGATAACTTCAATTCTTATATCTCTTGAAAATTACCGAGGCATTGACCCCTCCAAAACCGAACCCGTTAGATAACGCATATTCAATTTTTCGATGTAGTGGTTGTTTCCCCACAATCATGAGTCCATTTGAACGTTCATCTACTTGCACTAAATTGATAGTAGGAGGGCAACATTGCTCTTGAACAGCTTTAATCGTGAAGATGGCTTCAAGACCTCCTGCAGCCCCTAATAAATGTCCCGTTGAAGATTTAGTTGCACTGATGGCCGGCTGGAGATTATTATTTCCAAAAACGCGTTTGATTGCCGCCAGCTCTCCTGCATCACCAACTGGCGTAGAGGTTGCGTGCGCATTGATATGGTCAATCGCATCAGGATTTATCCCTGCTTGATTTAGCGCTATCGACATCGCTCTCGCTGCCCCTGAGCCATCTTCAGGACTTGACGTAATGTGGTAGGCATCCGATGTTGTCCCATAGCCAACCAACTCCGCCAATGGAGTCGTACCTCTCGCCATTGCATGTTCATAAGATTCGATGACCAAAATGCCAGCGCCTTCACCCATTACAAAGCCGTCACGACCAATATCAAAAGGTCTTGAGGCTAACTCTGGGTTATCTGCATAATTGGTACTCAGAGCCTTAGCAGCTGCGAATCCTCCAAGACTCACTTTATCGATACAAGCCTCTGCGCCGCCACAAATGACTATATCAGCTTCATTTGAATGAATTAATCGGGCAGCATCGCCAATTGCTTGTACTCCAGCTGCACAGGCTGTTACAGGCGCACCTAATGGTCCTTTAAATTGGTGTTTAAGTGCTACTTGACCGGCTGCTAGGTTAACTAAGAATGAAGGGATGGTAAAAGGTGACAGCCTATCAATGCCTTCTAGTTCGACTTTACGAACAGCATTGGCAATGGAGGGAAACCCACCTATCCCAGAGGCGATAATTGTAGCAGTTCGTTCACTTTCAGTTTCATTTTGAGGACGCCATCCAGCTTGAGAGATAGCCTCTTCAGCGGCTATTAATGCAAATTGAATAAATCTATCTATTCTTCGAAGTTCTTTAGGGGAAATATGTTGCAATAGATTTATACCAAATACTGGATCTACTTCGCTAGGTTTTACCCAACCGGCAATGGTCACAGGACTACCTGCGGCTAATGAGTCTGGAAGATTAGTAATGCCAGATTTTCCTGCAAGTAGGTGTTTCCAAGCTAATTCAACACCTGTCCCTAGTGGGCTTACAATTCCCATTCCAGTCACGACAATTCTTTTCATATAATTACCCTTTAAGATTTAGTCTTTGCTGATTGTTTTGGATGCGTGTTAATAGGAATGCACAATATGGCCGTCATTAAAGCTAATGCAATATGGATTAAATATGTTGGTTTAAAATCTGCTATTTGAAGCTGCGATTTTGCTAAAAAAAGAACCGTAATTGAAACGCCGATGACCGTACCAATTTGTCGCATCGCTTGGTTGATTGCAGAGCCAACAGCATAGTCTTTTGGCGGTAAGCCAAAAACTGCCGCAGCGGATAGTGATGGCATTACCAGGCCAACTGACATGCCACTTAATAGCAAACCCGGTAACCAATCTCTTGCGTAATTTGGGCTTGCATCAGGGACTAACAAAAACCATAGTCCACTTAAGGCATAAGTAATTGCACCGGTGATTAATAAGGGGCGATGACCAATTTTTGAAGCGATTTTTCCGGATAATATCGCGGTTGGTACAACGACCAATGGTCCTGGCATGATCGCGGCACCAGCTAAGGACTGACTGAAGTGCCATATATTTTTCATCCAAAAAAAGAATGAGAAAAACATGATAGAAAATGCAATGCCAAAAGCAATCCCAGCTAAATTTGAAAACAGAAAAGTTTTGTTTTTAAACAGTCCTAAGTCAAACAATGGCTCAGGGTTATATTTAGCCCAAGGGATGTAACTTAAAATAATGACAAGCCCCAGCACGATTATTCCGACGAGTTCCGCTTGACTCCAATCTGCTGACTTCATTTCGACAATTCCGTAAGCAATTGCCCCAACCCCAAGGATTAGCTGCAACATCCCCAGTAAATCCAAGCGCATTTTGTCTCTGGGTTGCACCGATTCATGCAGTATTGTTGCACTTTGCCAAATGCAAAACAGTCCAATCGGGATGTTAATGAAAAACGCCCACTCCCAGCCGCCTACATCGATAATGTATGAGCCAATGCCAGGGCCTAAAGCTGCCGCCAGCGCACCCACCGCACCCCACGCGCCCATTGCTATCATGCGTTTTTCTTTGGGAAATGCCTCAAGTACCAACGCTAATGCTGCAGGTGAGAGTAAGCAAGCGCCTATAGATTGAAACACCCTTGCTACGATTAACCAAAAAACACTAGGTGATACGCCGCATGCAAATGATGCTGAAATAAATAGTAAGGTACCCAGCATAAACATTTTTTTTCTTCCATATTTATCCGCTATGCCGCCTGCAGGAATCATCATGGCGGCATAAACAATGGAATACCCACTCATCGCCCAAGATAAATCACTGGCTTTGGAATTAGGAAAACTCTGCAGAATATTATTAAATCCCGCATAAAGAATAGTGCTATCGAGTGACGCCATAAAAATCGCGATACTAGCGATTGCAAATACTCGCCATGCACTAGGCGCTAATTTTTCTGTTTCTATGGAAAATTCTGCTAGTTTCATTTGTTATATCGATACCAAATTGAAGTAATTAAAAGCACTGGCCACACTCAGTTAAAAAGTGCGGCCATCTGAGGGTTAATGGTTTAAGAAATAGTTAGCACTATTCACAAAACTATCGTGGTACTGAAAAATTGAACCGTGATTAGAGTCAGGATAAAGCACCAGTTGAGCATTTTTAAGTTGCTTGTACATAGTGATTGAGCCTTCAGTGTTTAACATCGTGTCATTGCTACCAGTGACGACTAATACAGGCTGGTTGATTGCTTTCAATGTTTTAAATTCAGGGTCTGGTGTACTGGTAAATACAATCAATGCTTTACCATGTGCATCAGCAATTGCCTTACCGCTCTCAGGGTCACGATCTTTTGTTCTTGCATATGCTCTAGACAAGAACTCACCACCTGCTTTTTTGCCTGCATCTGTTTGACTGAAAAATAGATAATCGCGTGGATCAGGTGCATTTGTTCTTGAAAATGCTTCACCAAGCACCTTCATCAAATTGTTGCCGCCGCCTTGATAAGTAGTTCCTGCCAGAATAACTTTATGTATTAATTCAGGATGTTGTACAGCTAATTCTTGAGCAATAAAACCACCCATAGAAAATCCTAGTAAATCAACTTGTTTGTAACCTAGTGCCCCAATAAATGCATAGGCATCCGTTGTCATTTGTTCAATGTTATCTGCAACTACACCGTTAGTTGCACCGATGCCTCTATTGTTAAATACAACAACCGGTCGGGTTTTAGCGAAATCATTCACGACAGCTGGATCCCAAGAATCCATCGTGCCAGTAAAGTGTTGCAAGAATACCAGTGGAGTTCCTGACTTTGGTCCCAAAGTCCGATATGAGAATTTAACGCCATTGGCTTCTATGTATTTGGTAGGGGTTGTTTCTAATTTATCTTCTGCAAATGCAGCACTAGGCTCAATTACAGAAAATGTTGCGGCAATTAACAATAGCGATTTTAAGATTTTATTCATTTACTACTCCTTCTAATTTAAGTATGTATTGCTAATAAACTTACTGAAAATTGATATTTAATTACCAATCGGTACATAAATATAATCTAACGACTCTTGCTTTGTCAATATATTTCTGTAACAATTGGTACATTATTAAATTAGCAGGATTTGAAATGACCAACGAGGTTAAAAAGTCGCGAGGTCGTCCAAGAGTTTTTGATATGGATGAAGCTCTGGACATGGCATTGAAAATTTTTTGGGCAAGAGGCTATGAGGGAGCATCAATAGCTGAATTGACTGAAACAATCGGCGTTAGCAAACCCAGCTTGTATGCTGCTTTCGGGAATAAAGAAGAGTTATTTTATAAAGCATTAATGAGATATGCTTCTGGACCAGTGGCTTTTGTGAATGATGTTCTTAAGGAACCAACTGCACGCAAAGTCGCTGAAAGTTTTTTGCTAAGAGCTGCTGAATTTCTTACTGACCCACAACACCCCAAAGGTTGCATGATCGTTCAAGGAGCGCTTTCGAGTGGCGAGAGTGCTGAACTAGTTCGAGATATTCTAATCAATTTCAGAAAGTCGTATGAAAAAAAATTGGAAGATCGCTTCACGAAAGCTATCGTTGATGGCGATTTATCTAGCGATGCTAATCCTAAAAGCTTGGCAAAATATCTAGCCACCTTACACCAAGGTATGTCAGTGCAAGCAACTAGTGGCGCGACAAAAGATGAGCTTTTAGATATTGCTAATATAGCCCTGAAGATATGGCGCTAAAAATAAATAGAATTCTCTTTCGTAATGGAAATTGTCTGCAATCGGGAAGCCAAAAGCAGTCAGAACAAACTGGTACATTCGACCCTATATAGTCACTCCATCCTGTTTTCAGCGATACTAATCACAACTGGCAGGTAGCTGTCAGTGAAGACAGGACATGCACCTGCGGATTACGAATATTCGACCCTAACACTCGATGTTTTCCGCTTTGGCTTCGAGTCCGCAGGTGCGCTTGGGTTTATTAACGAATACTCAGGGCTCGCCGCACAACCGGCTCGCTATATTGGCTTCGCAAAACCCAGCATGCATGTCCATATTGATAATCTACCACTAGTGGAGATGATTATGAAGACGCAATCTACACATTCTTTTACTGCTTTTATTGGCATTGATTGGGCCGACAAGAAGCATGATTTCTGTTTACTAGCTGCTGGTGCAGAACAACGGGAATTCGGAACCTTTGACCATACGCCTGAAGCCATTGCCTTATGGGCAAAGGCCTTGCATGATCGCTTTGATGGACCAATTGCGATCTGCCTTGAGTTATCCAAAGGCCCCTTGGTTTATGCGCTGCAGCGGTGTCCGTTTCTGGAGATATTTCCAGTACACCCGTCTACACTTGCCAAATACCGAGAAGCCTTCGTCCCCAGCCATGCCAAAGACGACCCAACGGATGCTGAAATGGCACTGGAGATATTGCTGCGTCACCCAGACAAGCTGGATCCTATCCAGTTGCAAAGTTCGCCTATGCGCATCTTGTCCAGACTCGTCGAAGAACGACGTACTTTAGTGAATGACGTGATAAGCATCACCAATCGTTTAACCAACGCACTTAAGCAATACTACCCGCAAGCATTGGACTGGTTCGAGCATAAAGATACCTTGATATTCTGTGACTTTCTGAGCCGCTGGCCAACCCTCAAGCAGGTTAAACAGGCAAGACAATCCACGCTCGAATCATTCTTCCACCAGCACAATGTACGCCGTGCTTATCTCATTGAAAGACGTATTCAGGGGATTCGATCTGCAACTGCGTTGACAGATGACGAAGCCGTGATTCGGCCCTATCAGATGGTCGTACAAGCGATGGTTGAACAATTACGCGCTCTATTACTAGCCATCGACCATTTCGATACTGAAATCGATCAGATTGCTAAAAGCCTGCCAGATTATGATTTGTTTGCCGCTTTACCTGGTGCGGGACATATCATGGCGCCTAGACTATTGGTTGCCTTTGGTGAGGAGCGTGATCGATATACCAATGCAGCGCAGATCCAGCGATATTCTGGTGTCGCGCCAGTGGTCGAGCGCAGCGGTAACAAGTGCTGGGTACATTGGCGTATCGCCTGTCCAACATTTTTAAGACAGACCTTTGTGGAATGGGCAGGTTCTACCATTCCTAGATCGTTCTGGGCTGGCGCTTACTATCAGCAGCAGCGTAACAAAGGCTGTTCTCACCGTGTTGCAGTTCGAGCCTTGGCATTTAAGTGGATTAGAATCCTCTATCGTTGCTGGGAATCAAGAATACCTTATGACGAGTCTATTTATTTAAACTCGCTACGACGCAGAGGTTCACCCTTACTAACAAACCTGTCGGAAAATGCAAAAATAACTTGACGGAGTGACTCAGGGCGCGAAGCGGACTTACGTAAACCTAACATAGAGGTTATCTTTTTGAGAAACACTTAGTACAAATGTCTGATGAGTCTACTTAAGCTTTTAGGAAAAATCAGCATAAGAAAAAGGCCGCAAAAGCGACCTTTTTATAACTCACTAGAAAGTTAAAGTTAGAATTTCCATAACCCAACCACTTGACCAGACACAGCGTTATAACCAGAAGCTTTTTCGCCATCAAGATTTACACTGAAAGTAAAATTCTTAGTTTTTTGGAAAGCGATAGCGGCTCCAATGTTATAGGAGTTACTAGCAAGCTCCTGACCTGGAGTGCTAAATGCTGCACCACCACCTGTAAATGTAGACGTAGTATCAATGCCATTGCTATTAAAATCATGACGCCAATTAGCATGTACTGATGGAAGTATGGTCAACCCGCTTGCAAGATCTTTTTGAGTCGACAATTTAGCACCGAATACACTACGCACTCGGTTAGCGGTTTCGCCTTGTACGTTCATAGACAACGCACCAGCTCCCGTTTCTGTATAACCATCTTGTTTCAGATGATTCCATTCCAAGCCCGCCATTGGGGTTAAAGTAATTGAATTCTTTAGCGCAATTGGCAAGCCTACATTAATCCGTGCTGCGACTTGGTCACCATCAAAATTACTATTAGCAATACCTGTAAGTGTTGTGTCTCGGCTACCATTAAACTTTTGTTTAGCATAAGCTAACATACCGTCTAAATACCACTTTCCAAAATCGTGACTAGTGTAAACAGTCGCTTGGTAGGTTTTAATAGTTGTGTCATCACCACTTCGGAAATCATCCATATTGACGCCAGTACGGGCATAAGTAAATGCACCACCAACTAACCAGTTATTTTCTAAGAGCGTATCTACACCGAATGCAGTACCCCAAGTATTACTGCTGTAACCAGCATAACCGCTTTTTTGATCTTGGTTGTCGTGCGCACCAAAACCTTTCATCCAGAAGCCGTGTTTATTGTAATTGGTATTTTCCACATCAAGTAAACCCGAAGTATCACCGTTGGTAGCAACCATAATTCTTCCCTGATTTAAATCATCAGCCATCCCAACGACGTAGCCCTGCTCACGAATGTTTTCAATACGCGATGCCACACTATCTAATGAGCCGCTAACCGTTTGCCTCGAAGCTACAGCTAATGCACGGCTTGAATTTGGCGCTATGTGTTGAAGGGCGTTAGTTTGCTGTGCAGGTGTGAGTGCTGTTAGCATCGCAATTGGAATGCTTAAACCAAGTGGTGCGGTGTCAAGAACAATTGCTGCGCCTAAACTGTTTGGGGTAGAAACGGAAACGAAAGTCGATGTGTTTCCGCAAAGATTGCCTGTTCCCTGCAAATAGAAACAGCTCAGGGTCATATCCACGCCACTGAAATCATCTGTCCTAAGTGTGAAATAAGTAACTCCGACTGGAGCTGGCGCACCGGTTCCAAATAAATTGAAGTCTGTAAGATGAGCTTGACCAACTAGATTCGTTGTAAAGTTTAAAGCACCATTAGATTGAAAGTAAATGTTATTAAAATTAGCTAACGAGAATGTGCCATTACCAGCTGACGCACCAGCGACAACAACATTTAATGCAGATAAATTAGCAAAGCTAGCGCTAAATGAACCTGCGAGAGTGCCTGTTGTGGTGTCGGAAGTAGTGAAAGAGCCAGTTGCGGTAGCCCCATTGCCAGTAAACTGAAAGTTGAAGGTATCTGCCATTGCAGATTGCATACCTAAACAAGCCAAAACTGTAGCAGCTGAAATTGCTTTTAATTTATTATTAATCATAATAATTTCCCATTATTGTTTTTTGTGGAATTATTATACTGACTAAACTTAGGGCAGCTAATACAACTTAGTTACAATGTTGTTTTTTTACAACGCAATTAATACACTGCCCATAGCTGAGTGATTTTTTGCAATCTGCTATTGATCTACGCAAGCGGATGCCTCTTGATGGCTGATCTCATTGATTCGTGCTATCTGACTTTTGACTTCTCAAAAGCAGACTTTTCATATGAGAGCTCGCGACCCATTTCGGCCATTCAGTTGTTATAAAAATTATGTTAATTTATAAAACTAATCAATACCACGTTAGAAATCAACCCATTTTCTAACCAGCCAGCTAGATATTGTGCAGCAGTTGCCATGGCTTGCTCATAATCCATCTCGACTTCTAGGCTGGCGCAAATTTCACCAAAAGTTGCCCCCATCACTGCCATATTTAAGGCGATAACTTCCATTTCTGTTATCTGCCTAAATTGTGAGTTGAAATTTTTTCGCCAGATTAGCCAAGATTGATAACTGCTTTCTTGCGCTGATTTGGGGGGAATTTCTTCTGCCTCTAACGCTTGCCAAATCCTTATGGTATTCCAACGGGTACGAACTACTTTAACTGCTGGTTGAAATCTAAAACTTAGCGTGTCCCAGTTTTCTGGCGGAATTGTAGAGAGTTCTTGTAGAGTTAATTCAGGCACGTTTTCCGCATCAAAAGCAAGTGATAATGCCCACTCAAAGTCTGCCACCTCAGCGGCGATTGGGTGTTGCGCTAGGGTGGTGAGTAAGTGCTCTCGCATCTCACCACCATACCAACGTAAGTTTCTGTAAGTAGAAGGGTAGGCCGTAATATATTCACGGGCAATCTTGTTAAACAACAAGTCACCTAACAATGCTTTTAGTTGAGGATAGGCCGTTGCCAGTGCCTCTACAATGCGAAGCCGATAGGCATCGTGGTAAATACTCAGCCGCTTCTTCGCACTTACTTTTTTGTCGTCAATCACCGCCTTGATAAAGCTCGAGCTTTTAGCATCATCTAATAAATAGGCTTGAAAATCAGCTTGAAGTTTGGCTAACTGGCTCATGCTGCTGCTCTTAGTATGTTGGCTGATAGATTACGTGCGATTTGTAGCTCTTGCACTAGCACTTCTAATTCTGGCATGTTGTCATCACGCTCTATCATGGTAGAAACCTCGCCCAGCTTAGAAATTGCATAACCGTATAAATCCCACACAGGGTCTATGACGGGTGCATCATGCGTATCAATAATGTAGTCGCCATTATTTTGGTGCCCAGCCAAGTGAATTTGCTGGACTCTATGTTGAGGAACGCCATCAATAAAGTCTTTGGCATCAAAATTGTGGTTATAGCTGCTGACGTAAATATTGTTGACGTCTAAGAGCAGTAAGCAATCGGTTTGCTCACAAATCAGCGAGATGAACTCCCACTCAGTCATAGTGGAATCAACGTAACTGGCGTAACTAGAGACGTTCTCTAGCAAAATCTGACGGCCTAAGTAATCTTGTACAGTGTTCACGCGTTCGGCTACGTGTTTTGCAGTTTCTTCGGTGTAAGGCAATGGCAATAAGTCGTGTATATTTTGACCATGCACGCCTGTCCAGCATAGGTGATCAGAAATCCAAGCTGGTTGAATTCTATCGGCTAACTTTTTTAAATCTTTTAAATACGTTTTGTCGAATGGCTCTGTAGAACCAATTGATAAAGATACTCCATGCATGACTACTGGGTAATCTGCGCGAATACGGTCTAAAAAATTAAGTGGTAAACCACCAGGTATCATATAATTTTCAGATAGCGCTTCGAACCAATCAATATTTGGCTTGGAATCTAAAATTTCGTTGTAATGCTCAGTTCGTAAACCGAGACCAAAGCCTAATGACGGTAGATTATTACGCATGTAAATCTCTAATAATGGTGTGAAGTTCTAATAAGCTGCTAAAGTTAGCATGGGCATGTCGCCATACCCATACTCAATTTATCAGACCATCAAACTAAATGACCGCCTTTCGCATCACAATCAGCGCCAGTTAATGCTAAGTGACCCTGACCTTTACACTCGTTTTGACCTTTACAAGAATTTGCAGCACTTTTGCAAGAACCTTGGCCTTTACAAGCATTGGTAGCTGTTTTACAAGCATTTTGACCTTTACATGAATTGCCTGCAGTTTTGCAATCACTCGTGCCCTTACATGAGTTTACGCCTACACATGCACCGACAGTGCTGTTGGCAGCGGTATTGGTGCCTGCACCAGTTGCTGCACAACCCGCTAAGATAAGTGCTGCGGCGCCAAGCGCTAACATTGCACCGCGGCGAGCTTTAGATGTTTCAATAGACATGATATTTCCTTCCGAGTTTATTATAAAAATCCACCATCTAAAGTCAAAATTAACGTTTAGAAAGGTAGACGATCTAAATACGTGAATTAACACAAAATAGATTCATCATGTGCCACGCAACATTTAGTCGGAATAACTTTTAATCCCTTACAAAAACTTTCATTTTATTTAGTTAATAGTTTCACGAAATTATTTCTCTACAAGATTTGTAAGGAACCATCTTCATTTGCGACTAATGAGCACATTCAATCATCGGAGTTCATTATGAAAGCCTTACTTAAATCATTATTGTTAGCATCTAGCCTTATAGTTGCTGTGACAGCATTTGCAGAACCTGCCGCTTTTACTCATTCAGGTTTTAATCAATTACAAAAAGAAGGTAAATCTATCTTGGTCGAAGTGCATGCACCTTGGTGCCCTACTTGTCGGGCGCAAGCACCCATTGTGGATATGTTGCTCAAAAAGAAAGAATATCAATCCATTAACGCATTACGTGTGGATTTTGATAGCCAAAAAGACGCGTTAAAAGCATTTAATGTGAGTAAGCAAAGTACGTTAATTGTTTATAAAGGGTCGAAAGAGATGGGGCGCAGCACTGGAGACACTTCACCCGCAAGCATAGAAAAGTTAATTCAGAATGCTATCTAAATAAATATAAGGATTGCTAATCATGATTGCTGATTTTGGTGTTTATGGATTGAGTTTCTTGGCTGGGATACTGTCTATCTTATCCCCATGTGTTTTACCTCTGGTCCCCATAATTGTGGGTACTGCACTCAATACGCATAAATATGGTCCCTATGCCCTAGCATTTGGATTGGCGATTTCATTCACCGCAGTAGGGGTCTTTATTGCCACAATTGGCGCCTCAATTGGCATAGATCAAGAAGTGTTTAGAACGATTGCGGCCCTACTCTTAATCACATTTGGTGTGGTATTACTTTCAGGGACTTTGCAGGAGAAATTTGCTAGTGTTACTGCTGGCATTAGCGGGTCTGGAAATAATTTATTAAGCAAAGTATCTACAGACTCATTATCTGGCCAATTTATTCTGGGATTGTTGTTAGGAATTGTATGGAGTCCATGTGTAGGCCCCGTTTTAGGCGCAACGATCACTTTAGCCAGCCAAGGCGCTAACTTGCTGCACGTTACATTGGTTATGGCAATATTTGGCCTAGGCGCAGGCTTACCACTAATTTTACTAGGCTCACTCTCAAGACAAGCCATGATGAAGGTCAGAAGTAAATTATTTACCGCGGGTAAGGTTGGTAAACGCATCCTTGGAGTCATTTTATTACTTGTAGGACTTTTGATTATTTCTGGATTAGATAAACAATTCGAAGCTTTAATTGTAAAAGCATCGCCAGATTGGTTAATTTCTATTACCACACGATATTGAATTTAATGATTTACTCTCATTTAGATACGGGCTTCGTGCTGTAGTTATCTACATATCAATATAAGTAAGTTGTCGAAATGCGAATATTGGCTCGCCTGAGCAGTCACTTATCGTTTGATTGAACCATTGTGCGGTATAAATAGTTGATTTCTCTCGTAAGTTTTGAGTAACTACAACGACTAACTCTTATTTAACTAGGATGCGAAGTTATGTTTCTAAAACGTAGTAGTAAATCCAAAACCATTTGGAATTTCCTAATTCCTTTAATTTTATCAATTGTACCAACAGCTCTTGTTGCAGCAGAATGTTCCACTAAAAGTGGTGCCACAAGAGTGCCTTTGCTTGAGCTATATACTTCGGAGGGCTGCAGTAGTTGTCCTCCGGCTGACAAGTGGCTGAGTAACATGAAGTTAAGTGCTGATAAAGTTGTGCCATTGGCATTTCATGTAGATTATTGGAACTATATTGGCTGGAAAGATAAGTTTTCAAAGCCAGAATTTAGTGCCCGTCAAAATAGAAATGTTGCATTTAGCGGTTCAAGTTTTGTTTATACACCGCAGTTTAGTTTTAATGGGCAAGATTTTAGAGGTTGGAATGATTCACGTTTAAATCAAATTGTTGAAAACAGTTTAAAGCAACCATCGCGTGCGAACTTGACACTAGATACGACTAATCAAGTAAACGGTGAAATTTCAATAAAAGCTACTGCACAGGTATTCCAATTAGAAGACTCCAAGCATTCTGAAATTTATATTGCGATTTACGAGAATAAACTAATAAGCAACATCAATGCAGGTGAAAATAACGGTCGCGAACTAAAGCATGATTATGTAGTTCGTGATTTATTGGGAGCTTACCAATTCAACAATAAAAAAGAATTCTCAAAAAGCATTACCTTAAAGCCTGAATGGAAAGGCCGAAATGCAGGGGCTGTAATATTTGTGCAGAACTCGCAAAATGGAGAAATCCTTCAAAGTTTACAGTTACCCTTTTGTAGTTAATTATTTAGGCTAACAATAGAAAGTTGAGTTGGTTACTGGCACACCTATCGGATCTTTATAACCGTATCTTGTTGAATTGCACTCAGAATTGACCCACCTAACGATATAAATTGCACTAGAAATTGACCCACGTACCGATACTATTCTGCTCAAGCTATGAGCAGGAGAATGGGAGTGATCACCGTGGAACTATTAAGTGTAATCAGACGCTGGCATTTGCGTGATCAAATGTCGATTCGTGAGATTGCTAAAAGGACTGGCTTATCTCGCAACACCATCAAGAAATACCTGCGCAATGACATTGTTATCCCTCAATATATGGGGCAAGGACGTGTCAGCAAATTAAGTCCCTATCTAGACAAGCTGCAGCAATGGCTTAAAACCGAATCCAATCGCGGGCGTAAAGAACGGCGTAGCGTAAAGCAGCTCTATCATGACTTAGTCAAGCTGGGTTACCTTGGTTCTTATGACCGCGTGGTCGCCTATGCCAAGCAATGGCGACTGCAGCAACAGCAACTGGCTGGCACCATCGGTCGCGGTGCTTTCATTCCTCTGACATTCGCCCCTGGTGAAGCCTTTCAGTTCGATTGGAGCGAGGACTGGGCTATCATCGGCAACGAGCGCACGAAACTACAGGTTGCCCATTTCAAACTTGCTCACAGTCGCGCCTTTTACTTGCGGGCTTATCCACTACAAACCCATGAGATGTTGTTCGATGCACATCATCGCGCATTCTTATGCTTAGGTGGCGTTCCTAAGCGCGGCATCTACGACAACATGCGCACTGCAATTGATAAGGTTGGCCGTGGTAAACAACGCACCGTGAATGCAAGGTTTAAAGCCATGACCAGTCATTACCTGTTTGAAGCTGAGTTCTGCAATCCAGCCTCTGGTTGGGAGAAAGGCCAAGTTGAGAAGAATGTGCAGGATGCACGACATCGGCTGTGGCATCAAGCGCCACCATTTGCCAGTTTGGAAACGCTGAACGATTGGCTGACCGAAAGCTGTATGGCCTTATGGCAGCAAATCACCCATCCGGAAGATAGACAACAAACCATTGCAGATGTTTGGGAATTGGAGCGCCAGATGCTAATGCCCGTGCCTCAATCCTTTGATGGCTTTGTGGAGTACACCAAGCGTGTCACACCAACTTGCTTAGTCAACTTTGAACGAAATCGTTACAGTGTGCCAGCCTCTTTTGCTAATCGACATGTGAGTTTACGTGTCTATGCAGATCACTTAACCATGGTGTCAGAAATGGCTGTCATTGCTGAACACAAACGCATCATCAATCGTCATCATCGCAGTAGCGTGACGTGTTATGAATGGCAGCACTACTTGAGTGTATTGCAGCGTAAACCTGGTGCCTTACGTAATGGCGCACCATTTACGGCATTGCCTGAGGCATTCAAGCAACTGCAAACCAAGTTATTAAAAAGAGCTGGAGGTGACAGAGAGATGGTCGAAGTACTGTCGCTGGTATTGCATTATGATCAGGCACAAGTACTCGCTGCGATTGAAGAGTCATTGGCATTAGGCGTAGCGTCTAAACCGAACATCCTTAATATATTAAGGCGAATGATCAGTCCTGCGCCGCCGCCATTAGCAGATACGCCGCAACGTTTGTCATTGAATGAAGAGCCTATCGCAAATGTTGAACGTTACGATGGCTTAAGGGAGGTGCGTCATGCAGCATGAGGTGATGATGACCACTTTAAAAGGATTAAAGCTGTATGGCATGGCACAAGCGGCAGATGAGCTTCATCAACAAGGCGTACCTAGCTACGAATCAGCCCAACTCATATTAGGCAGCCTGTTAAAAGCTGAAATAGCAGAACGAGAGATACGTTCAATTAACTATCAAGTCAAGATTGCGAAGTTTCCAGTCTATCGTGACCTGACTGGTTTTGATTTTAGCCAGAGTTCAGCAAACGAACCTTTAATTAAGCAATTGCACCGGTGTGCCTTTACTGAAGATGCGCAGAATGTGGTACTGATTGGAGGACCTGGTACAGGTAAAACCCACTTAGCTACAGCCATTGGTGTTCAAGCGATTGAGCATCATCTAAAACGTGTACGTTTCTTCTCTACGATTGAATTGGTCAACACATTAGAGTTAGAGAAGGCTGCTGGCAAACAAGGACAATTGGCGTTTAGGCTGATGTATGTAGATCTAGTAATTTTAGATGAACTGGGATATTTACCATTCAGCCAAGCAGGTGGTGCTTTGTTGTTTCATCTACTGAGTAAGTTGTATGAACATACCAGCGTCATTATCACGACTAATTTAGGCTTTGCTGAATGGGGTAATGTCTTTGGAGATCAAAAGATGACAACGGCATTATTAGATCGCTTAACGCATCGATGCCATATTGTTGAAACAGGCAATGATAGCTTCCGCTATAAACACAGTACTGCACACAGTCAAAAGGAGAGAGACATCAAGATACCAACCCAATAAATTTATGCTAAATTAACAGCTAAGGGTGGGTCAATTTTAAATGCAATTGGTGGGTCAGTTATTAATGCAATTCAACAACTTTATCTGGAATAGTCTCATTAACGCGGATGCCAGTGATTTGCCCCACTACATCATTGAGGCTTTCAAGATGCTGTACGTTGAGCGTCGTGTATACATCGATGCCCACTGACAATAATTCTTCTATATCTTGCCACCGTTTAGGATGGCGTGAACCCTCTACATTTGAGTGTGCAAGTTCATCGACTAAAATGAGTCTAGGTTTACGCAAAAGCGCTGCATCAAGATCAAATTCACTTAACTCGCGACCACGATACTCAAGCTTTTTGAGTGGCAAGACATCCAAACCAGATATTTGTGACGCTGTCTCATTGCGACCATGCGTTTCAACAATACCGACAATGACATCCACACCCTGCAGACGGAGGCTACGTGCAGCAGCCAACATCGCAAATGTTTTACCAACGCCAGCACAAGCGCCAAAAAATATCTTTAAGCGGCCGTTTTTTTGTTTTTCGGCCTCTTTATTGATTTTGTCCAGCAACTGATCTGGATCGGGACGAGTATCAACCATAGTTAAGGATTATATGTTAGTTGTAGAAGATGCTGTAAATGCATAAGTGTTGAACCTTTCATTTAGCTACAAAGGTTATTCAGACTGATGATTTATCTGACTTTTTCGCAGCATTTTTGTCCAGAGCCATATTAAGCTTTAACACATTTACGCGTGGCTCACCTAGAACACCCCATTGGCGTCCTTCTGTATTGTCATCAATCAATGCTTGTACACTGGTAACGCTTAACCCTCTCTCTTTTGCGACTCGTGATGCTTGATACGCGGCCGCTGCGGGACTAATGTGCGGATCTAAACCACTCGCAGAAGCGGTCACTAAATCGACGGGTACTGGAAGAGCATTATTTGGATTAGCTGCTTTCAATGCACTTACTCTACTTTTAACAGCGTCTGCCAATGCTGGATTTAATGGTCCTTGGTTTGAGCCAGAGGAAGCCGTAGCATTATTAGGATATGGCCCTGTGGCTGAAGGACGTCCCCAAAAATATTTGGCCTCAGTAAAGTTTTGTCCAATTAATGATGAGCCAATAAGCTTACCTTCACTTTCAATTAATGAGCCATTCGCTTGTTGTGGTAATAGCCATTTTCCTAATACTGTGGTGGCTAACGGATAAGCTATGCCAGTAATAATGCTGAGTAAAATGAAAAGCACTACAGCAGGTCTCAATGATTGTTTTAATAGGAGTTTCATAATGTATCCTTAAGCAAATCCAACAATTGTAAGTACGACATCAATGATTTTGATGCCAATGAAAGGTACGACCAAGCCGCCTAGGCCATAAATCAACAAGTTTCTGCGTAATAGTTGCTGAGCGCCAACAGCTCTGTAAGGTACACCTTTTAAAGCAAGAGGAATTAAGAAGATAATGATCAGTGCATTAAAAATAACCGCTGACAGAATCGCTGAATTTGGACTCGACAAATGCATAATATTCAGCGTATTCAGTTGTGGGTATGTACTGGCAAATGCAGCTGGAATGATGGCAAAATACTTGGCAACATCATTGGCGATACTAAATGTGGTGAGTGAACCGCGCGTCATCAACATTTGTTTACCGATTTCAACGATTTCAATCAGCTTGGTTGGATTGGAATCTAAATCCACCATATTCCCCGCTTCTTTTGCTGCTTGCGTGCCAGTATTCATGGCAACAGCAACGTCTGCCTGCGCAAGTGCTGGCGCGTCGTTTGTGCCATCACCTGTCATAGCGACAAGCTTTCCCTCTGCTTGATGATCACGAATTAGTTTCAATTTAGCTTCTGGGGTGGCTTCCGCTAAAAAGTCATCTACACCTGCTTCTGCAGCAATAGCGGCAGCAGTTAGACGATTATCGCCAGTAATCATAATGGTTTGAATGCCCATATTGCGTAACTCAGCAAAGCGCTCTTTGATACCGCCTTTTACAATATCCTTGAGTTCCACTACGCCTAGCACCACATTTCCATCAGACACCACCAATGGAGTGCTACCACGACGCGCAACATCATCTACTTTATGTGAAATGTCAGCTGAGAATGTCCCACCTAAAGCTTCGACATGTAGTTTGATTGCGCTTGCAGCACCTTTACGTATTTGACGAATTTGATTATCAGCACCTTGTAAATTGACGCCACTCATTCTGGTTTGTGCTGAAAATTGCACGAACGTAGCACCTAAGGAATGAATATCACGTTCACGAATATTGAAGCGGTTCTTTGCTAATATCACGATACTGCGGCCTTCTGGCGTTTCATCCGCCAAAGAAGCAAGCTGAACGGCATCGGCTAATGCATTTTCAGTAATACCCACTGCTGGAATAAAGGCTGAAGCCTGACGATTACCCAAAGTGATTGTACCTGTTTTGTCGAGCAACAATACGTTAACATCGCCTGCAGCCTCTACTGCACGACCTGAAGTAGCAATTACGTTAGCCTGCATCATGCGGCTCATCCCTGCAACGCCAATGGCTGAGAGTAGTCCAGCAATAGTTGTAGGAATTAGACAGACCAATAAAGATACAAGTACGGTAATACTAGGTGCAGCACCAGCGCCAGCTGCACTAACACTAAATATTGAAAAAGGGAGCAAGCTAACAGTAACCAATAGAAATACAATGGTCAGAGCAACCAATAAAATCGTCAGCGCAATTTCATTAGGTGTTTTTTGACGTTTCGCGCCTTCTACCATGGCAATCATGCGGTCCAGAAATGCCTCACCAGGATTGACGCTTACCCTGACAACTATCCAATCAGATAATACTTGTGTACCGCCAGTAACGGCGCTGAAATCACCGCCTGACTCGCGGATGACTGGCGCAGACTCTCCTGTAATTGCAGCTTCGTTAACTGATGCGATACCATCAATGACTTCACCATCGGCTGGAATCATATCCCCAGCCTCTATCAATAGTATGTCGCCTTTGCGTAAGCTATTGCTGTCTGTAAGTGTCACCGCAGAATCCCGTGCTTCACCCTGCAACTTTTTAGCGACTACATTCTTTTTCGAGCTTCTTAAGCTGGCTGCTTGAGCTTTACTGCGACCCTCTGCTATGGCTTCTGCGAAATTAGCAAATAACACTGTGAACCATAACCATAAGGTCACTAACGCAATAAATCCAACTGGAGCATCTCCCTTGTAGAGTAACGCTTGCAACATTAATAAGGTGGTAAGAATGCTGCCCAGATATACTACAAACATCACTGGGTTGCGCCACTGAGTTTGTGGTGATAGTTTTTTAAATGAATCTGCAATGGCTGGCTTAACTAGCGCAGGATCAAACATTGATTGCATACTTAGTTTTGACATATATTTTTCCTAATATTCATATTGCACTAAATACTTAATGAGTAGCGGTCATGAGCAACTGCTCAATAACAGGACCAAGTGCTATTGCCGGAACGTAGGTCAGCGCACCCACCAAGATCACTGCACCTATAAGCAGCGTTATAAATAGCGGCCCGTGAGTTGGCATAGTGCCTAAGCTTACTGGGATACGTTTTTTAGCGGCCATAGACCCTGCGATGGCTAATACTGGCAAGATAATGCCAAAGCGACCCAAAAACATGGCAAACGCAAGCAGCGTGTTATAAAACGGCGTATTAGCAGATAACCCTGCGAAAGCACTACCGTTGTTATTAGCCGCAGATGAAAGTGCGTACAAGATCTCGCTAAATCCGTGAGCGCCAGGGTTGGCGATACCAGCCTTACCAGGATCAGCAACGACTGCGATAGCCGTGCCAACAAGTACAATTAATGGTGTGACTAAAATAATGAGTGCCGTCATTTTCATATCGAATATCTCGATTTTTTTACCCAAATACTCAGGCGTGCGACCAATCATTAACCCTGCAATAAACACTGCAAGTACCGCATAAATCAGCATGGTGTAGAGCCCAGAACCAACGCCACCAAAGATAACTTCACCTAACTGCATGAGCCACATAGGCACTAAGCCGCCCAATGGAGTTAGAGAGTCATGCATTGCGTTCACGGCACCACATGACGCTGCAGTAGTAATAGTGGTAAATAATGCAGATGAGACGATACCAAAGCGCGTTTCCTTACCTTCCATATTGCCGCCAGATTGCAAGACGCTGACAGTCTGGTCTGCACCACTGGCAGTTAATACTGGATTGCCGGCTTGTTCTGCCCAAATAGCAACGCCAGCCATTAATACAAACACTATCGCCATAGCAGAAAATACTGCCCAGCCCTGCCTTCTATCACCTACCATCAAGCCAAAAGTAAAACATAAACCTGCAGGGACAATAAATATGGCAAGCATCTGTAAAAAATTGGAGAGCGGCGTAGGATTTTCATAAGGGTGAGCCGAATTGGCGTTAAAAAATCCGCCGCCATTGGTACCAATCATCTTAATGGCTTCCTGTGAAGCGACAGGACCCATGGCTAATGTTTGAGTAGAAGTAACCTCTGTTGTTTGTTTACCTGCTGAATCAGTCACGGAATAAGTCGTGGGTTGTAGGGTTGTCACTTCTTTATATGCGTCAAAATTTTGAATGACGCCTTGACCCATGAGTGCAATTGCAAAGATGAACGACAACGGCAAAAGGATATACAAAGTTGAACGGGTAATATCGACCCAAAAATTACCTATAGTCTGCACTGTGTGACGTGCAAAACCGCGAATCAGGGCAATCACTACGGCAATGCCAGTAGCTGCAGATAGAAAATTCTGAACGGTGAGCGCTAACATCTGTGTGAGGTAACTCATTGTTGACTCACCAGAGTAGCCTTGCCAATTGGTATTTGTCACAAAACTAATGGCAGTGTTGAGAGATGAATCCACGCTGACTGCGGGGAAACTCTGTGGATTAAGGGGTAGCCAAACTTGCAAACGCTGTAAAACATAAACAAAAACGATGCCAATAACATTAAACAACAACAACGCCACTGCATAATGTTTCCAGCCCATTTCAGTCTCAGGTTTGATACCTAAAGCACGATAAATAATTCGTTCAATTGGCCCACCTAGCTTATTGGCGATTACAGACTCGCCATTCATCACCTTGGCTATCCATAGCCCCATTGGTTTAGTTAAAAGCAAAAGTACCGTTAGATATAAACCAACTTGTATAAAAGTATTAGAGAGCATCAGAAATTCTCCGGTTTAATTAATACATAAAATAGATAAACCAAAACTAGTAGCGCCAAGAGGCCGCTTATTAATATCATTACATTCATTTCCCACCTTCCCGATTGACTAGGACGCAAATCAGCAAATAACATAGCAATAGATAAATACCTATCATGCCAACGCCAAGTAAATCCATAGTCTCTTACCAATCAAATTAACTGAATTTGAATGGTAGGCTTAAGAAAGTAAAAATGTCGTAATGAAGTTGCCTATGAGTGTAAAGAAAGTGTAAAAATCAAATAGGTAAGCTGTTGTATGGACTGGTAGCTTGAGTAAAATAGATGTTGAGTAGAAAGATAATGTGAACTTTTGCTTCTGGCTAGGGCTGAAGTTGGGTTGCAAACCTTAGAGTATTCTTAGGACCAATAGCAGCTAATAATTTCTAGTGCTAGAATTGTCGTTTACTCTTAGTGCTTGGACGACCAAGCATCTGATTTTCTCATGGGACGACCCAATTCGAAAGGTACTTAAGATGAATTGGATTACTCTCGTAATAGCAGGAATGTTAGAAGTTGTTTGGGCGGTTGGTTTGAAGTACACCAATGGTTTCTCTAGGCTTTGGCCAACTGTTGGTACAGTCTTGGCAATCATGACCAGTATTTGGTTGCTTGCAATAGCTATGAAATCTTTACCAGTTGGCACTGCATACGCAATATGGGTAGGAATAGGTGCAGTTGGTACTGCAATAGCCGGAATTGTTTTATTTGGTGAGTCCGCCAATATAGGTCGAATCTTAAGTTTGGTACTTATCATTGTCGGAATCGTTGGGCTAAAACTATCAACTGCTTCCTAGTTTTTAGCTTAAATGTCCGCTTTGAAGCCAAAAACTCAATCTTTAATTTTCTAATACCCTTAAGCCTGAGATTGCTATTGGCATGACAAAATAATTGTAGTACTTCAAAGCGGATACTCAAAACCTTCACTAACGACCCATTGCAGTCATTCATTCGAGCTATCACAGGCCTGTGAATTTATTGCTCAGCGACAGGTGCTAATGGTCTACACTTTAAAGGTCGGGACTCAATTTTAACTTTATCTGACAAAGCCTCTGTGTTGAAATATTCAATGGATTCAAAAGGTCGTTTCGGTTCTGCTAAGTCGTTAAATTAGAAAAGAGGGCAAACTTATTAGCTTGCCCTTTTTTGCTAACTAAAGTTTACAGATTATTGGCTAACTAATTTTTACTGGGACAAATATCTTTCTATCACCATGCATGATAAGTAAAGCTATCTGTCCATGAGTGTTACTAATTAAATTACTTAATTGATTAGCGCTATCAATTTTTTCACCTCCAGCAGACAAAATAATGTCACCTTGGCGAATCCCAGCTCTTGCTGCAGAGCCTTCAGAAACATCTTCTACAATCAGGCCGCTAGAAGTCTTTGCTGCTTTTCTCTCCTCATCAGTGAGTGGTCGAACTATCAGGCCAAGCTTCCCTTTGCTTAATGAACTATGCATAACACTTGTGTCTGCGGTTTTTAATTCGCCTACATCAACGTTAGTTACTTTGGTCTTTTTGTTATGCCAGACTTCTAATTGCGCTTTAGAACCTGGGGTGGTTTCTGCGACTAACGGGGGTAATTCTTCAGAATGCTCTAGAGACCTACCATTGAACTTAAGAATAATATCCCCCACTTCAATACCGGCTTTCTCAGCAGGGCTGTCTTTTTTGACTTCGCTGACCAAAGCACCAGTTAGTTTATCTAGACCAAATGAAGCAGCTAACTCTTGTGTAATGGGTTGTATGGTTAAACCCAATTGACCACGACTCACTTTACCACTCTCTAGAATCTGCTTTTCTACATGCATCGCTATATCTATAGGAATTGCAAAGGAAAGTCCTTCTGAACCGCCGCTTTTACTATAAATTTGCGAATTAATACCAATTACCTCACCTTGTAGATTGAATAATGGACCACCTGAATTTCCTGGATTTATAGCTACATCAGTTTGTAAAAATGGCACATACCCTTCATCAGGTAATGAACGAGACTTAGCTGACACGATGCCAGCTGTTACACTGTTTTCAAAACCAAATGGTGATCCAATTGCAAGTACCCATTCTCCAACACGTGCTTTTTGTGGATTACCAATTTTTACAGTAGGCAAATTGTTTGCATCAATCTTCAAAATAGCGACATCGGATGCTTTATCTAAGCCCACGACTTTAGCCTTAAACTCACGCTTATCTGTTAGCTTCACAGTTACTTCATTAGCTTCTGATACGACATGTGCATTTGTCAGAATCACACCATCAGATTTAACGATAAAGCCTGAGCCTAAGGCTTTCATCTGACTATCACCTTCTGGAGCATCTGGCTGGAACCGATGAAAAAATTCGTAAAATGGATCATCAGGGTTTATCTCTGGAATAACACTTAAATTAGAAAAACCAGTTTTTAATGTCCCGGAAACACTAATATTGACGACAGCCGGACCTTGCTTTGTAACGATTTCAGAAAAGTCAGCTATTGATGACAATGCTGTTCTGGGTTGATAAGTGCTATTTGGAATGGGCACTGTCGTTGCATTTGCTTCAGATATTTGTGTTGTGCCATGATAAGCATATCCACTGGCAAATACCGATGCAATTAATGCAACAATACCTACTGCTTTTAATGATGATTGAGTCATTTTCATTTTTAACCTCTTTAAAAATAATTAATCAAAAGTTAACTTGAACAGTGAAGCCTAAAGACGCTTTGGTTAATTTATAAATTAAAAAGTTCTATTAAAAATGTAATGAAATTGTAAAAAATACCTTTTACAAATTATTCGAGATAACAATTTTTTTGTGTCTAAAAATTCGAATATTTGACCTCTTGAATTTAACCAAACAACCACTATTAAAATGCTATTGGCAGACAATTTTAATGCCATACAAATATTTTTAAATTTTCTTAATAAAAGGAGTGAATATGTCTCAATTAACCAGATTTAATAACAACCTGTTCAATGACTTTTTTGGAGATTTAGGATCGCATGGTTATTTTGTAAGCCCTTTACATGGTGAAAGTCTAAGTAGTAACTTTAAAGTTGACATAAAAGATTCTGACAACTCATATGTATTTCAAGCGGAGTTACCAGGTATAAGGAAAGAAGACTTGCATGTCACTGTAGATGGAAGCACCGTGACAATAGCTGCAGAAATAAAACAACATGACGAACAAACTAAAGATGAAAAAGTTGTAAGGAGTGAACGTTATTTTGGATCTGTAAGTAGAAGCTTCCAGTTACCTGTCGATGTAGATCAAAATACTGCAAATGCTTCATACGAGAATGGTGTTCTACAATTAACTTTGCCTAAAAAACTAAATGTTGCAGGTAAACGTATAGAAATTTTGTAATTAGTTAATCTCGATCTCCCATTTTCCAAATCGAAGAGCGTATTTACGAATACGCTCTTTTTTGCAAGACTAGTAATCAGCCGTTACCTAATAATTGCATAACTTTTGAGCTGACACTGAAAATTTGAACTTGCGTCCAGAAGCGGACACTTTTCTTCATCCAAAAGTGCAAAACAATACAGTAATTTGGAGATTATTCTTGCCTTTACCACAATCTTTTTAGGAACATTTTGAATGCTGATAATAACATTTCTCAATTGGCATTCAGTTATTGCTAAACTTTTAAGCTTAAAACTAGGATTAACTTTGTAAGTAACTATTTAAAAAACAACAGATACAACATCAGCCCAAAATACAAGAAAGCAAAAACAGCAACTATCCAAAACACCTTGAGCATATTTGTATTAATCTCAGATAATTTGGCATGGCTTGCCTCAAGAAGGCTTATCAATTGTTCATCATTTTGCATAGCAGCCCCTTAAACTAATCGATCTTCTGTTTTTTTCATCATAAACTCTGCGTAAATATTTCTTTTGCGCATGCATTCATTACTATTTTTGTCACAGCAAATAGAGCGTAACTTACAAAAACAAGCATGTGCTACCATTTCATCTAATGTTGTTACTTTATGATAATTCTCTTGTTCAATCATGATTAACCTTATTAAGAATTTTAATACACGTCTTATGAGTGTTCAAACACAATAATGTTCTATTACTTTCAGATTGATGTGTTAAAAAAATAGAAAATTAGGTAGGCTTCATGCAGTAGGTATGCTGATAAGTCACTATGAATCTCAATACCATCCAAAAAAACAACAAGACCCTGATTTTAACTCTCGATAATTCTCTAGATTTGTCGCTCGAAAAAACTACGCCTAAAACAATTACACACTCAAATTTAATAAAATATTATTCAGGGTTTATCAGAACTAAACCTACACATTAAATATCAACAATTGTATACAATTCTGTATATAATAATTCAATATGTTACAAATTGTACAAAAGCTAAGATAAGCTAATTACAGGGCTTAACTAATCACTAATTCGCATGAAATCAAGAATCTGTAACTTCTTGTTAATTCAACGAATTTAATATTTATAGATTATAAATTTACTAAAGGATGACTCAATTGAATCAAATTACATTCGATATGCTGAGCTTGGGACAAACATTGGATAAGTTGACTAATGACCAATTAAACTCTCTTGATTTTGGTGTCATTGGTTTTGATAATGAAGGCATGGTGAAAGTTTATAATGCTTATGAATCAAAAGTTGCGGGACTTTCACTTGAGAGTGTGATTGACTCAGATTTATTTAATAGCGTCGCCCCCTGTATGAATAACTTTATGGTGGCCCAAAAATTTGAAGATGCAGTAGATACTTCATCGGAGTTAGATGAAATTATGGATTATGTTCTAACCCTAAAAATGAAACCTACACGTGTAAAGTTGCGATTATTGAGTAGTCCCCAATTTTCGTATAGCTACGTTGTTATTCTTAGATCTTAGTTACATTATCGAATATGAGCGATGACTTAAAATCTGAATACGAATCACTGCTGCAATTTTTGTACATGGCACCTGTTGGACTCGTGCAAATGAAAAGTGATGGTGAAATTGTGATGATTAACCCACTTTCGGCTCAGTTACTTTTGCCGATTGCACCAGACGGGGATCTATCAAATTTCTTTATCACTTTAGAAAATATAGCGCCTGAACTGCAAAACCTCTGCTCTAGTTTCACTAAGAAAAGAGGTCAAATCTGTGATGCATTGCGTGTTCAGTTAACTGCTGGTATTCCGGGAAAAGAGGACCCTAAAGTACTGGCATTTAGCTTACTAAAACTTGATGCTGATCGCATTATGGCTGTGATTTCTGACGTGAGTTTATTGGCTAAACGAGAAAAGCAACTGCAGCATAATGAAGCTTGGTTCAACGCCATTTTTAGTGGTGTTACTGAATATGCTCTTGTTAGCCTTGATAGCGATGGAAATATTGAAAATTGGAACGTCAGCTTAGAACGCTTGGGGAAATATACAGCGAATGAAGTTGAACACAAACCTTACTCTATATTTTTCCCTAAAGACTCTACCGATGAAGAACGTCTAAAAGATCGGCTGGCGGAAGCTGATGAAAACGGATGGAGTCTGTTTGAAAGTTGGTGCTTGAGAAGTGATGGTAGCCGATTCTGGGGGAGTAGTATTATTTCACCATTAGAAAATGCTCTCCATGAGCATTTTAACCCTCCTAGATATTCTTTGATTATTAGAGATATCACTGAAAAACGTAACTCAACTGAAGATCTTATTAAAGCAAGTTTTAATGATCACCTCACAGGTATTTCTAATCGCCGAGCATTCTTTGAGGTTGCCGGGATTGAATTTGAACGCTGCAAAAAAAGACCTCGTCCACTTTCCTTACTAGCCATTGATGCTGATCATTTTAAAAAGGTAAACGACACTTTCGGGCACGCAACAGGTGATGAGGTGTTGAAACACTTATCTGCAGTATTACAGGATTGCGTGAGGGAAATGGATTTGGTTGCCAGAATAGGGGGCGAAGAGTTCAGTGCACTCTTACCATCAACAGATATGCAAGGTGCAATAAAAATTGCTGAAAGAATTCGAAGCTCTATTGCTGAATCGCTCTTAGAGGTGAATGGACAGAAGATTCGTTACACAGTAAGTATTGGCGTAAGTACAGTGAATGAAAATGTTACAGGTATTGATATGTTGCTAAAAATTGCAGACGAAGCGCTTTATGCATCTAAACATGGTGGAAGAAATCGAGTGACTGCCATTCATCCTCAAGCAGTTAAAATCATTGATCAGTGAGATTCAACATCTATAGACCAATCACATAGCTTACCCATTTTATTGGTAGCCAAACTTGAACCAATTTTTATTGACTTTGGTCTTTCATGAGGTAGCAAAACTAAATTTATGTGTGCATTCAAGCTCTCTAGTGCCTGAGATTCATCACCATTATCGTTAAAGACAATAAAAGCTTTTAGTCGATTACCTTCCACTGGCCTCATCATTCTCACGCTAGCATCTTTTACTGCAGGGTGCGTTTTGAGTATGTCTCGGACATAATGCAACGAAACATTAATCCCTCCAATTTGGACAATGTCATCTTTACGTCCGATGACATTAAATTTGTTACTAGAAAACCAGTGTAGACGATCATGCAAATGAACGATGAATGATTGTCCATTCAAACTCACACGTTTAAGTTCGGAATCGAGTAACTGTTTTTCCCAAAATGGAAATAGTTTATAAGAATCTGAGGGGTGGTCTCGCCAACCTATTCCTGCAGTTTCGGATGCACCATACACTTCAAATAGCTTTGATAACCCACGATTTAATAAACTCAGTCCTATCTGTTCTAGGCAAGGTCCCGCTGAATTTACACCGATAACATCCGCTGGTAATAAAACACCAGCTTCTTCAATATATTTCCAAAATTCAGGAAACCCCAACACGAGGTCTCCTGACGCCATAATTGATATTAGTGTATTTGATGATAGCGCTCTAACATCAATAATCTCAATATTTGGGTTCAAATAACGTGGTAACAATATGCTGAAGATAAAACCATAAATATGGTGAGAAGGAATAGCCAACAAAATGCGTTGGCGTCCTGGCAGTAGTTTAGCAAGAAATTGCGCCTCCTCCTCTAGGTCTTCTAACTGATGAGTACAATACTTTTTCAACCCTGTACTACCTGATGTTTTAAAAGATATACGCTCAGAAAAGATTTCTAAGCTGTGAAATACAATCGATTGCCAGTCTTTCAATCGGGTTTTATCAAGGAAATTGTCTTTCAGATGGCTTTCATGTATGTGTATAGACCTCGCTAATGATGTCGATATACCCATTAACTCAAGTGAATCCATTTCCAAGCCATGATCGCCTAAAGCAATATTATCTTCGGCATCAATAAAGTTAACCTTTGTTGAAGTTGGTCTTAATGCAGCTAGCTCACCAAATACTAAATCATTAGTGAATCTTTGAAGAAGTTTCGGGTATTCAAACCATTGTTTATAGGGAAAAGCGTTCATTTGTCTATTGGTAAGCAAAAATTAATATCATTTATGATGCGAATATAACGGCCAGATTCGTAACCGAATTGCATTAAGTAAATCTTCCAATTCAGATTGCAGAGCCCTATCTTCAAAAACTAGCACTAGTATTTTTGAAAGGTCATCTATCATCATATGTAGACGAGGATGCAGTGGAGCATGTTGAGGCATTTGTAATCTTAAACTCACGCCTTGATAGACCGCAACTAACATGCCCGCAGCAACCTGTTCTGTCAATTGGAGAATTCTCAGACAATCTCGACTGGCAATAGTGCCCATACTGACTTTATCTTGGTTATGACATTCTGTTGATCTGGAAAATACTGACGCCGGCATAGTCAGTTTGAGCGCCTCAGCGGTCCATGCACTGACGCTAATTTGCAGTGCTTTAAGTCCATGACTCACTGCGGCGTCGGGCCCGCTATCTGCAGATAAATTAGCAGGTAGTCCATTGTTATAGCGTGTGTCGACCAGTAAAGCCATCTGTCTGTCCATCATGTCTGCTAAATTTGCAATCAAGTTTTTAAGACTATCCATGGCAAATGCAATGTGCCCGCCGTAAAAATGGCCTCCATGCATGACTTTTTGATTTTCGCCATCAATTACTGGATTATCGTTAACGCTATTAATTTCGTTTTCAATATGGCTTTTTATCCATGGTAAGGCATCTGCAAGCACGCCTATGATATGAGGTGCACAGCGAATCGAGTATCTATCTTGAATCCGGCCACTATTTGATTTCTCTGGCAACACTAAATCTTCGCGTATCCAACTTGCGATATTTTCTTGACCTGAGTGTGGCTTCAGCGTGAACAAAAAAGCATCGAAGTGATTAGCGTTTCCATCTAAGGCATAAGAAGCCATAGAAGTAATACGCGTTGTTAACTCTTTTAGGTAATTAGCACGTGTGTATGCTTCACATGCAAGTGCAGTCATTACCGATGTACCATTCATGAGTGCTAAAGCTTCTTTTGGTTGTAACTGTAGAGGCGCTAAACATGACAAACGAAGTGCATATTGTGCATCCATACGTTGATGTTTATAAATCACTTCACGTTCACCGCATAAAGCAGCTGCAAGATAAGAGAGCGGAGTTAAGTCACCGCTTGCCCCTACTGAACCTTCGGAAGGAATTAATGGGGCTATACCTTCATTTAAAAATGCAATAATTTGACGTAATAGTAAAGGTCTGATGCCAGAAAAGCCTTTGCATAATGACGCCAATCGCACGACCATGACAGCGCGAACTTGTGAATTGGACAAAAATTGACCCAAACCGCAGCCGTGGTAAGTATATAAATTTCGAGGTAGCTTAAAGACTAGATGTTCAGGAATCACGACATTACATGAATCCCCATATCCAGTATTAATCCCATAAACAGGTGTGCCCTCTGACACAATTTGTAAAATGAAATCGGCTCCACGCTGAATAAAATTTAAATATTCATCATTTTCGTTAAGATAAGTAACAATATTACTTTCTGATATATTAATAACGTCATCAATACCTACAAAGCCGTTATCAAATCTAAACTGTTTATTGTCAATCATTCTTCTTCATTTAAATATGGTTAGGGAGACCAATAAAGTTGATTATCTACAGGGTAAGCTTAGTAAAGTAATATTCACTACCAACGGTCTCTTGCCCGACGAGTTTTCACCTGTGGCCATACATCTTCCGGAATTTCGGGTAAAGATTCAAATCCAGGGCGGGCAAATAAGTATCCTTGGAATAGTGTTACACCTTCATCAGCCAAAGTTAAGCATTCTTCCCTAGACTCAATACCTTCTGCAATCACACGGATATCTAGTGCTCTACATATTGAAAGTATGCCAAATACCAGTGCTCGTCTAACTCTGTCGGTATTAACGTTGCGTGTTAATGACATATCTAACTTGATAATATCTGGCTGCCAATCAGCCAGTAAATTCAGACCCGCATAGCCCGCACCAAAATCATCAATCGCGGTAGTAAATCGATGTTTTTTGTATTCTACGAAGATGTTTCGTAGGTGATCATTATCTTGTACCTTCTCACCTTCTGTCACTTCGAACATAATTCTATCAGTGGGGAAATCCATCTCAGCAGCGGCTTCAAGCGTTGCGCGTATGCAAGTTTCAGGCTTGTAAACTGCATTGGGTAAAAAATTAATGCTTAACATACCTTGCAAACCGAGTTTTTTTGCTAAGTCGATAGATTTCACGCGTATTGCCTGATCAAATGCATATCTATTACTGTCATTCAATTGAGAAAGTATTGTTGCAGCTCCCTCATTATTAACACCTCTGACGAGTGCCTCATACCCATAGATAGACTTATTAGATATATCAACAATTGGCTGGAAAGCCATTGTAAAATCTATATTAAGCTTGGTTTTGTCTCGACACTCTTTACAGCCGACAGGAACAAAATTAACGAAGTCCATTATTTTTTTGATCTCCATACAAATGTGACTAAAAAGTTGCCCATCTGATTTACATAAAACATTTACAACCACTACTTGTTTATTGCTTAAATTTTAAAGAATTTAATATAACACATGTAAATATACAGCTTGGTATACAAAATGTGAACTGTTTGATTTTTTATATTAGTTTTTTGCAGGACTGATAGAGATATTGATCGCATTAAATGGAGTTAATAGCATTGGTTAGCATGCTAACAATTTCTATTGTTTATGACTTTAAGGCATTAAAAATCTGTATTAGAGTGATTTGATTAAGTATTAAATCTAATCTGCCTTTAGTAGATTTAATACTTTTTCTCAATTTACCTGAAACAATTAAAAGGGCCGAAGTTTAAACTTCGACTCATTTACATCTTAAATTAGTTTTTAAAAATTTTAAGTAGCGTAACTGCGGGCGATGCTGAGCCAATTTTTCGATCTGTTTTTGCTGCTTCAATCACCTCAACTAGCTCATCATATTTGTCAGCTTGTCGATCATCTAGATTAGTCATATTCATAGTCCAGCGTGTAAATGTACGGAATTTTGCTGGTTCGTTGTATATGATACGGGAGTTTTTATGACGTGGATCTTTCTCAATTTTAATGTACAGTTTGGATAAGGTCTCTATCGGCCCCTCTAGTACTTGCAAAAACCAACCGCCGTTATAAAACAGGCTTCCTGTCACATCGATTTTTGCATTATTTTCCTGAGCTGTAGTATGAATTTGAAGCAGCTCAGAGTTGGACATCTTGCGTGTAGCTTGACTGATATAGATTAATTGATTGATTGACATAACTTAGTCCATATAATTAAAAGATGATTAAAGATTTATAGCACTTACAACATAACTAAAAATAAAAAATATAGCCGAAATAGAAATTTAGTGTGTTAATTAGCTTGATAATTAATTAACATAATTAATACAAAATCAGGCACATTAAGATCAACCCCAGTAGAATTTCTGATTAAGAGTTAGGATGCGTTTGATGAATACCATCCGACCGAATCAACAGTTTAATCCAAGAATAATCATAACTATGCCCACAAATTTTCTTAGGATCTTCAACAGACTAAACTAGGCTGAAACCGTTCAAGAAATCATTCTCAATTAACATAATAATATTAATATAAAAGAGTATTCTAAGAGGGGCTAATACTCCGTTGATGCAATCAGATATTAGTCTTTTAGTAGTTTAATCACGTATCACACCAAGATTTTGGGTCAACTACTCCTTTTGCCATAAAAGCAGGCTTACAAAAAAGATATCCTTGAAAAAGATTAATACCAAAGTCAACTAGCACATCTCTTTCAGCTGTGGTTTCAATTCCTTCGGCAATTACTAGTACATTCAATTCTTCACACATACGTGTCACAGCTTTAGTGATAATGCGGCGAGACTTACTTGTATCAAGATCGCGAATTAAATCCATGTCGATCTTGATAATGTCAGGTTGAAAACTAGCTAATAGGTTTAAACCAGCGTAACCTGCGCCAAAATCATCCAGTACAGTTTTAAACCCTAATTTCTTATATTCATTCACAATATTTATAAGATGTTTTGTATCTTTAATTATTTCTTGCTCTGTAAATTCAAAAATAATGTTATTTGCAGGAAAGTTGTATTTTTTTGCAGCTGCTAATGTAGTGCTTATACATAGTTCAGGCCTATATACGGCATTAGGCATAAAATTAATTGATAACATTTCCTTAAGCTTCAATTCGGCTGCAGATTTAACAGCCTTGACTCGACATGCTTGATCAAAACGGTATGTGTTGTCGTTATTTACTTTACTTAAAATAGTATGTGCGCCTTCGCCATTCGGACCTCTGATTAATGCCTCATGAGCAAATATAGCCTTAGTACTAACGTCCACAATAGGTTGAAACGCATATTCAAAGTCAAAATCTAATTCGATAGTATTTTTACAGCCAACACATGAATGTGACACAGCTTTAGATTGTTTATGTATATGGTGCGTTGAGAGGTGGCTCATTGTAAGACTCTAAGTATCGAGGTAAATAGGTTATAAAAATTCATATATTTAAGAAAAGTATATGACAAAATACAAGTCTTTTAAACGATAATGAAAAGGAGTAATTCAGCTTAATTCCATGAAGACTAACCTAAAATTAACAGCCTAACCGGTTGGATTTTTTGGTAGTTAGTGTGTTGAGTCAATAAAATTCTTATTTCTTTTCATAAAGTAGTTTTCAAATTCTTTAGGGGCTAAGGGTTTACTAAACCAATAGCCTTGACCATAATCACAACCCGCAGAAATCAATAACTCAAGTTGCTCTTCAGTTTCAATTCCTTCAGCAATCACCTTTATTCCTAACTTATGTGCCATTTCTATCATAGTTTCACATAATGTTAAGTCTTCAGATCCTGAAGATATATTGCTTATAAATGATCTATCAATCTTAATATAGTCAATATCGTATTTTTTTAAATACGTTAATGACGAATACCCTGTTCCAAAATCATCAAGTGAAATTCCAATATTTGC
Source organism: Methylotenera versatilis 301 (assembly GCF_000093025.1). GTDB lineage: Bacteria > Pseudomonadota > Gammaproteobacteria > Burkholderiales > Methylophilaceae > Methylotenera > Methylotenera versatilis. The sequence continues at coordinate 2,322,123 of NC_014207.1, forward strand.
TTCACTATATTTCATTAATAAATTCTTGATGGAGGCGTCTGCGTTTAAAACTAAGCCTTCTGTAATCTCAATCACTATACTTTCGCCTGGAAGATCTAACTCCCTTAAAAAATCAAACCATTCTTTAAAGCCCTGTCTTTTATGGGTAAACTGTACTGGTGATTTATTAATACTAATTTGAAAATTATGAGCCAAAATATTTCGCCAGCACTTAACTTGATTACAGGCTTCATAAAACACCCAGTCACCAATTTCTACAATTAAACCAGTAATCTCAGCAATTGGAATAAACTCGATAGGACTTATTGCACCGCGCTTTGGATGTTGCCATCTAATTAAAGCCTCTGCTTTATGAATAAATCCAGTCGATAACTCGACAATTGGCTGATATACCAAGCTGAATTGCTTTTCTTCGATCGCAACACGTAACTCATTCGTAAGTTGTAATCGATTTTGGGCAGCTACTTGCATATCGGATGTAAAGTAGCTATGACGATTACGTCCTTGAAGTTTTGCCTGATACATGGCTTGATCTGAATTTTTCAACATATCCTCAGATAAGTTAGTATCGTCAGGATAAATTGTAAGACCTATGCTGACTGTCAAAAAGATCTTATTTTCTTCCAATTTGAATGGTTCGGATAATGCTTTTAATAGTTTTTGTGCGACTACTTCTGCGGTATTATTATCCTTTAAATTACTGATAATTATAGTAAATTCATCCCCACCTAATCTAGAAACTGTATCAATATCTCTTACGGAATTTATTAAACGTTGCGCAACTTGTTTCAGTAATTCATCACCTGCGCTATGACCAAGAGTGTCATTGACCTCTTTAAAATTATCTATATCTAATAAAGCTAAAGCAAATTTTTTACCGTTTAGAACTGCGCTTTTAACTTCATGTTCCAGTCTGATGTTGAAATAACGACGATTAGGTAGCTGGGTGAGTGCGTCATAGTTTGCCTGAAATTCGATTGTTTGCTCTGCTTTTTTGCGTTCTGTGATATCAGTAAACGTAACTAGGATTCCTATAACACAAGTATCTGTATCCTTTAATGGAACCTTGCTTGTTTGTAACCACCCAGACTCCCCGTTAACCTTTTTAAAAGGCACTTCATAATTGAGTTTTGAATTACCCGTTCTGATAACTGTATAGTCGTCTTGACTATATAGTTCATTATACTCAGTGAATAAATCTTCACTCTTTTTACCTACAATTTCATTAATATGACTTAAGCCTACATCTTTTAGAAATAATTTATTTGCTCCTAAAAAACGTAATTCTCGATCTTTCCAAAAAACTCGCACTGGTACATTATCTATGACTGATTGCAACATGCTTTCAGAAACTAGAAGCTTTTCTTTGAATGCCTCCAAACTCTCAAATGGAGCGCGAACACTGCTAATGAAAACCACACGGTAAATTAACAAATAAGCACTAATTTTATATAGGTGGCCTAAAAGTTGAAAAATATCTGTAAAGCTATGAAAATTAACAAAAGATAGCTCGCTAAGTATCGTGACGCATGAGGCTCCAAATAGACTATAAATATCATATCGAGGCATCTTTTCCTGCCTAGTGCTTTTGTAAAACAAAAATGCCGCGATTGATAGTAAGCCTGAAATTATATATTCTGAACCAATCTTGAAGGCTGTTAAACCACTACCTTCTACAAAAGTTCTTGGCCAAAGATCTTGATGATAAATACCTAGCCAAGCGGTCAAGAATGTTACTGAAAGACTTATTCCAATAAAAATATATGGTGAACTCTTTTTCTGAAAAGGTTGCCATGGATTCACTGCAACTGTGAGCAAGGTTATTGCTGCTATTAAACGCGCTACAAGCCAAAAGTTAATGGTTTTTTCTGGACCTGATGGAGTAATGAAATCTGGCATTCCGGTAAATGAAAGAAGATGTAAAAAGTCTATCAATCCAACGCTTAGCAGACCACATGCTAAGATAATTAAATTACTATCCCTTTCAACTTTGTAAGAGTTCCAAGTGACGCCAAACACAAACATGGCAACCATGATTGAAAACATCTCACAAGTAATATGTATCCATAATGGCATAAATTTAATTTGCGACATTGATGGCGGTTGAGGCATTAACCATAAGATTATGAATAAAATAGCCATGCTTGCTATACTGGCATTTATCAGTTTTTCGCTGACTTTAGATTGTTTAGCCATGTATTATCAATCTCAATACAAACATATTTTTTAGCCTCTAGTCTATCTGCGTAGCAGCAGACTTTAAGATTTGCATTTTAGTTCTAATCAAATAATCAAATTCATCAATCTGAACTGGTCTACTGAACAGATACCCTTGGTATTGCACACAGCCATTGTCCAACAAGAATTGCTTTTGTTCATCAGTTTCTACACCCTCAGCAATGACGTCAATGCCCAAGCTATGTGCCATAGTAATGATAGTGCGCACAATCGCTGCATCACTTTTATCAGTGGCAATATCACGTACAAAGGACTGGTCTATCTTCAATTGAGACAATGGGAGCATTTTGAGATATTGTAATGAAGAGTAGCCTGTACCAAAGTCATCTAATGAGAAAATAACTCCTATTTTGCTAAGCGCATTCATTTTGGTAATAATGTCATTGATGTTATACACCAACATACTTTCTGTCAGCTCCAGTTTAAGATACGTAGGATTAACATCATACTTTTGTAAGGTTGCCTTTACTTGATCGACAAAGTCCACTTGAAAGAACTGCTTGGCACTCACATTGACAGCGAGCAGCAGGTTTTGAGTAAGTGGGATCTGTTGCCATGTTTTAAGTTGGGCGCAGGCCGTGTCAAGTACCCATTGCCCTATCTGTAAAATCAGCCCGGTTTCTTCGGCTAAGGTAATGAAGTTATATGGAGGGATCATGCCGCGCTCTGGGTGTTGCCAACGGATTAAGGCTTCTGCTCCAAATGCTTGTCCAGTGCTAGAAACTTGAATTTGATAATGCAATTGGAATTGTTGTTCTTGAATGGCTTTACGCAGTTCGTTTTCAAGATCAACACGTGCAGCAATAGCTTCTTGCATTTTTGGGTCGAAGAAACATAGCGTATTCCGACCTTCGTTCTTAGATTGATACATAGCAATATCAGCTTGCTTTAACAGTTCGTCTATCTCCAGCTCATGACCAACGAACAATGTAGCTCCTATACTGGCAGTGTTATGGTAGATATTTGTTTTAAGTTGATAAGGCTGATTGAGTGTAATAATCATTTTTTCAGCGATATCTTTAGTTTGAGCTGCTGCTTCAAAGGCATGTTCGCTTAAGTCAGCTAGCAGCACAACAAACTCATCTCCACCGAAACGAGCTACAGTATCACCTTCACGAATGCAGCTCGTTAATCTACTGGCTACTGCTTGCAAGAGTGTATCTCCAACATCATGTCCGAGCGTGTCATTCAGTTTTTTAAAGTGGTCCAAGTCCAGAAACAATAATGCGCCTCGGCGACTACTTCGGGCACTGCTAGCTAAAGCCTGTTTAAGTCTATCTAAGAGCAAGCGTCGATTGGCTAAATTAGTGAGCGTGTCATAGAGTGCTAAAATGTTATTTTTTTCTTCAGCGGCCTTGCGTTGAGTGATATCAGTCCGAATAGAGATGTAACTTTTTGGCTTGCCGTCATCTGCCATAAAAGGAGTAATTGTTGTGTCTACCCAGTACAAGTGACCATCTTTAGTGCGATTGCAGATTTCATCATGCCAAGGTTTACCAGTTGCTAATGTCAGGTACATTTCTTTGAAGAACCCTTTTGGATGATAGCCAGAACTCAATATATGGTGATCTTGGCCCAATAACTCTTCTTCAGTATAACCACTGATTTTACAGAACTTAGAATTAGCATAGGTAATGATACCCTGTACATCTGTCACAGATACGATGGCATGTTCATCGACTGCAGACTTCTGGTATTTAAGTTCGGCTAAAGATTGTTTGGCAGATAGTTCGCTTATACTAAGTGCAAGCTCAGCTTGTTTGCGCTCAGTAATGTCTCTAAGCACTGCAAAATTAAACTCTTTACCGTTAAGATTGATATAGTTTGCACTGACCTCGACAGGGAATATACGACCGTTTTTTGTACGGTGTCGGGTTTCAAGTGATATTGATCCGCGCCGACTGAGGTCTTCAAAGTGGGGGGTCCATATGCCTGGCTGGTAATCAGGGTCTAAGTCAAAAATTCTCATCTGCAACATCTCTTTTAGGGAGTATTCGCGCTCCATGCATGCAGCAAGATTCACGTAGAGGATATGACCCTCTCGGTTAATCCAAAATATGCTGTCATGAGCATTGTCAACGCTGAACCTCATCATCTCTAAGGATTCTTCAGCCTGCTTACGTTCACGATGGCGTAAGTAAAGTATATATCCCAATATACAGATAAATATCAAAACAATAGGCATGAGGTATTTCAGTAAATCAACCACCCCAATTTCTTTCAACTCATATACACCAAACCATTTGTCATATAAGTTGTTATAGACTCCATTGGCTTTGGTAACCGCCAGACCTTCATCAATTTTACCTAATAGTTCTGATTGACCTGTATGAACTGCAAATGCAAATCTTTGCGTGAATCCAGCCTTAGCTTTTAACGCTTTAATATTATCCAGCTTAAGTGAATGCAAAGTCTGTAGACCAACGACTTTGTTGATCAACATAGCATCGTGGCTACCAGAGGCTAACATTTGCATACCTTCTGCCGCAGCCTCTACAAACACTAACTGATTATTCCATCCTCTTGACGTAGCATAGTTAGCCTCGACATCGTCTTTCATCATAATGATGGATTTGCCTTTAAGGTCAACCTCGGAGTTGATATTTGATTCGTTATTACGAACAAAGATACCTCCATTAAAAACAGAATGTGGTACAGAAAAGTCCGCATATACGTGGGCCTCATCGGTGACGTTGAGGTTTATCAGGACATCAATCTTTCCTGATTTAAATTCATCAAGTAACTGGTGGAAAGGTAAAACACGAATGTGGTAATTTAAACCGGCTTCTGATGCAACTGCTTTCCACAACTCAACGGTAAAGCCACCAGCAGACTCATCACTCATGCCTGTAGCAAAAGGCGGGAAGTCCTGCTCGCTTCCAACGATGAGGGTTGCTTTTTGTAATTGATTTACTGGAAGAGGTTTTTGTACTTTAAAACTGGTTGGGAGATTTTGTATGAGCGCATATGCGATGCTATTTACAAATAATGAGAGAATTAATGCCATTAGGAAACGTAGCATTTTTTTGCACATCTGTGCTTTAGCTGGCCGGCACAATTTTTCAGCAATTCGAGCATCTAATTCTTGAGTATTTATAGTGCTCATTTATGAATCATTTCAGATTGTCTAAATTCTTTAATAATTAAATGCACTATTGATAATAATTATATCGTAGTGTCCTTACCAAGAAAATAATCAATAAGTAATCAGTGGTTTTATGCGTCAATTCATCAATTTAGAAGAACTATATGTATTAAGGTTTTTATGCTCAGCTTTTATATCATTTAAAGGTTCTAGTTATCTATTCTAAACTAAGCTAGTAAAGCTCGATTTCTTCCCTGCTCTTTAGCCTGATATAACGCATCATCAGCCATTTTAACTAAAACATCAGACTTCTGTGAGCCCTGTGGCGTAATGGATGCCACACCTACACTGACTGTCACATAGCCAAAAGTAGATAATTCGTGAGGTAATGCAAGGCTATGAAGTGCCTCACAGATTTTCCGTGAAATCTCAAGAGCTTGATCACCGCTAATTGCCGGTGCTATAAATACAAACTCTTCACCACCGTAACGTGCAACCAGATCACCAGTACGACATAAATTAGAAGCAAGAATATTGCTAACTCTTCGCAAACATTCATCACCTGCTTGATGTCCATAGTGGTCGTTATATCGCTTGAACCAGTCAATATCTAGCATCGCAAGAGCTAGAGGTTGGTTTGCCCTTTTTGCTCGCATCCATTCGATTTCTAACACATCATCAAAGCTGCGGCGATTGGCAATACCAGTTAGTCCATCAGTTTTGCTTAGCCCCTCTAGCTTGTGATTAAGTAATTGCAACTCATCAGTTCGTTTAGAAACACGATCCTCAAGCTCACGTTCATTATCGCGAATACGAGATAGTAGTGTAGCGAAACCCATACTTGCGATACTGAGTATTGCTATAAATTCTTGGGCGTGCAAAATGGTCAAAGATATTGATAAATTACCGAAAGGATTTCGCCCTGCAGTAATTACTAATGCCAAAGCAAAAGAGACAATAAACACTGCAATAGCAGTACATTTTAAATCTGTACGAGCGGCTAAGTACAGCATAGAGGGAAGCAAAAGTGTCGGGGTAATTACTACCCCTAAAAAGAGACCATTTTCGCCAAACGTTAGCATTAATAGCAAAGCAGTACTAATCACAGCAACTATTAAGTCAATCCGAATCAAGGGCTTAATTGGCTGGGATTTGTAATAAAGAAGGGATAATAATAAAGGTATTCCAATTATCAAACCTAAAGCATCACCGAACCACCAAACTTGAACTATGGATAAATACCCTCCAGTATCGACTCCAAAAAATTTGATAATTGCGGCACCAATAAGAGCTCCAATTAGCGACGCAATAAACGGTCCTGCCACAATAAATTTGATGACATCTTCTAGCTTATATAGCGAAGGAGACATGCTGACTTTACGCATAATAAGGTAGGCTAATGTTACTTCGATAGTGTTAGTAACACCCAACATTAGCCCTTCATACCAAGGAAATGTAGGCACATCAGCAGCAATTTCAGCTGCTATCGCAAAAAGTATGAAAACCCAGTAACGCTGACCACGATAATAGAGTAATGCTGTTAAAGTAAAAGCATTAGCTAACCAAATAATCACGGTGCCTTCAGGTGTCATCGCTAAACCTAAACAGAGCTTAACACTGATGAAATAGGCGAGTGGTAAGAATAGGTAACTATAGAAGCTGGGAGTTGGTATGGACTGTTTCATACATTACTTAATCGCTAGAATTCTAGTGTAATTCTGTAGTTTTAATTTGACTAGTCAATTTAGGGTTCCAAAGCTGGCAATTCAGTCTATGGAGCCCTAGAAGAAATCGTATTCCATTATCAAATCGGCTCCTTAATGAAGATAATATTTTTTTCATACTTAGTCTACGAATTAATAAAGAATTTAATTTATAACAACCGGGGAGAAATCTACAAATATCTATCAAACTCAAGTAAATATTGTAATCATTTTTGAAAATATTCATTTGTTAATAAGAAGCATCTTATTAAGCCAATTTTATGAATATGCTAAAGTCGAAGAAATGATCTTCACTGTTGCATTTATGAAGTATTCTTAGCTCTCACCCTGGATTCGAAAAACTAGATTTATTAGAGTAAGACTAACACATCCTGAAAAGAATACATTAATGGACAAGCTAATTAGGCTGCATGCTCTGGGGCAAGTAATATTTTTAGACAAAAAAGTAACTTCAAAAGCCACTTCTTCCAAATAACTTCTAGGAATATCCGCCTCCCCTGATAGTAATTAACTATAACTTTTTTCTAAAAGTATTAAATTAAACAAATGTCTGTAAAGGGCCCAGACCTGTCGGTGACTTCTTATTTTACTTGCCACAAAGCTGCTGTTCATAACTTATGCATAGACTTTAATTAGCACTTTGTTGGTGTTCGCATGATATGCAGTCTTTTGAATGGGTAACTACTAATAAGGCATTGATACAAAATTTCAACATTTAGTATCAATATTTGTCGAATATACCTATCAAAAAAAATCATATTTAGTAACCAACTTTAATGCCACAAAACATATTTCACTATAAATTGAACCATTTAGCCTCTAGCACTCTAATAGCAAGAGTGCTAATATATTAGCTATTGGAGGAAATAAGTTCAATGAGTAACGCATTAACATTACCAGTATTAACAGCATCTGACAGTCTAGAGCATTATTCTAGGGTGATTAAGGCATATCCTGTTCTGTCCGCAGAAGAGGAGTATTCACTTGCCGTAAAGTTTAGAGCTGACAATGATTTAGAAGCTGCGCGCCAGTTAATTGTCTCGCATTTGCGCTTAGTCGCCAGCATCGCGCGTGGCTACAACGGTTACGGCCTACCACAATCAGATTTAATTCAAGAAGGTAATATCGGCCTGATGAAGGCAGTAAAACGCTTTGACCCAGAGCGCGGTGTACGCTTGGTGTCTTTTGCGATGCACTGGATTAAAGCTGAAATGCACGAATATATTGTGCGCAATTGGCGTATGGTAAAAATTGCGACAACCAAAGCACAACGTAAACTATTCTTTAATTTACGCAGCATGAAAACTGGCTTAAATAGCTTGCAGCCTGCTGAAGTCGCGCACATCGCTAAAGAGTTGAATGTCAAACCTGAAGAAGTGTTGGAAATGGAAGCACGCTTAAATGGTCATGAGATTTCGCTTGAAGCAAATATTGACGATGATAGCGATGAGCAGTACAGCCCGATTGCATATTTGCCAGATGAAGGTTTAGAGCCGCTAGAAGCTTTGGAATCTAAGCAAATTGAAATAGCTGAAACGACAGGTTTAGCTAACGCGCTTCAGAACCTGGATGACAGAAGCCGTCGTGTTGTTGAAGCGCGCTGGTTACAAGATCAAGGCGGCAAAACATTACATGAGTTAGCAGATGAATTCGGTGTTTCAGCTGAGCGCATTCGCCAAATTGAGCAAAAGGCTATGCAGAAAATGAAGAGCTTAATGTTAGCTAGTCGTTAATTTTAGTTTTTAGTAAGAGTTAAATAAAAAAAGGCTGCAATGCAGCCTTTTTTTATTTAACTCTTATTTATATCAACGAGAATTTACTAAATTACGCAGCCATTTCATTTTCCACCGGCTCAAATGCCAGTGCGTTTTTCATGTGCATACGCAATACTTTCAGATCATCTAACTGCGCTTGAATGCTCTTCTCAATGGCTTCCAACTCTAAAATACGATCTTCTAAAGTATCCGTCGCTTTATAAATGCGTTTAATACTTTCTAAACGACGGCGTAATTGCAATTGATGCTCACGGACTTGTGATTCCATTGGCGAAATCACTGCTTTTAGCCAATTTTCAATGTCACGATTTGCCACTTCATACACATGAATCACACGGCTAGCCAACGTTTCAAAGAACTTGGTGGTGAGCGTCATTTTTTCATTGGCAATCATATTAAATGCAGTGTTAAATTGCTCTTTGTATGCTCGCTCTAATTTAGCCAGTTCTTTTTGATAGCGCAATGTTGAGAAAGCTGGCGGGTCGGACTTGCGCAGACCATGCTCTTTAGAGAACTTCTCATACATCACATCCATCATTTTCTTAATTTCATCTATTTGAGCATCAGATGAAACTAAACGTGTTTTCAATTCACTGAAGAAATTATCCATCGCATCACGAATAGTTTTAGTGAAACTAGCCCCTTGCATGGTTTCACGAGTGGAGTGCACATGCGTTTTAAGTGCTTCCATCCCTAAAAGCGTGAACAATCGATTGGTATGCTGAGAGAAAATACTACGCAGGGCTTGAAAACGTTGTAAGCCTTTTTCGAAATTCTCTTTATCAACCTTCACCTTGTTCATCATGTGCTCTACAACGTCTTCATTCTTGCCGCGCAAACCGCGCAACTCGAGCAACTGATCATTGATGCCTGAGATACGCGCATCTAAAATTAAATGCGAACTGGCAATCAAATCTTCGATTTCATTTTGCGTATTATCACGAACGATTTCTTTTTTAGAGGGAATCAATTCGTCAGACAAGGCACGTTCCAACTCTAAAATACGACTCTTTTCGAGCAATTCTGGGTCATTGTTAACCTTAGCTAACAAACCCTTTTGTGCCGAAATAGGGAAGATTTGGTTTGTTTCTAAGCCCAATAAATCTGCACTGGATTTGATTTGCTTAGTCAGTTCTTTTTGAATTTCTTCTTCGTCTTTTAGCTCATCCCAAAGTCCGTCAATTTTATTAAGTACAGCTAAACGGCCTTTTTGCTTCCAGCGCGTGCCACTAATATACTGGCGCCATACGTCAATTTCCGACTTAGTAACGCCAGTGTCAGCAGCCAAGATAAACAACACCGCATGGGCATTTGGCAACATATTCAAGGTTAACTCAGGCTCGGTACCTATCGCATTCAAACCTGGTGTATCTAAAATAACCAAACCTTGCTCAAGTAGCGGGTGCGGGAAGTTAATCATCGCATAGCGCCAACTTGGCACATCAATAGTGCCATCTTTATTAACGCTTAGCGCATCATCTGCACTGTTAGGATCAAACAAACCATATTTTTCTGCCTCTAATACTGACACGGCTTTAGTATTGCTCACCTCTTTAAAAGCGCTGACCATGCTTTCGTTTGACTCAATGTCAAAGGTGACTGTCTTCCACTCTTCTGGATAACGTTTGTATTCTGTGGTGGTGGCATCAGATAAGCGCGTTTCAATTGGCAACAGCATAATTGAACTTGGTTTGGTTTTATCGTACAGTAGCTCTGTCGGGCACATGGTGGTACGACCTGCGCTTGAAGGCAACAACCTTGTACCGTAACCTGCAAAGAAGATTGCATTAATGAGTTCGGATTTACCACGGGAAAATTCCGCCACAAACGCAACGTTCAATTTATCTTCACGAAGTCTATCTAATAGATGCTGTATACGTTGATCAACTTGTCCGTCATTGAGCTCTTGCTCATTCAACCAACTCCGATAATCAGAGATAGTATCAACCAAGGCCTTGCGCCACTCGGTATATGCTGCAAATTGATTTGCCAGTTTGCTATTAGATTTTTCTTGAGCCATGTCAATCCTTACCTATTTTTACTTATTAGAACTTTATCATTATTTATATAATAATCAACCGAATCAATTAACTATTATTTACATTTAAAATAAAATTTAGATAGACGGGCTAAATTTGATGATGAACGGCGCACTGATGCATCGTCATCAAGCCATGCCATTCTGTTATCATCTTATTTTACCTAAAAGAGTCATCATGAGCGGCTTAACCAACAACACTCCTCGTCCAATTGACATTCGATTGCACCAAGCTTCGCGTCTGTTAGAAATCAAATTTGATAACAATATGGAATGCCAGTTATCTTGCGAATTTCTACGTGTTTACTCTCCTTCGGCGGAGGTAAAAGGACATGGTCCTGGGCAAGAAGTATTACAAGTTGGTAAAGAAGATGTGAATATCACAGCTATCGAACCAGTTGGTAATTATGCGGTCAAGCTTACATTCTCTGACGGTCATAATACAGGTTTATATTCATGGGACTACTTATATGACCTGGGCCGAGACTATGAAGCGCTTTGGCTAGAATATTTAGGCAGATTAAGCGCTGCTGGTATTAAACGCAAAGAAAGTTAATACGGATAACGTTAAATGACGACTGAACACAACATAAATCAAGACGGCAATCAAAACACACACTTTGGCTTTAAAACCGTTGCTGAAAATGAAAAAGCAAAAAAAGTAGGTGAGGTTTTTCATTCTGTGGCGAGCAAATATGACCTGATGAACGATGTCATGTCAGCAGGCTTGCATAGAGGTTGGAAGCGCTTTGCTATAGAAATAAGTGGTGTAAAAGCAGGTGATAAAGTGTTAGATATTGCGGGTGGCAGCGGCGATTTATCCAAGTTATTCGCAAAAAAAGTTGGTGCTGACGGCCAAGTCATACTGACCGACATTAACGCCTCCATGTTGGCTGTTGGACGTGACCGCATGCTGGATGCCGGTTTAAGCGTGCCAGCGTTACAGTGCGATGCAGAAAAACTGCCCTTCCCCGACAACCACTTTGACTGCGTAATAGTCGCGTTTGGTTTGCGCAACATGACACACAAAGATAAAGCCTTAGCAGAAATGCAGCGCGTGCTTAAAGTGGGCGGTAGATTGCTGGTACTTGAATTTTCAAAAGTGTGGCAGCCGCTTTCTAAAATATACGATGTATATTCATTCAAGCTATTACCCTTTATGGGCAAAATTCTCGCTAAAGATGCAGAGAGTTATCAATATTTGGCTGAATCTATCCGCATGCATCCAGACCAAGAAACGCTCAAGCAAATGATGACTGATGCAGGCTTGAGCAAAGTCGATTACTACAATCTTGCCGCAGGGGTAGTTGCTTTGCATAAAGGTTATAAAACTTAATATGCTCAAAGCACTTTCAACGCGTTTATTGCAACATCTCATCTCGCAAAATAGTTGGGCGAGTAATCTGCTAAAGCCATTTGCAGGTAGATCTATACAGATTAATGTGAGCTTTATCTCAGCTAGTTTAGTGATATTAGAGAATGGCAATTTAGCCATGGCGGGTGAAACTAACGTTCCCGATGCCAAAGTGACGATTCCTCCAAGCTTACTTTTACGGTTGCTAGCTAAAGACGAAACTGCAAACAGACAGATTAACATTGAAGGTGATACTCAGCTAGTCGCAGAGTTAGCTAAAGTATTCTCAAATATGCGTTGGGATTACGAAGATGATTTAAGCAGTTTGATTGGCGATATTCCTGCAAATAAAATCGGTACATTTGCACGCGATGCAGCAAACTCAGTAAAAGAAACCAGCATCAATCTGGCAGAAATGTTGAGCGAGTATTGGCAAGAAGAAATGCCACTTATAGCCAAAAAGCGTCATGTTGAGCAGTTCAATGCGGAAGTTGATATCTTAGGTGCGGATGTCGCACGCTTTGAAAAGAGGCTAGCCAAGCTGACCAAGAGCATCAAGGCAAATTTAGACAACGGTCTACTAAAAAACTAAACAAAAACAGCAATGCTGTAGATAGCAACGACTAAACATATGCGCATTTTTCGGCTTTTTTATATTATTTATATTGCACTACGTTTTGGCCTAGATGAATTCATTTTAAGCCATACCAAATTAAAACCACTTCAGAGCATCATCAATGTTTTACTGTTTTGGCGTGACAAAAGCAAACCTCGCGGCGAACGTCTAAGGTTAGCGCTCGAGGCATTAGGTCCAATTTTTGTCAAATTCGGGCAGATGCTATCCACTCGGCGCGACTTAATTCCGCTAGATATTGCTGATGAACTTGCCAAACTACAAGACCAAGTACCTCCTGTAGCATTCACCGAAATACAATCAGTTATACATGAAGCGTTCAATCTACCGCTCAATCAGGTGTTTTCAAGCTTTGAAGAGACAGCGATTGCTAGCGCATCCGTCGCACAAGTGCATTTTGCTTACTTACTCGATGGCACGCCAGTTGCCGTAAAGGTATTGCGCCCTGGCATTGCAAAAGTTATTAATCATGATTTAGAACTTTTAGATACCGCCGCATGGTTATTGCAAGGCATATCCGCCGAAGTTAAACGTTTAAAACCACGTGAAGTCGTTGCAGAGTTTGCAGAACATACCCATAGCGAGTTAGATTTAACGCTAGAAGCCGCCAACTGTACGCGACTATCTAGCAACTTCCCGGATAAACGGCTGCTAGTTCCACATGTATATTGGGACTGGTGCCGCCAGCAAGTGATGGTGATGGAACGTATGGTTGGCACACCGATTAGTAAAGTCGACGTGCTACGCGCCAAAGGCATAGACATTCCGAAACTTGCGCACGACGGCGTCGAAATATTTTTCACGCAAGTATTTAGGGATGGCTTTTTTCACGCGGACATGCATCCTGGCAACATTCAAGTAGCTGATGATGGCCGTTATATCGCGCTGGATTTCGGCATTATGGGTACGCTGACAGACAATGATAAATATTATCTCGCTCGCAATTTTCTAGCGTTTTTTAACGGCGATTATCGCGATGTGGCTGTTGCTCATATAGAATCTGGCTGGGTACCAAAAGATACCAATGTTGAAGCACTGGAAACCGCTGTGCGTGCAATATGTGAGCCTATATTTGACAAGCCACTTAAAGATATTTCGTTTGGGCGCACCCTATTAAGTCTATTCCAAATGTCACGTAAATTCGGTGTGATTATCCAACCGCAGTTAGTCATGCTGCAAAAGACCTTACTGAATATTGAAGGCTTAGGTCGCGATTTAGACCCCGACATCGACTTATGGCAAACAGCTAAACCGTTTCTAAAACGCTGGATGAGCGAACAAATAGGCTGGCGTAGTATTGTAAAAACCATGAAAAAAGAACTGCCTTATATCGCAAAAAATTTGCCACAAATGCCGCGCTTAGTGCATCAATTTTTAACACAACAAACGCGTGCCGAACAAGATGCGCCAATAAGACAGGCCATTGATGCATTAATTAAAACTCAAGAGAATCAGGCGCGTTGGCAAAAAAGATTAACACTAGCTGTAAGCCTGCTCGTATTGCTTCAAGTGGCGGGATTATTGATATTTTGGAGCTTATAGATTAAAGCTTAATTCTAGAACTCAGAAATAAACTTAATCTATCGCTTCTGACACTTCTCGCAATAAAATGTAGAGCGTTGACCTAAGCGTATACATTTAATCGGCTTTGTGCAGACTTTGCATGGTTCATCAGTGCGCGCATAGACAAAGTACTCTTGCTGAAAATAGCCAATATTGCCATCGACGCCAAAAAAATCTCGCAGACTGCTACCGCCCGCAGACAAAGCATCATTTAAAGTACTTTTGATTTCCACCACTAACTTCTCACACTGCCTTAAAGTCAATTTATTGGCGGCCGTTTCAGGATGTATACGCGCTCGAAACAATGATTCAGAGGCATAGATATTACCTACACCCACCACGACATGGCCATCCATAATGGCATTTTTAATAACTAGCGATTTATTACTCAATGCAGCGTGTAAATATTTCGCGTTAAAGCCCTCTTCTAGTGGCTCTGGGCCTAGGCTGTTCAGCAACACATGGTGATTTTCTTTGTTATCTATCCATAATACTGCACCAAAACGACGCGGGTCACGGAGTCGCAGCACTTGCCCATCAGTAAACTCAATATCGAAATGGTCATGTTTTTCTGCTGGGTAATTTGTATCCAGCAATTGAACACGACCGGACATGCCGAGATGCAATAGCAAAGTGCCAGTGTCATACTCACACAAAATGTACTTTGCACGACGTGTAAGGCCGCGTAGCACTTGATTGGGTAATATTTGCAGCAGAGACTGGGGGATAGGCCAGCGCAGCGTAGGATGGCGAATGGTAACCGATTTAACCACCTTGCCAACAAGAGGCAAAAGCCCGCGGCGGGTGGTTTCTACCTCTGGGAGTTCAGGCATATGTTTATTCCAATTCTTTATCAATAATGTCTAGGCGACAAGCCGAAGACAGTGCTATAGCACGGCAAGATGAAGCCAGCAGCGACAGTGATCATAAAGAAATGGAGTTACTTACTTGGAATGTTAATCGGTGGATTTAACATCGTGAAGCCTGCATCCGATGGAAAGTTGTAAATCAAACCTTCGTCAGGACGCGCTAGCAACAAATCTGGTGATTCTTGAATCTTGTCAAAACGTACTTTGCTACCATCAGCTAATTTAACCACCACATAAGGGTAAGTGACTTTACGATCTGGCGTATACATTTCAACAGATTTCGCTG
Source organism: Methylotenera versatilis 301 (assembly GCF_000093025.1). Taxonomy (GTDB): domain Bacteria; phylum Pseudomonadota; class Gammaproteobacteria; order Burkholderiales; family Methylophilaceae; genus Methylotenera; species Methylotenera versatilis. Next base: position 2,337,689 of record NC_014207.1, read on the forward strand.
GATTATGCACCCATGAAAAATCTAACCACTCGTTCATTTCGTTCTGTTGTGGCTTGGCTGCTGCGATTGAAACACTCCATTTTCCATCAGCCAAATCAACATTCAATCTTGTATCGGACCATTGCTCTAGATGACTAAAATCAAAACCGGCAATTTTTTCAGTTGGTTTCAGTGGTGATTTGTCAATCAACTCAATAACCTGTGTAGAAGCTGCTTCAGCATAGTTATTAGACACTAAATAAACCGCATTTCTATGGGCTACGTACTGCTCATCAGTCACAGGATTATGAGTACCGAATGTGAACTCCTCTACATTATCTTTATCTTGGCTGTTCTTATCTCTAACAAGCTTGAGTTTAAGCTCAGGGTTATTTAGGCCGAATTTCTCTAAATCAGGATTGGTGAATTTGTCTTTTGATCTAGCCGCAATAATAGACAAAATGCGTTGCACTGATGCTTGGTCAGCACGCATATTAACGGGCGCACTCAAACGCCAAAAACCATTCACTTTATCTAACTTAACTGCAGCTTTAGCTGGAAACTCTACGCTAATTGCATTGAATTCTGCAAGCTTGTATGCGGAGATATCATAGCTGGCTTCTTGTTCTGTAGTTTGTTTGGGACGCAAATATAAAAATGCCACCAAACTGCCTACTACACACAACATCACTAAATTAAGTAACCAACGTTTTTTCATGTATGCCTTAATCTATCACAATTTAAACTTAAAACTTACTTAGTCAAATGCTTACCAGCTTAAGCTTTTCTACGTTTCCACCAGAAATATAAGCCTGCAATCATCACGCCAAACGGGATAAAATATTGAAAGCCATGGAACACAGTCCAAGCAACAATACGGCCTGTATCTGTATCTGGAATATTCACGTTAATATCTTTAAGTGGCATAGGTTGTATGGTGATGAGCTTATCATCACCCGCAAGCCAGTTCACCATATTGACGCCTAAGTCTAGGTTTCCGCCATTCGTAATAAAAGTGTTGGATAAGAAGTTACCATTACCCATGACAACTACGCGCTGACCTTTTTTACCATAAGTGCGCTCTAAAGCAACGCCGATGTTAATTGGACCACGTTTGTCTTTTTTCTCATTAAATGTAGGCTTAGCGTCTTTAGCTAACTTTTCTGATGCTAACCAACCATTTGGTGCTACTTCAATTAGATTACTGACTTTCCAGCCATTTTCGTCTGTGCCTTGTGCGGTGACTTCATGCGCTTCTGGGAATAAAGTACGCAACATAAAGTTAGTGGTAATCGCATGCTCACCATACAAACTGGCAAAGGAAACACGTGCATCCGCGCCATATTGCGCTGAAGCCATATCCAACGCGATGCCAGGCGAAACATGCAAGCCTAGGTAATCGGCAACCTCTTTCATGCCGCGATAATTGTCGTCATCAAGCAACCAAAATAAATTACCCCCCGCTTCAAGGTAGGCTTTGATTTTCTTCGCTTCAACCTCACTGACATCTACTTGAGGGCTAGCAATCACTAGCATCGCACCATTGCTTGGTACGCCTTGTGCAATGGTTAAATCTGGGTTGGCAAATTTAAAGCCTTTTTTCTCTAACTGTTTACCAAATTCACCCAAGTCAAAGTTTTTTACACCTAATAAATTGCGCTCGCCATGGCCATCTAAATACATGACAGCTTGCTGATTAGTACGAGATAAACGCACCAATAAGTTAGTCATTTCCTGTTCAGCAATTGGCGGAATGATATGTTCGGTACGTTTGTTGTACTCCACAATCACTTCACCATCTTCTTTAACGCCTGCATCTTGCGCCAGTTTTGGCTCGATTGAAGGATTTACAAAAGTGAGGTTGACGTTCTTCTTTTCACGTTGATAGCGCGCCACAAAATCAATCATTCCTTTACGGAAGTTGTCGCCACCTGATGCATCATCTTTAGTCGCAAAAACCGTAATATTGATAGGCGCATTCATCTGCTTAAGCACGTTAACACTGCCCTGCGTAAGAATGTTACGGTTAGCTTGTGTGATGTCTTTTGCAACACGATATTGACTCGCTAAATAGCCAAGCAATATCACCAGTAATAAAAACAGGACAACAAAAAAACTGTTTTGCACTAACAGTTGAAAACGTAATTTACGATTGATATTCATTTTACAAGACCTAATATTTCAAATATTTAAAGGTTTTTAATCATTTAAGTTTCTAAGCTAGGCAAGGCGCGAACAAAAAATTATGACGCCACATATGTTGTATATGTAAGGAGTAATTTTTTGTGAGCAACGTAGCATAGCGACGAAAATTCAATGATTAGTTAGCCGCGTAAGCGGTCGGCATCTAAACGACGTACTGTTAACGTTAAAAATGTGATAATAAATAACAAGAAGTAGGCAATATCACCCGTATCGATTAAACCACCTGAGAACGATTGAAAGTGTCGTGTAAGAGACAAGCTCGCTAGCATATTGCTTGGGTCACCAGCAAAGAAGCGATCTAAAAACATCAATGCGAATAAAGCGATAAACGTTAAGATTGCTGCAATCACTGGTTGCTGCGTCATGCTTGAGAAATACAAACCTAGTGCAGAAAAGCTTGCAATCATTAGCAACAAGCCGATCGAGTTGGCAATGATGAAGCCAAAATCGATGTCAGCCCAAATATTAAGCGTAGATAACATTAGCGCAATGAATACGACCAAGATACTTAAAAATGCTACTAAACCTAGAAATTTACCCATTACGATTTCTGTGAGTGAAATTGGCGCACTGAATAAGAATGGCAGCGTTTGGCTGCGACGCTCTTCAGAAATCAATCGCATTGACAGTAATGGCACGGCAAATAACACCATAAAGGACGCAAAGCCATAGACCATTTGTCCGACGAACTGCGTCACCCCTGTGCGCTCTGCAGGGCGCATTGCGCCTGACATCACGGCAAAGTAATCATTTACCCCATTTAAATAATATGTACCGAATGAAAACATCAGTAGAGATAAAATCACCCAGCCCATAGGCGAGGCAAACATACTTTTAAGTTCTTTTCTTGCTACATTGATAATCATGATGTGACCTTAAATTTACGCGGCAGTCTGTTCAGCGACAGGCTGTTCTTGATAGGTGAGTTGTACGAATACATCTTCCAGACTAGTTTGATCAGGCGCAATTTGATACAAGCCCCAACCATTTTTAACCGCTGTCTGCACAATAGATTCAGCTGGCGCTGCATCATCAGCAAAGCGAACGCGCATTAAACCCGCAGAAACATTTTCAGCTTCAATAACACCAGCAATTTTCAGCATTTCATCTGTATTTGGCGCATTGTGCATGCCAATTAACAGCTTATTACCGATGCGATGCTTTTTAAGCACATCGATCGCACCATTAAACACTAATTTACCTTTATCAATAATTTGCACATGGTCACACACCATTTCAACTTCAGGCAAAATATGAGTAGAGATAATCACGCTACGTTCCGCGCCCACTTCACGAATCAAGGCACGAATATCACGAATTTGAATTGGATCTAAACCAACCGTTGGCTCATCCAGAATGACTACCATCGGGTTATGAATAATGGCTTGTGCAATACCAACGCGTTGTTGGTAACCATTTGATAGATTTTCAATCAGACGCTTGCTCATATGACCTAAACCACAGCGCTCTTTAGCCACTTCCACCGCTTTTTTGATGCTGCCAGAACTCACTCTATGCAACCTAGCTGCGATGGTTAAATACTCATCTACAGTCAACTCTTTATATAGAGGACGCATTTCAGGCAAGTACCCAATAAGCGCTTTGGCTTCCTTTGGGCTCTCCATCATATCAATACCGCATATCTTGACTGAGCCATTACTTGGCGCAAGATTACCTGTCAGCATTTTCATGGTGGTCGATTTACCAGCACCGTTTGGGCCTAAAAAGCCCAAAACTTGACCTTTGCTTAAAGTAAAACTCACATTGCTGACGGCTTCTCTACCACCGTATAGCCGCGTGAGTTCGGTTGCCTCTACTGTAAAATTATTCATAGTTACTCTATTTGTTAATACGAAAATACAGGTTATTGTGACTAAAAATCAATACGTTATCTTCAATTGCAACAAGCCAGCCAGCGCTAAAAATTACTTCTGCATTTGAGAACCGCAATATAGGAAAGTTCTATTGACATTCATTGCAGTCAATCCATAATTATGGAGGAACTTGCAGCACCTGTCACGGACTAAGAAATAGAACAGTACAATACTGTAGTAATGGCTTATTATCTTACACATTAATCTATCGCGACTATTAAACCTTATTTTTAAAGCTTATTTCCATTCATTCTTAATAATTATAAAATAACTTATGCGCCCAATGCCTCGTCACTCTGAAACTAAACTCCACTCAAACAAAACTTTGTTTAAGGTTAAAAATATCATCGGCACAAGCCTAGTAGTAAGTGCCTTGTGCATGAGTGGTTGTGCGACAGTCACTGGAGAGCAAGCCAGCAAGGCAGCTCAAGCCAATCAATTTAATACTGAAACAGATTTTGTTTTTAAATACTTAGTCGCTGAAGTTGCGGGGCAACGTGGCGACCTGGCAACTTCAAGCAAAGTTTTTTATGAGCTAGCCAAAACTTCCCAAGACGCTAGCCTAGCAGAACGTGCTGCCAAAGTTGCGGCTTACGGCAATGTGCCTGGCATGACTGTACCTGCCATAAAACTTTGGTCTGAACTTGCCCCGACTTCTAACGAAGCGCAACAAGCCATGACAGAAGTGCTCATCGGGACAGACCAATTAGATGCAGCCAAACCCTATTTAGCGAAACTTTTTGATAAAGAAGAAACGCGTGCGGGCGGCTTTTTATACCTCAACAATCTACTTAGCCGCAGCAAAGACAAAGCTGGCGTGCTGAATTTGGTTCAGTCACTTGCCGCACCTTATCCAGATTTAGCTGAAGCGCAATTCGCAATCGCACAGTCTGCCTATGCAGCAAACCAAAACACTGTAGCACTACAAGCGCTAGATAAAGCCGAAAAACTTAAACCAGGCTGGAACGTGGCAGCGCTACTCAAAGGACAAATCTTATTCAATAAAGCACCTCAATCTGGCATAGATTTTTATCAATCATTCTTAGATCAATATCCTGAATCAAATGAAGTTCGTGTCAACATGGCTAAAATCATGGTGAATCAAAAGCAATATGATGCAGCAAAAAAACAATATCCAACCATAATGCAATACGGTAAAAATAGTCCAGAAGTGACAGCTGTTGTTGGGTTACTCTCGTTCCAAGCTGGCGACTTTGCGGGTGCTGAGAGTTATTTTCAGCAATCGCTAACACAGGATTTTAAAGATACAGACCAACTATATATTTACTTGGCACAAGTCACTGAAAAACAAAATCATGATGCTGACGCATTGGCTTGGTACAACAAAGTGCAGCCGGGACCGCGCTTTTTAGAAGCTCAGATTGGTTCAGCAAACTTAATTGCACGCACCCAATCGGTGGATAAAGCCATTGAAAAGCTTGATGCCTTGGAAGATTTAACGACTGAACAACAAATCGTCGTTATTCAAACAGAAGCTTCATTGTTAGCTAAGGCTAAGCGTGATCAAGATGCATTTGATTTACTGGATAAAGCCGTTAAAAATCTCCCAAATACTCCAGAGTTGGTTTACGACTATGCGCTAGCCGCTGAACGAGTTCACAAGCTAGATATTATGGAAAGCGAATTACGCAAAACCATTGCGGCAAAACCAGATTTTGCTGCGGCCTACAATGCACTAGGCTACTCATTCGCCGACCGTAACATCAAGCTAGATGAAGCCGTCACACTAATAGAAAAAGCCTTAACCATCAGCCCAAATGACCATTACATGCTAGATAGTCTTGGTTGGGCATATTACAGAAAAGGCAAGCTAGACAAAGCAATTACTTACTTGGAGCAAGCTTACCAAGTGAATCAAGACCCTGAAATTGCAGCACATTTAGGTGAGGTTTTATGGCAAAAAGGTAAGCATGATGAGGCTAAAAAAATCTGGACTGATGCGCTTAGCAGGAATCCAGACAATGAAGTACTGCTGACAACGGCCAGTAAATTCAAGTCGTAAATCTTTTCGCTTAAAGATTTACAGATGAAGCAAGATTTGCAGATAATGTTCGCTCGTTTATTTTTTGCTTTTAGCTTTATTGCTACGATGGCAGGCTGCACCACGCTGCCTAAGCCTGAAGTTAACCCTAACTCAGCCTCACAAGCTCGCCATCAAGCACATTTGCAAGAGATTGCTGGTATAGACCAATTCAGCATTAAAGGCCGCATTGGCGTGCAAGCAGAAGGTAAAGGCTTCTCTGGCAGCCTGACTTGGCAGCACAGCAAAATAAACGATGACATCGCCTTGTACTCACCCCTCGGTGGTCAACTGGCGAGCATTAAAAAAACCTCTGAGAACGTCACTTTAGAAGATGCTAAAGGCAATAGCATTACCGCCGCAGACGCTGAAACACTCACTCAAAAAACGCTAGGTTGGCAACTACCACTCGCGGGTCTTGCAGATTGGTCACTAGGACGCCCAAGTAGTAGCACCATTCAAGCCAGCACATGGAATGAACAAGGTTATTTGAGCACCTTAAAGCAAGATGGCTGGGATATTCAATACGAAAACTATGCCAATCAAAATGGTCACTTTTTACCAAGTAAAATCTTACTCAGAAACGACAAAGTCTATTTGAAGCTATTGGTTGAAAGTTGGTCTCGTATTACAGACTCCAGTACCGCAAACTCAAACTCTTCTAATTAGCTCAAAGCTCACTCTTGCATTGATTCATCAAATTTAAGCCAAAATATTCCAAATCTAGGAATTAAGGTCTAAACCCAGCCGTACTTCATCATTAAAAACCATCACTATTTCTGCATAATTTAGGCTGAAATAAATTTGTTGAAGGCTCCAATAGGATGAACGTAGATACAATGAAAAGATTAATCGCACTATTCATACTCTGTTTTGCTGTATGCAACAACAGCCAAGCGGCGCAATGGGTGAAACTCAGCGACAACAATATTGAAAAAATAATGCTGGATAAGCAATCTATATTGCAACAAGATAAGTACAAAAGAGCTTGGGTGAAGGTTGAATACAAAACTCCGCAAAAAAATCCAGAAACTATCGACAAACAATATAATTTATCAAAATTACTCTGGTTTTTTGATTGTTCAGCACAAAAATCTGCCACTTCTCAAGTTTTTCAATATTTAAATAGCGAACTGGTTTACTCGGCGGGCATAGATTCTAAAAGTGCGGAGTTTATTGAACCAGTGCCAGAAACAGACATGGACATTGCCATGCGCTATGTGTGCCAAGCAGAAAAACCAACAGTTGTTGCCGTAGAATCAAAAGCCACCGTATCTAAAACGACTCCAGAAACACAGAAAGGTACTACAAAGCCTGAAGCGCCCGCCAAAACTGCGGCAGAGAAACCTACCGACACTAAAACTGCTGCCGTGACAGCCAAATCGGCGACAATAAAACCTGCCAACATTAAAAAAGGCGACAACAAAACTCACTGGGCATACGAAGGCAAAGAAGGTCCTGAGAATTGGGCAAAACTTAGCCCGGAATTTGCGACCTGTGATGCCGGCCGAAATCAATCGCCAATCAATATTGACGATAGTATTCATGCGGCGATTAAGCCTTTAAAAGCGATACAGAAGTTTCCTGCAAAAGATATTCTTAACAATGGCCATACCGTACAAATTAACTTTAAAGAAGGCAATATGTTGGCGCTTGATAACGCTGCATTTCAAATGAAGCACGTACATTTCCATGCCCCTAGCGAAAATACCATACACGGCAAGTCCTTTCCATTGGAAGCCCAATTTGTACATGCTGATGCTAAAGGCAATTTGGCCGTGATAGGCGTCATGTTCACTGAAGGCAAAGCCAATCCAGCCTTAGCCAAACTTTGGGAGCAACTACCTGAAGTAGAAGGCGAACCAATCGCATTAAAAACTCGCGTCATACCCAGTGAGTTTATGCCCGATAATAAAAGCTACTATCGTTTTAGTGGCTCACTGACTACGCCACCTTGCAGCGAAGGTGTACGCTGGCTATTAATGAAAAACCCTATCACAGCCTCTAAAGAACAGATTGATGCCTTTAAAAAAGCTGTGCATCACAGCAACAACCGTCCCATACAAGCTTTGAATGGCCGAGTGATTATTGAATAAGGCTCGCGCTACAGCAACTCACTAAGATTAAAACTGCTAATTAAAATTAATTTAGTCAATCTAACGACAGGCTAGATGCGCTAAAATACTGTCCTATGCAAGATTTTCAATCATTTTTAGCGCCGGCAAAAATCAATTTATTTCTGCACATCACAGGTCAGCGCGCAGATGGCTACCATTTACTGCAAACCGTTTTTTGTCTACTTGATTTATACGACACAGTAAAACTCAAACCCTCCACAGACGGCGTTGTAAAGCGCGTGAATGATGTGGCTGGCGTGCCTGCAGAGCAAGATTTATGTGTTCGTGCGGCTAAATTGTTACAGCAACATACAAAATGCCCACTTGGCGTAGACATTTTGGTTGAAAAGCACATCCCTATAGGCGGCGGTCTTGGTGGCGGCAGTTCAGATGCAGCAACCGTGCTAATAGCTTTAAATAGCTTGTGGCAGCTTAGCTTAAGCCGCAAAGAGCTTATGTCACTGGGATTGAAATTGGGCGCCGATGTACCTTTCTTTATTTTTGGGAACAACGCCTGGGCAGAAGGCATAGGCGAGCAATTAACAGAGATTAATCTGCACAATTCCTACTATGTTGTGCTGAATCCGAATATACATGTATCAACAGCGCAAATATTTGCCAATAAGCAATTGACAAAAAACACGAATCCTAAGACAATGTCGGACTTTTCTGGGACGGCTAAATTAACAGCATGTAATTTAAATGCTGAATTTATAAATGACCTAGAAAAAATAGTCTGCAGTGAATATCCCGCAGTTTTAGATTGTTTGAATTGGCTTAGTCAATTTGGCGATGCAAGAATGAGTGGTTCTGGTGCTTCGGTCTTTTTAGAAGTAGTAGATGAGAAAACTGCAGTAGATATATGCAATCAAAAACCTAAAAGTGTTCAGGGATTTGTTGCAAAAGGGTTGAATCAGCACCCGCTAATAAATCTTACGGTTAATTAGATAGACTGATTAAAATATTGGGGAGTCGCCAAGTTGGTTAAGGCACTGGGTTTTGATCCCAGCATCCGAAGGTTCGAGTCCTTCCTCCTCAGCCAAATTTAGAAAGCAGAAATAAAGCTGCTTTTTCTTAGAATACAAAGCGTGTAGATTTTTGATTTACGCGCTTTTATTTTTTGTAAGTTTTTGTGAGCAAAGTTTTCATTGATAGTTTGACGCTGAGGCTTTAAGCACAGTGTTTACAAGCACGGTTTAATAGGAAATCAACAGATGTCTAACGGCAACTTAATGGTCTTTACTGGCACGGCTAACCCAGTGCTAGCGCAAGAAGTAGCTAACCACTTAGGCATTGAGCTTGGTCGTGCGCACGTTGGCACATTTAGCGATGGCGAAACCACTGTTGAACTGCTCGAAAACGTACGTGGTAAAGATGTATTCGTGCTGCAATCTACCAGCCACCCAACCAATGACAGCTTAATGGAAGTCATGGTCATGGTGGACGCGCTTCGTCGCTCATCTGCTGGTCGCATTACTGCAGCAATCCCATATTTTGGTTATTCACGTCAAGATCGTCGTCCACGCTCAGCACGTGTAGCAATTACAGCTAAAGTCGTTGCAAACATGCTCACAGGCGTTGGTGTGAATCGTTTGTTGACGATGGATTTGCACTCAGATCAAATTCAAGGTTTCTTTGATATTCCTGTTGATAATATTTACGCAACACCGATTTTGTTAGCTGATTTATTAAAACAAAATCATGATAATTTAATGGTGGTTTCACCTGATGTTGGCGGTGTTGTACGTGCGCGCGCAGCCGCTAAACAATTAAATTCAGATTTAGCAATTATCGATAAACGTCGCCCAAAACCAAACGTCGCTAAAGTGATGAACATTATTGGTGACGTGACTGGCCGCACCTGTGTGATTATGGATGATATGGTCGATACGGCAAATACGCTGTGTGAAGCCGCTGCAGCCCTTAAGAAATTTGGCGCTAAAAAAGTAATCGCATATGCCACTCACCCAGTATTATCTGGCGGCGCAGCTGATCGTATTATGAGTTCTGAACTAGATGAGCTAGTAGTGACCAACACCATTGCGCTTGGTGCTGAATCAGCCAACTGCAAAAAAATCCGCCAATTAAGCACAGCTGAACTATTAGCTGAAACGATTCGTAGAATTAGTAGTGAAGATTCCGTAAGCTCATTGTTTATGGATTAAAAGTTTTTAACCCTGCAGACTGGTCGCGGTATGCAGTTTTTGTGTAGTAAGGCCATCAAAAGCCTAGCAGTAAAAGCAGTATCAAATTAGGAGTAGTAAAATGTCTATCGAAATTAATGCAGTAAAGCGTGATGTAAAAGGTACGGGTGCGAGCCGCCGTCTTCGTCGCGCAGGCACAGTTCCAGGTGTTGTTTATGGTGCAGGTAAAGAAGCCGTAACGCTTGAAATTAACGCTAAAGAATTATTCTTAGAGTTCCGTCACGAAGCTTTCCATGCTTCAGTACTAAGCTTGAACTTAGATGGCAAAAAAGAAAACGTATTGTTACGTGACTTCCAAATGCACCCAGTTCGCAACACTATTCAACACATTGATTTTCAACGTGTAAGTGCTACTGAAAAAATCCACGTTAAAGTGCCATTCCACTTTATCAATGCTGACATCGCTCCAGGCGTAAAAACAGGCGGCGGTATCGTTGCGCACATTTTGACTGAAGCTGACGTAAGTTGCTTGGCTAAAGACTTGCCTGAGTTCCTTGAAGTTGACTTAGCTGGTTTAGAAATGGGTCACTCAATTCACTTGTCACAAATCAAATTGGCAAAAGGCGTTGAGTTTGTACAACTAGCTCACGGTAACGATGCAGCTGTTGCGGCTATTGCTAAAACACGTGGCGGCGTTGCAGACGCTGCTGAAGAAACACCAGCAGCTTAATTTACAAGCATGCTAACTAACGCGCACTTTACTATGAAGTGCGCGTTTTTTATTGGTACTATATCAAGAGTATAAATTCAAGTTTCTATGCCAAACAAGGCGCGAGCAAAAAATTGCGACGCCGCATATGTGTGATATGTAAGGAGTAATTTTTTGTGAGCAACGCTGTGTGGCGACGAAAATTGGATTTATAGCATGATGACTGGAATAAAACTACTTGTAGGCTTAGGCAATCCTGGTGAAAAATATACTACCACACGCCACAATGCGGGCTTTTGGTGGATAGATGAAGTTGCCGCACAAACTAATAGTAAATTGGCCTTAGATGCCAAGTTTTTCGGTGTGGCGGGCAAGTTAGCATCAAAAGCGGATACATGGCTGCTTAAACCCACTACGTTTATGAACGCTAGTGGCAAATCAGTGGCCGCCTTAGCAAATTATTACAAAATCACACCCGCTGAAATATTAGTGATTCATGATGAACTGGATTTACCTGCGGGCGGTTTAAAACTAAAAGTGGGTGGTGGTCACGGTGGTCACAACGGCTTAAAAGATATTGAGACTGCACTTGGTACAAAAGACTTTTGGCGCTTGCGATTAGGCATTGGCCACCCGGGCGATCGAAATGAAGTAGTTAATTTCGTTCTAAAAGCACCAACAAAAGATGAGCAAGCCGCTATAGACGAAAAAGTGTACGAAAGCACCAAACTGATAGATTTACTGCTTGCGGGCGAGTTTGAAAGCGCAATGTTAAAATTGCATACTAAAAAATAAACATACCTGCGTCATTCCGACGAAAGTAGGAGTCTAGTGACTTACATAAAGACGCTAGATTCCATATCAAGCACGGAATGACAAGGTACAAATGATTGGAATTTAGATGAAATGCGGAATTGTTGGTTTACCAAATGTGGGCAAGTCCACGCTATTCAACGCTATTACCAAAGCTGGCATTGCGGCAGAGAATTACCCTTTCTGCACGATTGAGCCAAATGTAGGCATTGTAGAAGTGCCTGATACACGCATGCAAGCGCTCATCGATATTGTTAAACCGCAAAAAGTACAACCTGCAATTGTTGAATTTGTAGACATTGCTGGCCTAGTAGCAGGCGCATCAAAAGGCGAAGGCTTAGGTAACAAGTTCTTAGCAAACATCCGCGAAACAGACGCGATTGCACACGTGGTACGTTGTTTTGAAGACGCAAACGTCATTCACGTTTCAAACAAAATTGACCCACTTTCAGACATTGAAGTGATTAACACAGAACTTGCACTTGCCGACATGGAAACTGTAGAAAAAACCATGCAGCGCGAAAGCAAGAAAGCTAAAAGTGGCGATAAAGACGCGATAGCACTTTTAAAAGTGCTAGAAAAAGTGGTGCCATGTTTAGACCAAGCCAAAGCTGTACGCACGCTAAATTTAGATGCTGAAGAACTACAACTACTTAAACCGCTTTGCCTCATTACCGTAAAACCAGTGATGTACCTAGCCAACGTAGATGAATCAGGCTTTGAGAACAACCCCTTATTAGACAAAGTTGTAGCACTAGGCAAAGCAGAAGGCGCGCCAGTGGTGTGTATTTGCGCAAAGATTGAAGGCGAAATTTCTGAGCTAGACGAAGAAGATAAATTATTATTCTTATCAGAGCTCGGACAAGAGGAACCAGGCCTAAACCGCGTCATTCGGGCTGCTTACGACTTGCTAGGCCTACAAACCTACTTTACCGCTGGCGTGCAAGAAGTACGTGCTTGGACTGTGAAAAAAGGCGCAACTGCCCCACAAGCCGCAGGCGTGATTCATACAGACTTTGAACGCGGCTTCATTCGCGCAGAAGTCATTCAATACGAAGAGTACGTTAAAAACAAAGGCGAACAAGGCAGCAAAGAAGCAGGAAAAATGCGCTTAGAAGGCAAAGAATATATTGTGCAAGATGGCGACGTGATGCACTTTAGATTTAATGTTTAGCTGCTCAAGGTTTAAAGTTTAGCTTCCTACACTTCAACATATAAAGTTAAAGGTAAAATTGCAAACTAGCTTTGACAATTTGCGCCTAAACCACTAGAATTGCGCCCTTGCTAAAGTTTTGGCAACCGATTTATACGGTGATGTAGCTCAGCTGGTTAGAGCACAGGATTCATAATCCTGGGGTCGAGGGTTCAAGTCCCTCTTTCACCACCAATGCGTTGTTTCACAGAGTACCGTGAAGCACTAAAAGCCCCGAGGTCACTAGCTTCGGGGCTTTTTTATTGTACCACCTCGTCCCATCAGATAACTTGACATACCGTCACTTAAGGCGGTACTGTTGACGGTATCGAGCAATTATTGCTTAGGGATACCGTCAAGATGCTTACAGACATACAAGCGAAAGCCAAACAACACAAAGACAAAGATGGAAAAATAAAGGTCGCACCTTACAAGGTGACGGATGAAAAAGCTCTTTATTTATTAGTTCAAGCTAATGGTAGCAGGCTTTGGCGACTAGATTATCGCTTTGACGGCCTCAGAAAAACTTTTGCAATAGGTTCTTACCCTGATGTATCACTAGCGCAGGCTAGAGAGCAAAGAGACAGCGCTCGCAAGCTTTTATCTAACGACCCACCGATAGACCCGAATGAAAATCGCAAGGCCATTAAAGCTACTAAAAAATTAGGTGCTGAAAATAGTTTTGAAGTGGTTGCCCGCGAGTGGTGGTTGTCACATATGAAAGGCAAAGCAGACAGTCATAAAGAAAAAGTAATCAGACGCTTTGAACTTTATTTATTCCCGTGGATAGGTAGAAAGCCTATTGCAGAAATAACGGCACCGCAAGTATTAGAGGCTATAAAGCGCATTGAGAAACTAAACATACTGGAAACAGCACATAGAACGTTACAGACGGCTGGTCAAGTATTTAGATATGCAGTCCAGACAGGTCGCGCAATTCGTGACGTAACTGCTGACCTTAAAGGCGCTTTGCCAGCCACGACAGTAAAGCACATGGCTTCATTTACCGAACCCAAAGATGTTGCCGAACTATTGAGAGCCATTGAAGGCTTTGCTGGTACGTTTACAGTGCAATGCGCCCTTAGATTATCGCCGTTGGTATTTGCACGACCTAGCGAACTTAGAATGGCTAAATGGTCTGATATTGATTTAGATACAGGCATTTGGCAATACTTAGTTAGCAAAACCAAAACAGACCATTTAGTGCCATTATCTACTCAAGCAGTAGCTATTTTACGAGAACTTCACCCATTGTCAGGGCATGGTAAATACGTTTTTATGGGCGGTCATTCACCACTTAAACCAATGAGCGAAAGTGCGGTAAATGCAGCATTAAAACGCATGGGATACGACACTCAAAAAGATATCACCGCGCATGGGTTTAGAGCAATGGCTAGAACAATACTACACGAGAGATTAAATATTGACCCGCATATCATTGAACATCAGTTAGCACATCGTGTACCTGATAACTTGGGTGGAGCATACAACCGAACTAGGTTTATTGACCAGCGAAAAGTCATGATGCAACAATGGGCTGATTATTTAGACGAGCTTAAAGCTGGTGCAAAGGTATTACCTTTTAAACAGGCTTAGTATAAGGTCTTCATATTGTAGTCCCAGTTGATTAATGGTCTACTGTGAAGGTTGGTTTTCTGCAATAAGACTTCGGTCTTTTTTTGCTAGAGACAAAAATGATAATTTATTTTTAGCTCTATTTGTCACCCCTACAAGAGGGTGACAAAATGTTTTGGACTGTCACCCTATAAAACTGCCGTTTTTGTCACCCCCTTTAAACCAATGATAGCAAGGCTTCAAAGGGGTGACGATAACAGTTGGAGTTTCACTCCAACAGCGAGCTTCTAATAAGCAATAACTTCATCAACCCGACGTACTTTAGGCAGTTTAGAGAGCTGATTAGCAACTGCCTGACGTGACAGCTTTTGACCAGTTAACATCAAATATAGATTAGCTGTTAGTTGGGGCTTCCACTCCGCAAGTTCCGCACATAACCATAAGTTAGAACGATTCTCAATCGTTGCATCTTGTTCTTTAATTGACCGTTTATCTTTATCGCGAATAGCTAGTGCAATGCGTTCTTTAGCGATTGTCAGACGTTCAAATAGTCTAACTTTCCACCGTTTGACATTCAGGCATTGAATCCAAGCACATTCACGTTGCTGGTACTTTGTAAGTGCCATAGCCTTTGCAATCTGACCCGATGTTCTTTGTCCACCCCAATATAAATACTCAGCAACCTTTCTAAATCGCATCGGGCTAAAGATTGCTTGAGCCCGCTGCCATTCTGTCAAATGGTCTGGATACTTTGCAACAATCCACTGCAAGTCTGCGCACAACATTATGTAATCAGCTCCACTAGACAGAGCCACTGACTCACTAATGGTTAGTTCATCATCTCGAATAACGATAGCTCCCTCGGTTTCAAGTTCTCGTCGCTGACTTGTGTTCAGGACAATCGAACCACCGTTATTCAAAGGATGAACCTGAGATTGCAAATATCGAAAGCAAGGAGCAATGCTGCGTGCTGTCAATTCAGCAGAAACACGCAATGCGCCTTCGATGTTTAATCGCTCAATTTGATTAGCTAAAGCTGATTTTAAGCTCTCTATACTAACGCTTTGCAGAACAAGCGTCAGTCTATCAAAACCATCAGTCATCATATCAAGGCTTTTTTGTGCGTTGTTATCCAGAGAAAAAGGAGCGCTTAAAGTTTCGCGCCCTTTGCCTCTTTGGCTTGCATCAATGAGGATGTTGTCCATTTTCTTCCACCCAAACACCATATAGTTTACCGAGAGGGTTATCCATAAGCCAGACGGGCGAGCCGTTTCTCGTTCCGTAATAAATAGCCACGCCCCCACCCATCTCATATGATTCTTCAATTGTTGACTCTTCAAGAGTTTGCGTAAAAGTCTCAAAGTTCACAGTATAAAAACCACTTGTATCATTAGCATCAGTATTATTAATTTGCATCTAAATTCCTTTCATTTGTTGGGTTATTAATTTGAATTGTTTTAATCATTATTTAACACCGGCCATACGGCGCTCAAAAAGCCAAAACTCTACGTCTGCCAATTCCCAACCTACGGCATTGATACCGATTTTAATACTCTTTGGAAAAAGTCCCTTTGACATCAATCTATGAATTGATGTGCGTGACAAACCGACAGCATCTACAAGTTGACGCATTCTGAGAATTTTCGGAACTCTTTGGACAGCATTAGTTGGTAACATATATAACTCCTTTGTTTATTTTGATAAAATTTTATGAAAGAAACTATTAAAAAGACTCTTAACAATAACTCTATTCTCAAAGTATAGTCAGCCAATGACTTAGCTCGCGGGGTATTTGTTTAATAAATATTTCGACAATACTTCTTGCTACCAAATAGCACCGCACGTGACGCAATAAGACGTATTAAAAGCACAGTCGATTAAAATCACGCGTATAGGGAGAGGGGACGGAACGTACAGCTGACGGTAATAGCAATAATATGACGGGATATTTCAATTAGGGTAAACTCAAAGAATAAGAGTGATATTTCAAAAACAATAAGCGTACCCATGAACATTCAACAATATATAGGCAATGTAAGTTCACTATTCAATACAGGCAACAGCACTGAACATAGCTATCGCGGTGACTTGCAGCAGCTACTAACCAGTATATTAAAAGATGTGGCAGTTACCAACGAGCCTAAGCGCATTGAGTGTGGCGCCCCTGACTACATTCTCACTCGCAAAGATGTGCCTATTGGTTATATTGAAGCTAAAGACGTCGGTGTAAAACTAGGTGACAAAATACACAAAGAACAATTTGACCGCTACAAAGCCGCACTAAATAATCTGGTTATTACTGACTACCTAGAATTTCACTTCTTTAAAAACGGCGTGCTAGTGAATAGCGTTTCAATCGCCACTATTGAAAATGGCAAAATCTTTGCGAAGCCTGATAGCTTTGACCGCTTCACTGCCTTATTTGAAAACTTCGCCTTACAAATAACCCAAACGATTAAATCACCTAGCACCTTAGCGCAAATGATGGCGGCTAAAGCCAAGTTAATGGCACAGGTGATTAAATCCGCATTAGATGAAGATGGCAAAGCTCAACGCAGCACAGACTTGCAAGGGCAAATGGCAGCGTTTAAAAGCATTTTAATTCACGATATTGATAACACTAGCTTTGCTGATATATACGCTCAGACTATCGCTTACGGGTTGTTTGCAGCACGCTATCACGACCCTTCATTAGAAACATTCTCACGCCAAGAAGCTGCAACACTAATACCGCAGAGCAACCCATTTCTGCGCAAGCTATTCCAGTATATTGCTGGGTACGAATTAGATATTCGCCTTACTTGGCTAGTAGATGAGTTGGTGTCGATATTTTTAGCTACCGATGTGGCTAGTGTGATGCACAACTTCGGCAAAAGCACACGGCAGCACGACCCCATTATTCACTTCTATGAAACATTCTTAGCTGAGTACGACCCAAAACTGCGTAAATCTCGAGGTGTATGGTACACGCCTGAGCCTGTGGTGAGCTTCATAGTGCGAGCGGTTGACGACATACTCAAAACACATTTTAAGCTGCCACTGGGTTTAGCAGATACTAGCAAAACCAAAGTGACTATAGAAGCTATCCAAGCTGGTAGCAAAGGCAAGCTTGTTAAAAGCGAGCATGAATTACATAAAGTGCAAATACTAGACCCAGCAACGGGCACAGGTACGTTTTTAGCACAAACGGTACGACACATTTACAATAGCCAGTTTGCAAAAATGCAGGGCGCATGGTCAGGCTACGTTAAAGAGCATTTGATACCGCGTTTGAATGGTTTTGAGCTGCTGATGACCAGTTACGCAATGGCACATCTTAAGTTAGATATGTTGCTGACTGAGACGGGCTATAAACCAGAGGGCAATCCCGAGCGACTTCGCATCTACCTTACTAATAGCCTAGAAGAACATCACCCTGATACGGGTACTTTGTTTGCAAGTTGGTTAAGTACAGAGGCGAATGAGGCGAATCATATCAAGCGTGATGCACCTGTGATGGTAGTAATGGGCAACCCTCCATACAGTGGGCACTCATCCAATAAAGGCGAGTGGATTGAAGCGTTGCTGGAAAGTTATAAAAAAGAACCTACTGGAGGTAAACTACAAGAGACAAACTCTAAATGGCTAAATGATGATTACGTTAAATTCATTCGTTATGGACAACATTTTATTGATAAAAATGGAGAAGGTGTTTTAGCATTTATTACTAATCATAGCTACTTAGATAACCCAACCTTCCGTGGCATGCGCTGGGCGTTAATGCAGTCTTTTGATGACATTTACATATTAGATTTACATGGTAACGCAAAGAAAAAAGAAACCGCACCTGATGGGGGAAAAGATGAAAACGTATTTGATATACAGCAAGGAGTCTCAATTGCCTTTATGGTTAAAACTGGGAAAAAAGCAAAAGGCGCATCTGCCAACATTTGGCACAGTGAGATTTTTGGTAAGAGAGAATATAAATACAATTATCTTAACCAAAGTGACATAAACCTAATCAACACTAGACTAAAACCTTCAATTCCACATTATGCTTGGGTGGAGCGTGATGAAACTGAATTAGTAAACTATAGCTTAGGCTTCAGTATACAAGCATTATTTCCAATTAATTCTGTCGGCATTGTGACAGCAAGAGATAATTTCACAATCCACCATTCAAAAGAAGCTGTCAAAAAGACCATTCAGAAATTCTTATCTATAAATGATGATATAGCGCGTAATGAATTTTCATTAGGTGCGGACGTACGTGATTGGAAGGTTGCTTATGCAAGAGCTGATTTGGAGAAATCAGAAGTTAATTTTGATAAGTATTTATCTAAAATTAGCTACCGTCCATTTGATGACCGCTTCACATATTACACGGGACATTCAAAGGGGTTTCACTGCATGCCACGCGGAGCCGTGATGAGACAATTGCAAGGTGCTGACAATTTAGGGCTCGTTGCATTGAGACAAGTTAAAACAGGAGATAGTTACTGTCATTGTTTTATAACTAAGTATATTTTTGAATCATGTTTAGTTTCAAATAGAACTTCTGAAATTGGTTATGGGTTTCCACTATACATTTACCCCGATACTAAAGATATGCTTTCAGATGCCAGCCGCACCCCCAACCTAAATATGCAAATTGTTAAAGCAATTGCCACAAGTTTACAACTTACATTTACACCAGAAAAAACTGATAACGCCAACGCCTTTTCTCCGATTGATTTACTTGATTACATTTACGCGGTACTGCACAGCCCAACCTATCGTGAGACCTATAAGGAGTTTCTTAAAATAGACTTTCCTCGCGTGCCATACCCTAGCGATATAAAACAATTCTGGCTGCTCGTGGCACTAGGTAATGAACTGCGTCAATTACACTTACTAGAAGATACGGCAATCAATCAACTTATTACCAGATACCCTGAGGGCGGTAACAACTTAGTTGATAAGCCACGTTATGATGATGGCAAGGTTTATATCAATGAAACTCAGTATTTTGAGGGCGTGCCAAAGTTAGCGTGGGAGTTTTATATCGGTGGCTACCAACCTGCGCAAAAATGGCTAAAAGACCGTAAAGGGCATACATTAGGCTATGAGGATATTGTGCACTATCAAAAAATCATCAAAGCAATGGTTGATACTGATAGGTTAATGCAAGAGATTGACCAATATAATGTCATTTAGATTTAGTGTCAGCGCTAGCATTAGAATGCCATGTATACTACAATTAATTTGATGATAGCAATAAATTAGTGGGCTTACATCCTTTATACTCACTCTACTGTACTAATTAAAACTATAAAGAGAGGCGCATAAGTCGTTATGTTTCCATTGAAAATATATAACTTATAAGTTATAATGTTTAACCTAAATATTTTACCTGATGTCAAAAAAGACATCCTTGCTATAAAAGTTAAGAGCAATACAGCCGCAATCAAGCTTGTGGCTTTTTTTGAACAGTTAAATAACAACCAAGAGTTTTTAGGCCACTTACTTGAACATAATCATGGTGAACCTGATAAAGATGCCTTTAATGTAAGTAAATGGCAAGCATATTGGAATCTAGGCTATAACTTATGGCGCTTAAAGTTATTTGATTTAGAAAATGTAGGATTAAGATACAGAGTTATTTACGCTTACGCTTTAGAAAAACGCATCCCAACTTTTTATATATTAGCGGTAGTACATAGAGACTTTGATTATGACCCAACCAATGAAATTACAAAACGACTTATTCAGACCTACATCAAGCTCGGAATCGGTAATCATTAATGACTCGATTGCTCGAGCTTCAACCGAGTCAATAGCAGCCATATATGTATTCAATGATTTTGTTGAAGTCAAAAAGCCAAAGAACGGCTTTGTATCTATGGATGATTTTTTAGCTGATTTAGAGAGCGATTCCGACTTCAGTGAATCATTGCCAGAGGGCCGCAAATGGGTTGCAGATTCATTTTATAAAGATAATAATTCTTTATCAAAATTAAGACTTGAAAGAGGATGGTCACAAAAGCAACTTGCTGAAAAGCTAAATACAAAGCAACCTTATATCGCAAGAATTGAAAACGGAATAGATGATATACAGCTATCCACCATCAAGAAGCTGGCAAAAGTATTCGGCCTTAGCATTGTCGAAATCATTGAGGCTGTTAGCTAGGATGGCTAGAACATTACAAACAATTTGGTGCGATGATGTAAGAGTTGAAGCAGGAAATAAAATTTCCTTAATGGGTGTTTACGGAGGGGAAATGCTCGTTCCAGCATTCCCATTTACCATTGAAAAATTATGTTTAAGCTGCAAATCAAGCACAGATATTAAAAAACCGTTTAAGCAACTTAAACTAGTTGTGTCAAAAGACAAAACCATTATGGCTGAAGTTGAGATGTCAGAAATGGAAAGTCAACAAGTAGCACCTGTGGAACATATCAAAAACGGTGCAAATATCATGTCCGTCCAATCGCTCATTATATTGCGACAAATAGTTATCGACAGCCCCGCCATATTCAGAGTAAAGTTAATTTCCGAGACTGGCGAGGTCAAAGGCCACGGCTTAAGAGTAGGACTTGCTCAGCAACCCTCAATCTAAGACTTTAAATAGTCTTACATTAAGTTTATGACGGTATATTTGACGGTATATTGAAATACAATCCCCGTAGTATGTAAGTCGAACAAGGCTTTCAGAAGGTTGTTATGGGGACTCTTTCCCACCAATTCAGACGCCCCTTTCGAGAGATTGGGGCGTTTTTTTATTTATGTTGGCTACACCGAGCTAGCATTAACGGTAGGGGCTTACACCCTGCTATATCTGTATAGAAAACAGCTAACTCTAGCCGTATAGCGGTTGAACAAACTTGACGCAGACACATTTTATAGTAGCGAAATAGGTTATATTAACTGTCCACCTAGCGATTATAAAATCTCTAAATTAATGATTCAAAGAATAGAACGCATTATTTTAAAAAACTGGAGAACATGATGTCACATCACACTTACAAAATTATTGAGTTAGTTGGATCTTCACCCATCGGTACGGACGATGCAATTAAAAGCGCCATTGCCAAAGCATCACTTACGGTTAAGCATTTGGAGTGGTTTGAAGTAGTTGAAACGCGCGGGCATATTGTTGATGGAGCAGTTGCTCACTTTCAAGTCACCCTTAAGGTGGGTTTTAGAATAGAAGATTAAACTTGGTTGCTTGTTTTAATGCCCATTAAAAAGCCCAGTGACTTCTCACTGGGCTTAATATTTTTAAATCAATTAACTGATTACTTATTCAGCTTATTTATTCAACTTACTTATTCATTACGTACATTGTAACTTCAAAGCCAAAACGCATTTCTGTAGCTGCTGGTGTTGTCCACATGATTATTATCCTTTTGATTTTGGCGACTCACAATGATTCGCTCTGTGTGTTGCATTATGGACGCTATCTCAAAACCTACCCTATGTACTTAGCGTAATTGTGCCTAGTGATTTTGCTTAAATGGCATTGATCTGCTGAAGTACATATTGAGCGCGCGCTTGCACTTCGGCCTTATCTGCCTCGCTGAATCGATCTACATTTTTAGTCATTAAGGTGGTGCGTGGGTTGCGGCTAAAGGTGTCGTAATGTTTAATTAAAAAATTCCAATAAAGTGTGGTGGTTGGACACGCGGTTTCGCCGGTTTTTAGCTCTGGCTTGTATTTACAATGGCTGCAATAGTTGCTCATACGCTTAATATACGCGCCACTGGCGATGTAGGGCTTACTGGTAAAGCGCCCCCCGTTAGCGTACAAGGCCATGCCAGCAACGTTGGGTAGTTCTACCCATTCAACAGCATCTACATACACAGCTAGATACCAAGCTTCCACTTCACGCGGATTTAACTCAGCCAGAATGCCAAACATACCGGTGACCATTAAGCGTTGAATATGGTGCGCATAGCCGTGCTGCATGGTGTCGTTTATAGTTTGTTTCATGCAATTCATGTGCGTATCGCCAGTCCAATACCAGCTTGGCAGTGTGCATGTATGCTTGTAATGATTGGCCTCGCCCATTTTTGGCATATCTAGCCAATATACGCCGCGTATAAACTCGCGCCAGCCTAAAATTTGCCGAATAAACCCCTCTACACTGGCTAAAGGTAATTGCTGTTGATGATAAGCCGCAACTGCTGCAGCGATAACTTCTCGCGGATTGAGTAGTTTTAAATTAAGAGAAGTAGACAGCAGAGAATGCCATAAATATGGGCTTTGACTACTATTAGCTGATTGCCACATCGCGTCTTGATGGTCACCAAAACCTGCCAGCTTGTTTTTGATAAAATCCTCTAAAAACTGAAGTGCAGCTGCGCGGGTGACAGGCCAAATAAAGTTTTTTAGCGACCCTGGGTGATTAGGGAAATATGTTTCTACAGTATCTATGACTGTTTGGGTAAGTCCATCAATACTTACTTGCGGTGCTGCAGGCACATTTTGCGGACCAGATTTACCAAAGGTTTTGCGATTTTCAGCATCATAATTCCACGCGCCGCCTACCGGCTCATCACCTTGCATTAGTAGATCATATTTTTGACGCATTTTGCGATAAAAAAACTCCATGCGTAATTGCTTATTCACTTTTGCCCAATGTATAAAGTCTGCTTTAGAACACATAAAATGTGTGTCATCACGCACCACTAACTCCGCGTTCATTTCCTTGCACAGCGCAATTAAATCTTGCTCTAGGCGATATTCACCAGGTTCACAAACAATCACTTTTTGCGGTTTTAATAAGGAGATTTGCTGTGCCCATGCGTCTTTAAGTGTTGCAAAACTGTGTTCATCTAATTTTAAATAACTGCCTTGCAAGCCGCTTGGATATTGGTGAACTAGCGCCGCATAGAAGTGGCGCATGGCAGATAAAAATAAGACGATTCGCGCTTTGTGGCTCCAAACCTGAGTTGCTTCATGGCTTACCTCTGCCATTACAATTGCATCTTGCGTAGAATCAAAATCCTCTAGCGCTGGGTTATCAAGATTTAATTGGTCGCCCAAAATTAGAACAAGGTGACGCGTCATACTTTAGCTTTCGATAACGTTCGACATTTGTCGGAGCAATATTTAATCTCATCCCAGTTTTTGGCCCAAGATTTTCGCCATGTCATGCTTAAGCCGCATTGAGCGCAAATTTTGCTAGGCAAACTACTTTTATTGCCCTTAAATGTGTTTTTAATTTTCAACTGACAATTGCTGATCTACTCAGCAACCACTTGGCCGTCTTTGTAACTGGTTGTTGATTTGATGCTGCCATCTTTAGCCCACGCGTATTCAACACCATCTTTTTTACCATGTATAAAATTAGCTTCTAGCCTTTTTTGTCCATTTTCATACCACTGCGTAAACATTCCATGTTCTTGCCCTGCTTGGTAATGCGCCTCTAGCTTTAGCTGACCATTTTCGTACCATTGATTCCAAACACCGTCTTCTTTATCGTCCACGTAGTTCGTTTGAATTTGTTTGCTACCATTTGGGTAGTAAAAAATCTCCAGCCCTTCTTTTTTGCCTTTTTTAATATTGACTTCGTATTTTGGTTTACCGTCAGCGAACTTCTCTACATGTTTTCCGGTAAAGTTTTCATCAAAAAAGGTTTGTGCACTGGCTATGCTACTTATGGCAAATAACATGATAGCGATTAAATTGACGCTTAATTTATACATAATTTAAATATCGAATGAATTGAACGTATAGGATACGAATGAGATTGAAATGTTCCTGCTAGCACTAAATTTAGCCATTTGTGTTGCTCTAATACAGTCAGTTTCTTCTACAATGAACGTCAACACAAATGGCTAGTCTACGTTATGTGTGACACAACACTTTTTTATAAAGGATATTGTATGAAAATTTTACAAATTTCAGTAGTGGCGGCTTTGGCGTTGGGCTTAACGCAAATGGCATACGCTAACCATGATGGTAAAGATGGCATGCACAGTGATCACATGCACGCCATGCAAGACGCTGATACCAATAAAGACGGCGTAATAAGCCATGATGAATTTACCGCAGCACATCAAAAAATGGCAGATGAGATGTTTGCTAAGATGGATACTAATAAAGACGGTAAAATCGACCAAGCCGAGCGTGATGCAATGAAAGAAAAAATGGGCAAGCATTGCAAAATGAAAGAACATAAAATGGAGGATATGGCTAAATAGCCTGATCCATAAAGCGTTTAAAAAGCCACAACTTAGATTGTGGCTTTTGTATTTTTAGGCGGATAATTTATCAATTATTTATTTGAGGATTTAGCAATGACTTACCAAGTATTAATTACTGGCGCCAATCGTGGCATTGGACTGGAATTCACTCAACAATATGCGCAAGATGGTTGGAACGTATTGGCGTGTTGCCGCGATCCTCAGCACGCTGGCGCCTTGCAGGCTTTGGCGAAAGTGCATGCCAACATTCGTATATTGCATTTAGATGTAGCAGATTTTGCACAAATTGATGCGCTGGCTTTGCAATTAAAAAATGAAAAAGTTGATGTGTTAATCAATAACGCAGGCGTTTATCCTGAAAGTAGTTTGGGTGATGCGGATACCAACGATTGGCTAGACGCGTTTAAAATCAACAGCATTGCACCGCTAAAAATGGCCACAGCTTTTACTGCACATATTGCCAATAGTGAGCTTAAAAAAATTGCGACACTTTCTAGCAAAATGGGCAGCATGAGCGACAATACCAGCGGCGGAAGTTACATTTATCGCAGTACAAAAACGGCTGTGAATATGGTCATGAAAAGCCTTTCGATAGACGTACAAGCTGCAGGCATTGCCGTAGTAACGTTACACCCAGGCTGGGTACAAACAGACATGGGCGGCAGTAATGCATTGATAGATACCAAAACCAGCGTGGCAGGCTTGCGTAAGGTGATTGAGGAGTTGAACTTGAGTAATACTGGAAAATTTATTGCTTATGATGGCAAAGAGATTGCTTGGTAACGCATTTGATTGTCATTTTAATGCAGCGAAGAATGGTGATACTGGCTAAGTCTATTGCGCTTTAAACGGCGCGCGCTCCTCTAGCTCGTTGGTATAAGCGGCAATACCTTGTGACTCTTGTGTGACAAACGTTTGAATAGCATGCGCAAAATCAGGGTGCGCAATTTTGTGAAAGGAGCAAGTTGGGCGTGGCTTAAAACCACGAGCCAGCTTGTGTTCACCTTGCGCGCCTCCTTCAAAATACTGAATCTTTTCTGCAATACAAAACTCTTGAGCCTGATAATAACATAGCTCAAAATGCAAATTAGGTACATATCTCAACCCGCCCCAATAGCGGCCATACAAGGTAGTTTGATGGTAAATATTCAGCGCAGCGGCTATTGGCTTACCCTCTAAATAGGCCAATACCAGCAAAATATTCTGCGGCATACTACGGCCAATTTGCTGAAAAAATGCAGGCGTTAAATAAGGTGTTGAGTGATGCTCAAGGTAGGTATTTTCATAGCATTCGTAGAAAAAACTCCACTCCTCTGGCGTAATATCGGCACCTTTAATGCGCTTGCAAACCACTCCGGAAGCGTTAACTTTTTTACGCTCTTGATGAATCTTCTTGCGCTTATCGTGACTGAGAGTACGTAAGAAATCTTCAAAATCCGTAAAGTTATCGTTTTGCCACCTAAATTGCACACCGTTACGCTGCAACCAACCGGCCTTTTCAAACGCAGCTGCAGAAGCATCATCAGGGAAAAGCACATGCGCAGACGACAACTGATGTTTGTGCATGGTTTCAGTGAGCGCTTCCACCATCAACACTTGTGTTTGCGGGTTATTTGCAATCAACCTCTGGCCAGTGATGGGCGTAAACGGAATCGCTGAAACTAATTTAGGGTAATAATTTAGTCCATTGCGCTGATAAGCCTCAGCCCACGCCCAGTCAAATACGTATTCGCCGTAAGAGTGGCTTTTTATGTATAGCGGCATTGCGCCGACTAATTTACCATCGTCATGCACTAGCATTGGGTAAGGCTGCCAACCTGTGCCTTTACCAACTGAGCCGGAACTTTCCAGAGCACTCAAAAATGCATGGCTGAGTAGCGGCATATCGCCCACTAAGGCATCCCAACTTTGGGCATCAATTTGCTGAATGCTGTCAGTGATTTCTAGAATCAAGCTCATCAGTCGCTAATATTAATCTGTAAAGAAAATGGTAAAGCGGCTAGGGGAAATAACGCTGAATACAGCGTAATGATAGCTTGATAGCTAATAAGTGCGCTTTTTGGAATTATTAGAAGCTTGTTTGCTTTTAGATTTGGCGGCTATTGAGGCGTCTGTTGCCTGTAATTTTTGCGCCTCTATTGTAGCTTCTGCAGCACTTCTACGTTCAGCTGCGCGAGATTGCGCGTCCTGCAGTTCTTCTAATGAAATAACACCGTCTTGATTCGTATCCACTTGACTAAAAAGCCTTGCGATCTGCGGTAGCTTTTCTGTAGCTTCTTGCCTATCTATAGTGCCGTCATTATCATTGTCAGCATCTAAAAAACGCTCTTTTAGGCTCTCTTGCATAGCACGACGACGCTCTTCAATTCGGTCATGATCTTGGTCTACTGATTTGGCATAATCATCTAATGCCTTACGAATTTTTTCGCGATTTTCTGGGCTAAAATTAAGATTGAGCGTTTGTCGCATGCCATCACCTGCGGCCTCTTCACCAGGGACGGGTTTTTCAACACTACCTGCTGCAATGAAGTTGGTTTTTCCCGCAGCACTCACATTAAACGACATTCCAAAGCCCATACACATCGCGATGCATGTGTATTTAACTGTTAAAATACGTTTTGAAGTGAGTTTAATCAATGCTCTAACTTTATAATAAATAAGTTGAAAAACAAATTAGCTTAACTTAACCGCATCATAATGAAGTACGATTGTTAACTGATTGTTTCATTGAACATTGAAATTGTAATTAATTGTAACGATAAAAAAGTGGTCATTTATAGCCCCTAAAGCTAAGTTGAGTTTGCCTGATTTAATTTATGGCGTTATTTTAAATTCACTCAATTTAGCTTACACTTTGTAATGGTTTAATATTCTGATTTTTGACAAAGTAACATTAAACTTAGTTTCATCATATTTGCATTAAAAGTCAATTTCAATTAACTGAATAACAAGACGCGAGCTAAATAACTATGGTTGATCAAAATAAAAAAATATTAGTAGTTGATGATGATGTGCGCTTACGTGAGTTATTGCAGCGCTACCTGACGGAGCAAGGTTTTACAGTGAAAGTGGCTTCTGATGCTAAAGAGATGGATGTCGTTTTAGCGGCTGAACCTGTAGATCTGTTAGTGCTAGATTTAATGCTACCTGGTGAAGACGGCTTGTCTATTTGTCGTAGAGTGCGTGGATCTGGCACTTTGTTACCCATTGTGATGCTGACAGCACGCGGTGATGAAGTTGATAGAATTATTGGCTTAGAAATGGGTGCTGATGATTATTTACCGAAACCATTTAATCCGCGTGAATTGCTCGCCAGAATTAACGCAGTGATGCGCAGACATGAGCGCTTACAACCAAGTGCACCTGCCGCGAATACCGACAGCGTGACAATTGGCGAATTTATATTTAATGCGTCTACCCGCTCACTGAGCAAAGACGGTGCTTCTGTCACTATTACCAGCGGCGAGTTTGCCTTGCTGAAAGTATTTGTGGACCATCCCCGTCAGCCGCTATCTCGCGATAGACTGATGCAACTTGCACGTGGACGTGAACTAGATGTATTTGACCGCAGCATTGATGTGCAAGTATCACGTTTACGCAAGCTGATTGAACCTGATGCCGCGCACCCACGCTACTTACAAACTATGTGGGGGTTCGGTTATGTGTTTATTCCTGATGGCGAAGTTGACTAAGGCCAAGATTGATTAGCAAAAGTTAATTAAATAGCGAGGGCGATTAGTTGCGTCTGAATTATTCATAAATACTTTTGTCTTTCAAAACATGACTAAACCAATTACAGAACACTCAGTTTGAAATTCACTTTTCTACCTAAAACATTGCTCGCACGAGGCATGTTGCTCATTGCTTTTTTACTAGCCATTGGGCAAATTGCTTCATTGCAAATCTTTGAGTATTTTGAACGCGAACCTCGCGCAGAGGCCACAGCCTTGCAAGCGGTTACCGTAGTGAACTACACCCGTGCATCGCTGATTGCCTCACAAGACAATCTGCGCTTAGCTTTGCTTTCTGAACTCACAGGTAAAGAGGGCGTGCGCGTTTATTACGCCGATTTTATGGAGGACATTGAACCTCTACCTCCTGACCCATTTATCAATATGGTGGCTGAAAAGATTAAGGAAAGACTAGGCGTAGAAACGATTATTACCGTCAACCACTATGGCGTTCAGGGACTTTGGGTGAGCTTTAATATCGGGCAAGATGATTTTTGGGTAGTCATTCCTAAACTGCATGTTGAGCGTCGCTTTCCATGGCAGTGGTTAGGTTGGGGGGCATTGATATTGCTGCTCTCACTAGCAGGTGGCTACTTTATTGCCTTGCGGATTAATCGACCCATGCACCTATTAATGAATGCTGCTAATAGACTACGTAAAGGCGAACAACCTGAAAAATTGCCTGAAGGCAGCTTTGCTGAGTTACGTGAAGTGAATGAAACTTTTAATAAAATGGCAGATTCTTTAGCTGAGCTTGATGCAGAAAGAACCTTGATCCTTGCAGGTGTTTCACATGACATTCGTACGCCACTAGCAAGGTTGCGTTTATCCGTCGAAATGTTACCCGACGAGGGTTGCGGCAGCCTAAAAAACGGCATGATACAAGACATTGCCGACATGGATAACATCATTCATCAGTTTCTAGATTTTGTGAAAGGTGTCGAAGGCGAGCCCACACAAATGATAGACATCAACACCTTATTACAAGCTGTGCATGACAGACAACTCCGCGCTGGGCGTGACTTAGTAGTGCAGTTAGCGCCCACTTACTTCATTCCCATCAAGCCATTAGCCATGCAACGCTTGTTGGACAATTTAGTAGGGAATGCTTATGCCTATGGCAAAGGGCAAGCACGCATAGCAGGCAAAGTCACGGCTGAACATATTGTGATAAGTGTGTTTGATAACGGCCCTGGGATTCCTGAAAGCCACTTACAAAAGCTACTACGCCCATTTGAAAGACTAGATACCGCACGTAGCAATGCAGGTGGTAGCGGCTTAGGTTTAGCGATTGCGGACCGCATTGCCAAATTACATCATGGCAAACTAGAGTTAATTAACCGCCCAGAAGGTGGTTTAGAAGCAAGACTAAGTATTCCAATTAAAAGCTAATAACTCGCGCGTTATTGTTATTGTTATTGTTATTGTTATTTTAACTTTAATAAACTACCAAACTGCTCAATAGGCATAGGCTTGCCAAACAAGTATCCTTGAAAGTGTTGACATCCTTTACTTAGCAGAAGCTCTTTCTGTGCTTCAGTTTCAACGCCTTCGGCAATCACTTCAAAACCTAAGTTCTTCGCCATGGCAATAATTGTACCGACGATAGATCTATCATTGCTATCCTCAACAATATCACGAACAAATGATTGGTCGATTTTGAGCTGGTTCAATGGCAACATTTTTAAATACTGTAAAGATGAATACCCTGTACCAAAATCATCTAACGAGAACTGCACGCCTATAGATTCTAAAGCAACCATAGAAATGACGATGTTATCGACATGCTCTAGCAAGATGCTTTCGGTTAGCTCCAATTTCAGATGTTGCGGCTTAACATTGTATCGACTCAGCTTAGCTTGAACTTGCCGCACAAAATCTGCTTGGCTAAACTGCTTGGCGCTAACATTCACTGATAACGTCAGGTTTTTTGTCGATTTTTCCTTTTGCCAAACCTCAAGCTGAGCACAAGCCGTATCGAGAACCCATTCTCCAATAGGTAAAATCAAACCCGTTTCTTCCGCAAGTGGGATAAAGTCTAATGGAGAAATCATGCCACGCTCAGGATGTATCCAGCGAATTAAAACCTCTGCCCCAAATGGACGTGCCAATTGATCGACTTGCACTTGGTAATACAATTGAAACTGCTTACTTTCAAGAGCTCTCCGAAGCTCTATTTCCAACGTGGCTCGAATATTAAAAGCCTCTTGCATTTTTGGGTCAAAGAAGCGTAACGTATTGCGCCCAGCCTTCTTAGCCTGATACATAGAAATATCAGCCTGTTTTAGAAGGTCCGCTATCATCAACTGGTGTCCTTCAAACATAGTTACACCAATACTAGACGTAGTGTGATAATGATTTGAACCAAGTACGTATGGCTGATTAAGTGCAACTAAAATTTTATCACCCAACACTTCTGCAGAAGTGGCTGCATCTAATGCATTATCACTAAGGTCTTCTAATAAAATAACAAACTCATCGCCACCAAGGCGGGCGACAGTATCACCTTCACGTACATTTAAATTAAGGCGCTCTGCAACCTGCTGAAGTAACAAATCACCTATATCATGCCCTAGCGTATCATTCAGCGTCTTAAAGTTATCTAAGTCTATCAGTAGCAACGCGCCAATTTGAGAGGTACGCGCACTAGAGGCTATCGCTTGCTTGAGCCTATCATTGAAAAGTTGTCGGTTAGGTAGCTGAGTGAGTAAGTCATGAAAAGCAATATGAAGTATTTTATCAGCAGCAGCCTTTCGCTCAGTAATGTCGACATGAGAGCCTACATAATGGGTAACAACACCATCTTTGCTTTTAACGACAGAGATCGAAAGCAAATTAGAAAGCAACTGACCATTTTTATGACGATTTAAAATTTCACCTTGCCATGAGCCAGTCGTATTAACCTCATGCCATATATGCTCATAAAAATCAGCATCTTGTGAGCCGGACCTCAGTAACTTAGCAGTTTTACCTACCGCCTCTTCTGCGGTGTATCCGAAAATATCGGTAAACGCTTTATTCACTCTGAGTATATTGAGTGAAGCATCCGTAATCATTACTGAATTTTGAGACTCAAATGCTACTGCCGCAATCTGTAAGTTAATCTCAGCCTGCTTACGCTCAGTAATATCACGTGAGATACCAAATAGACCAATCACATTCCCCGCCGCATCAAACATTGGCCCTTTGGTCACATCAAAAACCATAGATTTACCACCAAACGAGACTACACTCTCCTCGTGACTTTGCGTACGTCTGCTGTCCATAACCTTTTGATCTTGCAGCATCACGGCTTTAGCTGAGCTTTCTGGAAAAAGGAAGTAATCGTCTTTTCCTAGTATTTCGGCCATGGGCATGCCAGCAAAATTGGCCGCTGCCTGATTCACAATGAGGTAGCGCCCTATCTTATCTTTAACGAAAACCGCATCTGCTGTGCCAGATACCGCGACATTGAGCAACTTGAGATTATTTTCCGCCCTCGCCCTCATACGCATTAACATTTCACTAAATATACTCAATATCAGCCCACTAAAAATCAGTGTGCTCCATTGAATCAAGTCGTATTTATCTGAAATTTCAAAGCTATGTAAGGGCTGAATCACTAAGTAGTCGGTGCCAATTGAAGCTAAAAAGGTAGCCAGTAAACCTGGGCCCAAGCCTCCAAGTAATGCACTTAATAGAATTGGCAGCATGAACAAGATCATGAGCGGTCGGTGATCCGCATTCAGTCCCATATGCATGCGTACAAACAGCATCAGCAAAGTTACAATAATAGCAAATACGTAAGTGAGCCAAGCGGATCTGCGTTCAAACAAAACACCTGAGAATACGACGTCTTGCAGGCGTAGATTGCTTGCATCATTTGATAAAGGCATTGCGCGTAGAGCAAAGAAAAAACCTAAGGCTGAAGCGAATACAAAGAAGACGCCTTTTGCTGTTGACAGCCAGACGATAGAGTTAATGTCGGTAAAAATTGATAAGAGCTGATCCGATAGAAATATCCATAGCAACGCCAGCACGAAGTAGCTAATTGTAACGAGCAGAATGTACCTATTACGAAGTAACATTATTGTCATGCCGACCGAATATTAAGACGTAAATACTAACAGTAAATATAGGTGATGCAAATTACCAGCTAAGGGGAATAAACCCTTCAAACTTTCAATTCATATTGTGGTTGGCACCTAGTTAATTAGCGCCTGGTTCAAACCAATTCAAACGCTCACGCAAGTGAACGACTTCGCCGATAATTGTCAGACATGGCGCTTTTATTTGCGCCTCTTTAACTTTCGCAGCTAAATCTTTAAGCGTTGCCACAACCACGCGCTGCTTTTGTGTGGTGCCTTGCTGAACCACTGCGGCAGGCATATCTGGCGATACACCATGGGCAATGAGTTGCTCGCAAATCTTTTCCATTCCAACCAAGCCCATATAAATCACAACGGTTTGGCGAGGGCGCGACATCGCTACCCAATCAAGGTCTACATTCCCTTCTTTTAAATGGCCTGTAATGAACAGACAAGCCTGCGCATAATCTCGATGTGTAAGTGGGATACCAGCATAGCTAGAAACACCATTTGCTGCGGTAATACCTGGCACCACCTGAAATGGTACGCCGCGTTGCATCAAGGTTTCAATTTCTTCGCCACCTCGCCCGAAAATAAACGGGTCGCCGCCCTTTAAGCGTAGTACGCGTTTACCTTCTAGTGCTAGTCTAGCCAATAACTCGTTAATTTCTTCTTGTGGAAGTGTATGCTGATCGCGAGACTTACCTACGTAAATCAGCTCTGCATCCCGACGTACCAACTCCATCACTTCTGGGCTGACTAATTTATCGTAGACACAAACATCACATTGCTGCATAAGTCGCAAAGCTCTAAATGTGAGCAGATCTGGGTCGCCTGGACCGCCACCCACCAAATAGACTTCTCCATGATGCTTAGGATCTGCTTTATCAGACAACACATCATCTAACGCTCTTCTTGCCGCCTCATCTTGCCCAGACAAAATACGCTCTACAATCGGTCCTTGCAGCACACCCTCCCAAAAAATGCGGCGTTGCTGCGTAGTGGTAAACTTTGCTTTGACTTTATCTCTGAATTCACCAGCAATTTCAGCGATACGGCCATAACTTGCAGGCAACATGGTTTCAATTTTTGTACGTATATAACGCGCTAATACTGGAGCATTCCCTTCACTTGAAATGGCAATGACGATAGGTGAGCGTTCAACGATGGATGCCATCGTGAAAGTGCACAAAGCAGGTGAGTCAACCACATTCACTGGGATATTAAGCGCCTTTGCGGCAAGCGAAACAGCCGTATTCACGGCCTCATCATCCGTGGCTGCAATCACCAAGCATGCCCCTTCAAGTTGGCTTGGCTGAAAGTTGGCATTGATATGAGTGATTTTTTCTGCACTAGCTAAATCACTTAGCTCATGGCATAGTTCAGGCGAATATAGCTCCACAGCCGCATTCGCTTTAAGTAACATCGTGACTTTACGCGCAGCCACATCGCCACCGCCGATGACCACACAGCGGCGGTTAGTAATATTAATAAAAATGGGAAGTGCTTGCATGCCTAGCCTTTAATGCCTTGATTAACTGAATACGCTACTTAATACATTACGAATTAATGAGTGACGATGAGTCACCTACTCTTTTAACACCATATCGATACATAACACTGCTGCCATAATCAGCACACGCGCCGTATCATTAGCGGCAACGCTGTTATCAATTGTCAGCATATAATTATCTGCACTGGTAAACAGCTCTTTACCCAAACCAGCCCATTTTTTTGAAACGTTAGCGAGCTCTTTTTCGCCTTTCATAAATCTAAAATCCCAGCTAGTCCATTTGCCTTGTAATGTACAAATCACCGTCCCTTGGGCATCTAGCACATCAAACTTACCGCCAATCGAAAAGAACTTGCGGCTGAATGTACCAGCTAATTTACCTAACTCATCAAACACTTCTACTCTTGAATCGAATATAGAAAAACCACGCTTCACGCTTAGAATATTTTGACCTTCTGGCGTACGCACTTCTACATCAAAGGGCGTCATACGCTTGTAATCGGTAAAGCGAAAAATCTTGGTAAAAATGCCAAGATTAGGTTCACGGCATTCTATTATTTTTTGATTAGTGCTAGGGTCATAAATATCGTAATTGTTAGCGGCTTTAAACATACCCACTTGTTCTTTAACAAAAAATAGATTGTTACGAAGCACTGCGTGCATAGACGACCCTTGATATAATTTTAGATGAGTTAGATAAAAACGTAATTTTAATGGATTAAGAAGTTAGCGCATACTTAAATCGTCAGCAGCACATTGATTAGGCTTTTTATAAGACCAAGGTAATTAGTACTAGGTGTAGCAAAATGCGTTAAAATTATGCTTTACAAACGCACGCGGCTGTTGAAAAGCAGCCACAAAAAAACAGCCTTGAAAACCACTGAAAAAAAACTAGACATCCTTACGCCCATTAGCAACTCACCTAAAAAAGTGTTCATTAAAACTTTTGGCTGCCAAATGAACGAGTACGACTCATCGCGCATGGCTGATATGCTTAATGCGACCGACGGCATGGTAGAAACACTCACGCCTGAAGATGCTGATGTGATTCTGCTCAACACCTGCTCCGTGCGTGAAAAAGCTGAAGATAAAGTATTTAGCCATCTTGGACGTTTTATCCCACTCAAAAAAGCTAATCCTAATTTAGTGATTGGCGTGGGCGGCTGTGTGGCGAGTCAAGAAGGCGATAACATCATTAAACGTGCACCTTATGTTGACGTAGTATTTGGTCCACAAACTTTGCATCGCCTGCCTGACATGATTAAAAGTAGTCAATCTAGCGGTGTTTCTCAGGTAGATATTAGCTTCCCTGAAATTGAGAAATTTGACCATTTACCGCCACCTCGCATCGAAGGCGCCAGTGCTTTTCTTAGCATTATGGAAGGCTGCAGTAAATATTGCAGCTTCTGCGTAGTCCCTTACACGCGTGGCGAAGAGGTCTCGCGTCCGTTTGAAGCTATTTTGACTGAAGCCGCACAACTGGCTGAACAAGGCGTGAAAGAAATTACCCTGCTCGGACAAAACGTGAATGCCTACCGCGCCCAATATAATGACTTAGAAGCTGATTTGGCGATGTTGATTGAATACATCGCCGAAATTCCGCAGGTGGAACGCATACGCTTTACCACTAGCCACCCAAATGAAATGAGTCAGCGATTGATCGATTGCTTCGCTAACATTCCAAAACTAGCGGTGCAATTACATTTACCTGTACAAGCTGGCAGTGACCGCGTGTTGATGGCGATGAAGCGCAACTACACAGCGCTACAATTTAAATCCACTATACGCAAACTGCGCGTGGCAAACCCGAACCTTACTTTCACTTCCGACTTTATCATTGGCTTTCCAGGTGAATCAGAAGCGGAATTTGAAGCTACGGCAAAACTCATGCAAGACGTAGGTTTTGATTACAGCTTTAGTTTCTTATACAGCCCACGCCCAGGTACACCAGCCTCTTACCTCGCTGACGAAACTTCACAAGAAGTAAAATTAGCGCGATTAACAAAGCTGCAAGCGATTAACGAAGAGTTAGGTAAAAGCATCAGCACGCAAATGTTGGGCACCATTCAACGCGTACTGATTGAAAGCGCCTCATGGAAAAACGCCAATGAGCTAGCAGGCAAAACCGACAATAATCGTATTGTCGACATTGCAGGAGATAAGAGCCTGATACACACATTCGTGAACGTACGTATTACCAATGTGAGCAATCCTAAACGCTTACGCGGCGAAATTGTTTAATTATTGAAATTAGAGTCGCAATGGAAATCAACCTAACCCCAGAAGACAACTCACGTTTAGCCAATCTATGCGGCGTGCTTGATGAAAATATCAAGCAAATTGAAGATGCGCTAGAAGTACAAATCGCAAGACGTGGTGCACACATGCGCTTTACTGGCGAGGTGCACAATATGCGCTTGGCGGTGCAGTTGATTGAGAGTTTTTATATTCGTGCTAAGAATCCAATTGGTCTTGATGAGATTCAGTTGGGTTTAGTAGAAATCAATAAGCTCAAGCCTGAAGATGTAGCCACTTCAAACGCCCCGGTTTTAATGACACGCCGCACGGAGTTACATGGCCGCACACCTAGACAGATTGCCTATTTACAGCAGATTCAAGACCATGACATCACTTTTGGCATTGGCCCTGCTGGTACGGGTAAAACGTATTTGGCGGTTGCCAGCGCAGTGGATGC
Organism: Methylotenera versatilis 301; assembly: GCF_000093025.1. Taxonomy (GTDB): domain Bacteria; phylum Pseudomonadota; class Gammaproteobacteria; order Burkholderiales; family Methylophilaceae; genus Methylotenera; species Methylotenera versatilis. The sequence goes on from NC_014207.1 coordinate 2,374,514, forward strand.
AATGAGTCGTGACCGAGTAAAACGTATCGTTCTAGTGCGCCCAGCGGTAGAAGCTGGCGAAAAACTAGGGTTTTTACCGGGCGATTTAAACCAAAAAGTCGACCCCTATTTACGCCCTTTATACGACGCCCTATATGACTTAGCGGGTTACGATACCGTGAATAAAATGTTTGAGCGCGGTGCGATTGAAGTTGCGCCTTTGGCTTATATGCGCGGACGTACGCTCAACCAAAGCTTTATTATTCTGGATGAAGCGCAAAACACAACGCCTGAACAGATGAAAATGTTTTTAACGCGTATTGGCTTTGGCACCAAAGCCGTGATTACTGGCGACGTGACGCAGATTGACTTACAGCGCCACCAAAAAAGTGGCTTGGTCGAAGCACAGAAAGTGTTAAAAGACATCAAAGGCATCGCCATGACGCACTTTTTATCTGCCGACGTAGTACGCCATCCATTGGTCCAAAAAATCGTCAATGCCTATGAAGAATACGAGAAAAATAACGAGAAATAAAACCTTACAAGTAGTAAGGTATAATTGATTTTCCATTTGAAGATTCAGGTTTAAAAATGACGCCCAATAAATTTAGCAAACTCATGCAGCGCGGACTTGGTTATGTCGAACAAACCGTCTTAATTACCATTGCATTTGCCACTATTTTTGCAGTATTTCAGGCGATTACGCATATCTGGCTAGCTGGTGCGATTACAGTAGGTGATTTGCTATTACTATTTTTATACCTAGAAGTCATGTCTATGCTCAACCACTATCTTGGCTCTGGCAGCTTACCTGTGCGTTATCCACTATATATCGGCATTATTGCGCTAGCGCGATATTTGGTATTGGAAGTCGCAGAGATTGATGCATGGCGTATGTTTGCGCTATCAGGCTCAATTTTCTTAATTGCGATTGCCATTCTTATTATCCGTTTTGGGCATGTGCGCTATCCGTATGTAGATTGCCCGACTCAGCAATCAAATAACAATTAATCAACTACTACTCACTGCCAACTTAAAACAATATGCCCACACTTAATTTGGCAGTTCAATACGCTTCAACCTTAAATGATTTGCCCAGCAGATCGCAGTTTAGACTATGGGCAAAAGCCGCTATTCGGGTTGATACCGAAGCGGCGATAAGAATCGTCGATGAAGCTGAAGGCCGCGAGCTTAATAAAGCCTATCGGGGCAAAGATTATGCGACCAATGTGCTGACATTTCCGCTCACTGAAGAACCACATCTGATGGGCGACATTATCATTTGCGCACCTGTGGTTGCCGCAGAGGCGCTCGCGCAAAACAAGCCGCTTGAAGCCCATTACGCGCATTTAACGGTGCATGGCATTTTGCATTTGCATGGCTATGACCATGAAGTTGAAGCGCAGGCGGAACTGATGGAAAGTTTAGAGACTGCAATTATCACAAAATTAGGGTATGCTAATCCCTATCTCATTACATAGGACGCCACTAATGGCTGCCGAGTCGGAAAAACCTAGCAACAAACCCACTAATCATAAGTTAAATAACAAGCCAAGCTTGTTAGAACGTCTCAGTCACTTTTTACTACGTGAACCTGAAGACCGTGAACAACTTGTAACGCTACTGCACGGCGCTTACGAAAACAGTTTGATGGATGCAGACTCGCTCGCCATGATTGAAGGTGTGCTGCAAGTCAGTGAAATGCAAGTGCGCGACATCATGATTCCGCGCTCTCAAATGGATGTCATCGACATCACAGACCCTCCTGAAACATTCATACCACATGTCATTGAAACCGCCCACTCGCGCTTTCCTGTCATTGAGGATGACAAAAACGATGTCATCGGCATATTATTAGCCAAGGATTTATTACGCTATTACGCCGGTGAAGACTTTGAAGTGCGGGATATGCTGCGCCCTGCAGTATTCATCCCTGAATCGAAGCGCTTGAATATTCTGCTTAAAGAGTTTCGCAGCAATCGTAACCATATTGCGATTGTCGTTGACGAATATGGCGGCGTAGCAGGCATGGTCACCATTGAAGATGTGCTTGAGCAAATCGTCGGCGATATTGAAGATGAATACGACTACGACGAAGATGAAGACAATATCATTCAAAATGCTGACGGACAGTATCGCGTCAAAGCACTGACAGAAATTGCAGATTTTAACGAAGCTATTGGCACAGATTTAAGTGATGAAGAGTTTTCGACCATCGGCGGTTTAGTGGTACATCAATTCGGTCGTCTACCAAAGCGAGATGATGAAATCACACTGAGTGGCTTACGCTTTAGAGTGCTTCGGGCAGATAGCCGCCGCTTACACACCGTGATGGTGGAAGTGTTATCTGATACTAATGAAAACTGACCTCAAAATTAAGTGGTAAAAAAAGGGCTTAAAAGCCCTTTTTTATTGTTCTACTAATACAGAATATTGTGCAAAATATTATTTTTTCAATGCATCACGAATTTCACGTAACAACACAACGTCTTCTGGCGTTGGTGCTGGCGCTGCAGGTGGTTCTGCTTTTTTCATTCTGTTCATCATTTTAACCATTTGAAAAATAACAAAAGCTAAAATCAGGAAGTTAATTGAAATAGTCAAAAAGTTACCGTAAGCAAGCACTGAGCCTGCCTTTTTAGCATCAGCTAAAGATAAACCCGCGGCTTGACCACTAAGTGCGACATACATATTTGAAAAATCTACATTACCAATGATTTTTCCTATGATAGGCATAATAATATCGCCCACCATTGAGTCAATAATCTTACCAAAAGCACCGCCAATAATTACACCGACAGCTAAATCCATTACATTGCCTTTTAAGGCAAATTCTTTAAACTCAGATGCCATGCTCATACGTTTCTCCCATAAAATTAAAGATGACCAATTAAATTAATTGTTGTAGCAGCCCGTAATATAGGTTCTAAAGGTATTTCATGTCAATCGACACGATATTTTCACTGTGTTTAGATCGTAAATTTTTGTTATCTGACGCTATCAAGCTACAATTCAGCCCATGCAAATAATCATAAAAAATAGATTCATTAGGTCAATCACAGTTTTTCTACTTGGCGCCTTATGCGTGCTTGGTTTTGCGCCATTCTATTTTTATCCCTTCAGCATTGTATCGCTCATAGGCTTATTCTACTTTTGGCATCAGGACTGCACCCCAAAGCAAGCAGCCATGTCAGGCTTTATCTATGGCCTAGGATTATTTAGCACAGGTATTTATTGGATTTATATCAGCCTGCACGACTTTGGCAATATGCCCGGTGCAGCGGCTGGTTTAGCTACATTTTTGTTATGTGCATTTATGGCCTTATTCACGGCTCTGGTCGGCGCATTCAGTGTAAAAATCTCAAAGCCTCAATCTTCACAATTACTCATCAGCATTCCTATATTTTGGGGATTAGCTGATTGGACACGCAGCTGGATTTTCACTGGCTTTCCGTGGCTCACCATGGGCTACAGCCAAGTGCCGCATAGCCCATTGGCAGGCTACATGCCGATTATCGGCGTGTATGGCGTTTCTATGATCACGGTGTTTATTGCGAGTTTGATTGGCTATTGGCTTGCTAAAAAACCTGCATCTGTTATTTGGAAACGTAACACGATTGCATTATTGGTACTCATTTTGGTGACAAGTTGCCTACTAAAACTGGTTGAATGGACTGCGGCAACATCCAAACCAATCCAAGTGGCGTTACTACAAGGCAATATCGCGCAAGATATTAAATGGTCACCAGAAGTCGCTGAAAAGACTTTAAGCCTATACCTTCACATGGCTGAGGCGAGTCAAGCAAAACTTATCATCATGCCGGAAACAGCCATGCCTGTGCTTTCCAGCCAAATTCCGCAAGAGCTGATCGTGCGTTTGCAAACTCATGCGGTTAAAAATCAAGGCGCAATTCTAGTCGGCGCGGTTGAGCATGAAAATGATGAGTATTTCAACAGCGTAATGAGTATTGATGGCGGCAAACCTGAAGTTTACCGCAAGTCGCACCTAGTACCTTTTGGCGAGTTCATCCCCTTAAAAGTGGCTTTCGGCTGGATTTATCGCGATTTGCTTAATATGCCACTCAGTGATTTAACCAGAGGCAGTATTCACCAACAACCTATGAATATCGCTGGTGAAAATGTCGCCATCAACATTTGTTATGAAGACGTATTTGGCGAAGAAATCATCCGCCAATTACCCGCCGCCACACTTTTGGTGAATGCCAGCAATGACGCTTGGTATGGACAATCCAATGCCGCGTATCAGCATATGCAATTCTCACAAGCCCGCGCTTTAGAAACTGGTCGTACCGTTTTACGTGCAACTAACACTGGCGCAACCGCCATCATCGACCCGCATGGCAATGTGTTAGCTCATGCGCCACATTTTACTGAAACTACGTTGAATGGCATGGCGCAAGGTTACAGTGGCAGTACGCCTTATGTACGTTGGGGCAACTGGCTGTTTCTGATTATTTGCTTGGTTGGTCTCACCATCATCTGTTTGCCCAATTTTTTGGCAAGTAAGCGTAAAACAAAGTAAAATCATTACTTTCTTAAATACTACGATTTAAAGCTGTACGACTTAAATCTATTAGACTAGAACCATTTAGAATCGAACCTTAGAATCAAACCATGGCACTCACTTTTCAACAAATTATTCTCACCCTGCAAAACTACTGGAGCGATAAAGGTTGCGCATTGCTGCAATCTTACGACATGGAAGTTGGCGCAGGGACTTCACACACCGCGACTTTTTTGCGCTCATTAGGCCCAGAGCCATGGAAAGCGGCTTACGTGCAGCCAAGCCGTCGCCCAAAAGATGGCCGTTATGGTGAAAATCCAAACCGCTTGCAACATTACTACCAATTTCAAGTCGTGTTAAAACCAGCACCAGCGGACATTTTAGAGCTGTATTTAGGCTCACTTGAAGCGCTTGGTTTTGATTTAAAAAAGAACGACATTCGCTTTGTTGAAGATGACTGGGAAAATCCAACGCTAGGCGCATGGGGCTTGGGTTGGGAAGTTTGGTTAAACGGTATGGAAGTCACACAATTCACCTACTTTCAACAAGTCGGCGGCATTAACTGCAAGCCGATTACAGGTGAAATCACCTACGGATTAGAGCGCTTGGCAATGTATCTACAAGGCGTAGACAACGTTTACGACTTAACTTGGACAGCAGGTTTGAGCTACGGCGATGTCTATCTGCAAAATGAAAAAGAACAATCAACCTATAACTTTGAACACTCAGATGCTGACTTCTTGTTTACCGCATTCACGGCACATGAAAAACAAGCTTTGCATCTCATTGAAGAAAAACTTTCACTACCTGCTTACGAGCAAGTGCTAAAAGCCGCACATACCTTCAATTTGCTAGATGCACGTGGAGCGATTTCAGTCACAGAACGCGCAGGCTATATTGGTCGCATTCGCAATCTAGCCCGTTCAGTCGCCGCAGGCTACTTGGAAAGCCGCGCAAGACTTGGCTTCCCAATGGCACCCAAAGATTGGGCAGATGAAGTATTAACAGAATTAGCTAAGAAAGCCGCAGCATAAACTTAAATTCCAGTGTCGTCATTCCCGCGCAGGCGGGAATCTAGGCAAGATAAATATGCAACCCTGTGTTTATATGATGGCCAGTGGTAGAAATGGAACACTGTATATTGGCGTAACATCAAACCTGATCACTCGAGTTTGGCAGCATAGAAATAATGCTATAGATGGTTTTACACAAAAGAATAAAGTTCACCAGTTGATATGGTATGAACCTCACGAAAATATGGAGTCAGCGATTTCTCGTGAAAAAGCACTTAAAAAATGGAATAGAATTTGGAAATTACGCCTGATTGAGCAATACAATCCTGAATGGCAAGATTTATATGAACAACTTACTTGACTGGATTCCCGCCTACGCGGGAATGACGAAAAAATAATGAGCATGCAAAATTTATTAGTAGAATTATTTGTAGAAGAACTACCGCCGAAAGCCCTGAATAAACTAGGTGAGGCATTTTCAAACGTATTGTTTGAAACGCTTAAATCACAAGGTTTAGCCGCTGTTGGCACAATTGTTACGGCCTTTGCATCTCCACGTCGCCTTGCAGTGCATGCAACAAATATACTAGCGGTCGCGCCAGATAAAACTTCTACACAAAAACTTATGCCTGTTAGCGTCGGCTTAGACGCGAGCGGCAATCCAACACCCGCTTTAATCAAGCGTCTAAATGGCATGGGCTTGGACGAAAGCGCTGTTGCAAACTTAACCAAGCAAGCAGATGGCAAGAATGAAGCTTTGTTTTTAGATGTGTTGCAAAAAGGCGTTTCGCTTAAAGATGGCTTGCAAAGCGCATTGAATGAAGCAATCTCAAAACTGCCGATTCCAAAAGTCATGACTTATCAATTAGCCGATGGCTGGACGAGCGTGAACTTTGTGCGCCCTGCGCATAGCTTAGTCGCGCTTCATGGTAATGAAGTGGTTGCGGTTACCGCGCTTGGTTTAACAGCTGGTAATGCTACCCAAGGTCACAGATTTGAAGCTGCAGTTTCTCCAGTTGTTTTAAAAAACGCAGATAGTTACGCAGAACAATTGAAAACCGAAGGCGCAGTGATTGCCAGCTTTGCTGAACGCCGTGCAGAAATCGTACGTCAACTCAACGCTGCCGCAGCTAAACAAAATCTAAAACCGATTGAAGATGAAGCCTTGCTCGACGAAGTTACTGCACTTGTTGAGCGCCCAAATGTGCTACTCGGTCAGTTTGAAGAAATTTACCTAGAAGTACCGCAAGAATGTTTGATTTTGACTATGAAGGCAAATCAAAAATACTTCCCGCTACTTGATGCTAACGACAAGCTAACCAATAAGTTTTTGATTGTCTCTAACATCAGCCCTGATGATGCCAGTGCTGTCATCGGTGGTAATGAGCGCGTTGTTCGCCCACGCCTTGCTGATGCCAAGTTCTTCTTTGACCAAGACCGTAAGAAAACTTTGGAAAGCCGCTTAGAGGGTTTAAATAAAGTGGTTTACCACAACAAGCTTGGTTCTCAAGGCGAACGTACTGAGCGTGTTCGTGAAATCGCAAGAGATATAGGTAAAGCTTTACTTAATGAAGATGCTTATTACGGTGACTCGCTGTCAGGGAAAGCTTCAATTGCTGCAAAACTATCAAAAACCGACTTGGTGACAGATATGGTTGGTGAATTTCCTGAGCTTCAAGGCATTATGGGGCGCTACTATGCCCAGCATGAAGGCTTGGAAAATGACATTGCATTCGCTATAGAAGACCATTACAAGCCACGCTTTGCAGGTGACGCGTTACCGCGTAATCCAATAGGCGTCGTTGTAGCTTTAGCTGATAAATTAGAAACCTTAGTTGGCTTATTCAGTATCGGTGAGAAACCTACTGGTGATAAAGACCCGTTTGGTTTACGCCGTCAAGCACTCGGTGTTATTAGAATATTAATTGAGAAAAAATTGGAGCTATCTCTTAATGAGTTAATTCGCATTGCAGAACGTCCATTTAAAGGACTTGGTGCTGAAAACTATCAATTATTAAAAGCATTTTTCTCTGACCGAGTTGCTAATATGTTACGTGAGCAAGGTGCAAACTCACAAGAAGTAGAGGCAGTACTTTCACTTAACCCAGAAATTTTAAGTGATATTCCTCAGCGTTTAAATGCAGTACGTGCCTTTTCAGCTTTGGAAGAAGCCCCTGCCCTAGCCGCCGCTAACAAACGTGTCGGTAATATTCTGAAAAAAGTTGAAGGCGAAGTAAAAGCTGAAGTAAATGCTAACTTACTGCAAGAAGCAGCTGAAATCGCACTCAACGATGCATTAAGCAAAGTAAAACCTGAAGCTGATAAGTTGTTTGAAAGTGGCGATTACACAGCATCTCTTAAATCACTCGCGGCTTTAAAAGCACCTGTGGATGCTTTCTTTGACAATGTCATGGTAAATGCTGACGACCCTGCGCTTAAAGCGAACCGTCTTGGTTTATTGGCGATTTTGCACCAAACCATGAACCGTGTTGCAGATTTATCTAAACTAGCTAGTTAACCAACAAAGCGAGCCACCCATGAAATTAGTGATTTTAGATAGAGACGGCGTGATCAATCAAGATTCTGCCAATTTCATCAAAAGTCCAAATGAGTGGATTTCTATTGCAGGTAGCCTAGAGGCGATTGCCTTGCTGAATCAATCTGGTTTTAGAGTGGCGGTGGCGACTAATCAATCTGGCATTAGTCGCGGATTGTTTGATATGACCACGCTCAATAACATTCATGACAAAATGCATAGAGAGTTAGCTGTTGTAGGTGGGCGAATCGATGCGATATTTTATTGCCCTCATGCAGCGGATGAGCATTGTCATTGCCGCAAGCCTGATACAGGCATGATAGAAGAAATTGGCCTACGTTTTTCAATGGAAATGAATGGCGTGCCTGCTGTGGGCGATGCGCTACGCGATTTGCAAGCCTTTGCCAGCGCTGGTTGCCAGCCTATTTTAGTGCTTACAGGTAAAGGTGAGGCGACTTTAGCTGCATCAAAACAAAACCCTGAAAAAGCCTTACCGCCAAACACTTGGATTTGCGTAGATTTAGCAGAAGCTGTGCAGCGCATTGTCACCGAGCTAGACTAAACCTAAACACACGGCTAAACACTCTCGAAAGTCAGTATGCTATTTTTGCGTTCTTTGTTGTTTTTTATCGGCCAAGTCATTACCGCGCCAATTTTCACGCTAGTTGCCCTGCTCGCCATGCCGCTTAACCCGATATTGCGTAACGATTTAATCTCAGGCTGGGCGCGCAGTATGTTGTGGTGGCTAAAAGTTACTTGCAACATTCGCCATGAAATTACAGGCTTAGAAAACATCACAGATACACCTACTATCGTGCTGTCTAAGCACCAATCTGCTTGGGAAACACTGGCTTTTCAAGCTATTTTTCCAACGCAAGTTTACGTGCTAAAACGTGAGTTATTATGGATTCCAATTTTTGGCTGGGGTTTAGCCATGTCATCGCCTATCGCCATTGATCGCAGCGCTGGTCGTGAAGCACTTAAAAAATTAGTCGCAAACGGTCAGGCAAGGTTAAACCGTGGATTTTGGGTGGTGATATTCCCAGAAGGCACACGTATTGCGCCAGGCGAGCGCAGTAAATATCACATTGGTGGCGCATGGTTAGCAACGCACACAAAAACTCAAGTACTGCCAGTTGCGCACAATGCAGGTGAATATTGGGCTAAAAACACGTTCATCAAAAAACCGGGCGTGATTAAAATGCACATCGGTAAACCGATTCAAACAGCAGGCTTGAAGGCAGATGCATTAAATCACCAAGTTGAAGGCTGGATTGAAGCTGAGATGCTCACACTAAATTAATGAGCCACTCCCTCACATTACCCTCTGGCGATCAATTACATTACCAGCTAGAACGTCGCCAACGCCGCACTGTAGGCTTAAAAATCACACAAACGGGCTTGGTTATACATGCCCCTAAACGCATTTCACAATCGCAGCTTGAAGACATCATTGTGCAAAAGGCAGACTGGGTGCTTAGAAAACTCGCCTCCGTCACTGCAAATAAAATACCAGAAATACAATGGCGACATGGCGAACAGCTCTTACTTTTAGGTAACGCGATGACGTTAACAATTGAGCACAATGTCCGCTCAAAAGCGGTGGAGTATGAGCCAGGTGTTTTGCAATTGGCGATGCCAAATCAAGATAAAATGTTAATCGCGCGTAAAGTGGTTCAATGGTACAAAAAGCAGGCCATCACTGATTTTACAAGGCGTTTAGAGATTTTCTCAAGCAAGCTGGGCGTTAAATTCACATCGCTCACGTTATCCAACGCGGCCTCACGCTGGGGAAGCTGCAATTCAAAAAAAGAGATTCGGTTGAATTGGCGCTTACTACAAGCTCCACCGCACATTATCAACTACGTGGTTTGCCACGAGCTGGCACACATCAAAGAAATGAATCATTCAGCCAAGTTTTGGGCGACTGTTGAAAGTATTTTTCCAGATTACAAAGCCGCTGAAAAAGAATTAAAAGCCATATCACCCCAACTACACAGGTTTTAAAGTTAACCATATTTAATATTCTTTGCACGGCTAACATGCTAATATTTTAAGCGCTACAACAACTTAATAAAATAACTGGAGGGGCAAAATGAACTTTCAAGATGCAGTAAAGGCGTGCTTTCAAAAATATGTAGATTTTAGCGGCCGCGCAAAACTACCAGAGTTTTGGTGGTTCTTTTTGTTCTGTTTCGCAGTCGCTGTGGTGTTAGAGTTTGTAGGCAGCTATGTTTCATGGGCTTTTTCACTTGCAACATTCTTACCTTCATTGGCGGTAGGTGCTCGTCGTTTGCACGACACAAACAAAAGTGGCTGGTTTCAACTGATTTGGATTATTCCAATTTTAGGTTGGATTGCGATGATTTACTTGTTGGTTCAACCGAGCGACCCAGCAGATAATCAATATGGCACAGCACCAAGCAATTAAGCCAGATTAGCCAATTCAATTATAAAAAAGGGGCTTAGCGCCCCTTTTTAAACTTCAAATTTTCGTATCAGAGTATTTGCTTAATATCATTGGCAATATCGGCAGGCTTCTCTCCGTAGTCGACATACAGCCTTATTTTTCCTGTTTTATCAAATATATACATTCCCGCACTATGATCTAAGGTATAACCGCCCTTACCTTGCGCTTCTACTTTCTTTGCATAGATTTTAAAAGTGGCTGCTGTAGCAGCGATAGTTGGCTCATCTCCTCGCAACCCAATAAACCGTTTATCAAAAGAAGGTACAAACTGCGCTAACACTTCTTGACTGTCTCTAGCTGGATCAAGTGTAACAAAAAGCACCTGCACTTCATCAGCACGTGGTCCAAGTAGCTTCATGGTTTGTTTTAAATCCAGCATCGTGGTGGGGCAAACATCTGGGCAATGTGTGTAGCCAAAAAACAATGCTACCGCCTTACCCTTAAAATCAGCCAGCGTACGCGTTTTACCTGTGTGATCCGTCAAACTGAATGATTGGCCAAAATCTGCGCCTGTAATATCAGTTGCGACCAACTGACTGGCTTCGCCCGCAGGCTTGCAAGCCGATAAAAAACTTAAGAAAACAACAAGACAGATTGCTTTTAGTAAATGTTGCACAAAAAACTCCAAATAAGTTTTAAATTTATACGCTTTTGATTTTAACATGCGCTAAGAATTCCGCGCTTTAGTTTACAATAATGCTTTTACAAAATTCGTTAATAAGGCAGCAATAATGGCAATTCCAACCTCAATGGCAGACCGTGATGGCGTAATTTGGTATGACGGTAAAATGGTTAACTGGCGTGACGCGACTACACACGTTTTAACACACACTTTGCACTACGGCATGGGCGTGTTTGAAGGTGTTCGTGCTTACAAAACTGATAAAGGCACTGCCATTTTCCGTTTGCAAGAACATACGGACCGATTGTTTCGTAGCGCGCACATTTTGCAAATGAAAATGCCATTTACAAAAGAAGAGATGATGGAAGCGCAGAAAGCAGCCGTGCGTGAAAATAATCTAGAGTCAGCTTATATGCGCCCAATGGCGTTTTATGGCGCTGAAGCGATGGGTATTTCTGCTAAAACATTGTCAACCCACGTGATTGTTGCCGCTTGGAAATGGGGCGCATACATGGGTCAAGAAGCGCTAGATAACGGCATTCGCGTAAAAACATCTTCATTTTCACGTCATCATGTGAACATCACCATGTGTAAAGCCAAAGCTAACGGCAACTACATGAACTCAATCTTAGCGCATCAAGAAGCTGCACAAGATGGCTACGAAGAAGCTTTGTTGCTTGATGTAGATGGTTTTGTTGCTGAAGGTTCAGGCGAGAACATATTTATTGTGCGCAATGGCAAACTTTACACACCAGACCTGACTAGCGCGCTAGAAGGCATTACACGCGATACGATTGTTCAGCTTGCTGCTGAAATCGGCTTAACTGTGATTGAAAAACGCATCACACGCGACGAAGTATATGGCGCAGATGAAGCTTTCTTTACTGGTACCGCCGCTGAAGTGACACCGATTCGCGAATTAGATCGCCGCGCAATTGGTGCTGGCACAGCTGGCCCTATCACTAAGCAATTACAAAAAATGTATTTTGATGTAGTGACTGGCAAATCAGCTAAACATGCTAATTGGTTAACACTGGTTTAACTTTGTAAAAGTTTAACTATTCACACCATTAGAATTTTTGGTCGTTATTCTCGCGAAGGCGGGAATAACGAATTGGGAGCAAATCAGTATGTCCAACATAAACGAAATTGAAGTCTCTGCAAAAGACCTACCTTTACATTGCCCAACTGCTGAAGTTGCGCTTTGGTCTTCTCATCCACGTGTATTTTTAGATGTAGCTAAAACCGGCCACGTTGCATGCCCTTACTGTGGCACAAAATATAAACTTAAAGCAGGCGAAGTCGTCGCGCATCATTAGCAGCTTGTAGCTTTGAGCTATTCAACTGCTACAACATTAACACCTTTACATCACCGCCCCACAACTGCTCGATCACTACTTTAGCATTTGGATTTTCACTATTTGTCCAAAACTGCACCTTACTCTTCGAAAACTGTGCATCGGCCTCTGCAGTGCGGTTTGACAGTAAACCTTTTTCTTCTAATTGTCTTTTCAATTGCTTTGCGACCGCCGCACCAGTATCAATCAATGCGACATTAGCACCAACCACTTGCTCAATCAGGTGCCGCACAAATGGATAATGTGTACAACCTAGCACAATCGTATCAGCACCTTCAGCTAACAAGGGCGCACAATATTGCTGGATGAGCATTTTGGTATTATCCGCATCCAACTCTCCACGCTCGATACATTCAACCAAGCCGACACAAGCTTGCGTCACTACTTTTACATTGCGACCATAACTTTCTAGTAAGCCTGCGAACTGGGCACTTTTAAGTGTACCTGTGGTTGCCAGTACGCCAATAATGCCATTTCTGGAAGCTTCGGCGGCTGGTTTAACTGCTGGCTCCATGCCTATTATTGGTAAAGAGTACCTTTCACGTAACGAGTCAATGGCTGCGGCAGTCGCTGTATTACAAGCCACTACAAGCGCCTTGGCATCTTTAGCCATTAAAAATTCGGCAATCTCAAAGCAGCGTGCTTGAATTTCTGCTGCTGTTTTGTTGCCATATGGCGCGTATTTGCTATCAGCCACATAAAGCAATTGTTCATTCGGCAATAGCGCCTGTATATGTTTTAAAACGGAAATTCCGCCGACGCCAGAATCGAATACGGCAATAGGTTTTTCAATGGGCTTATTAACAGGTGTTTCGTTAGACTTAATGGTTTGAGCGCTCATTACAAGGTCGTCATCAGTTACAATGCACGTATTATAGAGGAAATATTATGGGAAACAGACTCAGTAAAATTTATACCCGCACAGGTGATAGCGGCACAACTGGCTTGGGTGATGGTAGCCGCATCAACAAAGATAGCTTGCGTGTTGAAGCAATGGGCGATGTTGATGAGCTAAACTCAGTCATTGGTGTGATGATGACCGAAGCGTTGCCCAACAAGCTTGTTGAACCTCTTACCCAGATTCAACATGATTTATTCAATGTGGGTGGTGAAATCTGCATTCCAGGTTATGTCATATTGCAGCAATCCCGCATCAGTGATTTAGAGAACGTGATTGATGAACTCAACAGCCAATTGTCGCCACTAAAAGAATTTATTTTACCTGGCGGCACCAAAGCCGCAGCGTACTGCCACCTTGCCCGCACTGTGTGTCGACGCGCCGAGCGCAAGTTGGTTGAGCTTCATCGTAATGAGAAGGTTACCGATATTTCACTGCAATATTTGAATCGTTTGTCTGATTTATTGTTTGTCATGTGCCGCGTCATTAACAAAGAGGCTGGCGTGAATGACGTTCTTTGGAAAAACGAGCATGCTTAATTTTTAGCTTAATTTTTAGAAGTTCTCTTCGTAAGTTATAATTCGACCATGATTAAAAAACTGCTTGATAGAATTTTTAAGCCCAATAGTGCCAAACCTGAGCACGCTAAAGTCGCGGCGGTTAAAACACAGCAAGCGCCTACGCATCGCCCGACACTTAGAACTAAAAAAACAGCGCATAAAAATGTCGATAGTGTTAATCATGGCGCAACGGTAATTGCACATAAAACACATAAATTTGACCGTGACTTGTTAAGCAACGCTGCGCTAAAAACCACCGAAGGCTTACATAAAGCAGGCTTTGAAGCTTATATTGTCGGTGGTGCAGTACGCGACTTACTGCTTAACCGCACGCCAAAAGACTTTGATGTAGCGACTGATGCCACGCCAGAAGAAGTGAATCGCATCTTTAGACGCTCACGCATTATCGGCAAAAGATTCAGATTAGTACACGTACTATTTGGGGATGAAACCATAGAAGTTTCAACCTTTCGCGGTAGCCACCTAGAAACTGAGGGTAATCCAAAAGGTGACTCTAAAACCACGGATTCAGGTCGCATCATCCGCGACAATGTATTTGGCTCAATAGTAGATGATGCTGTTCGCCGTGACTTTACAGCTAATGCGCTTTATTACAACCCAGCCAGCCAAGAGGTATTGGACTTTCACCACGGCTATACCGATATAAAAGCAGGCGTTCTGCGCATGATAGGCAAACCTGAAACACGCTATGCCGAAGACCCCGTGCGTATGCTGCGTGCAGTGCGTTTGTCTGCAAAGTTAGGCTTAAAGATCGATCAAGCTACGCAAGCACCTATCGCCAAAATGGCAGATTTGCTGCAAGACGTACCGCCTAGCCGTTTGTTTGATGAAATGCTCAAGTTGTTTTTGTCTGGTCATGCCATGGAAAGCGTCAGTGCTTTGCGTGAGCAACACCTGCACCATGGCTTATTGCCGATGTTAGATGTAGTGCTTGAACAGCCGATGGGTGAGCGTTTCGTCATGCTGGCACTCAAAAATACTGACGACCGCATCCTTTCTGGCAAATCAGCTAATCCGAGCTTTTTATTCGCCACCCTACTCTGGCATGAAATGTTAGCAGCTTGGGAAAGCTACAAAGCAGAAGGTCAGCACGCGATTCCAGCGTTACACATGGCGATGAGTGAAGTGATTGCCACTCAAGCTGAGAAAATGGCGATTCATAACCGCTACACCGCCACCATGAAAGAAATTTGGGGCATGCAGCCACGCTTTGAACAACGTGCAGGAAAGCGACCTTTTGGCTTGCTTACACACCCACGCTACCGCGCTGGCTATGATTTTTTACTTTTACGTTGTGAATCTGGTGAGTTACCAATGGAATTAGGCGAGTGGTGGACTGAATTCGCTAACGCTGATGGTGAAGGTCGTACAGCCATGTTACAAGCAGATACCGCACCTAAAAAACGTAAGAAGAGAAGTCGCAAAAAACCTGCTGGTGCAAGCTCTACTATTAGCACAACTGAGTAAATTCCTGTATTTATGAAACAAGCTTTTGTTGCGCTAGGGAGTAATTTAGCAAACCCAATTTCACAAGTAGAATCTGCCTTTGCAGCACTTGAAAACCTACCAAACACACGTGTGATAAAGAAGTCATCTTTATATAAAACGGCACCGATAGGCTACGAAGCTGAGCAACTAAACCAGATTCCAGACTTTATTAATGCAGTAGCGGAGCTTGAAACAGATTTAGCCCCGCTTGAATTGCTCGATGCGCTATTGGAAATTGAAAATCAGGCTGGGCGTGAACGCCCTTTCCCCAATGCTCCCAGGGTGTTAGATTGTGATTTACTGCTTTATGAGAATGTAAGCATGGAGTCCACCAAGCTCATATTGCCACATCCAAGAATGCATCAACGCGGTTTCGTTTTATTACCATTATTTGAAATCGCAGCACAATTATCCATCCCGAATCATGGCAAAATAGCGACATTGATTCACGAGCAGCAATTTACTGGCATTACAAAACTATAGGCAGCACACTAATCGCATGAGCATTTTTAATAAATACCCTTATATCGTTGTTGAAGGCCCTATTGGCTGCGGCAAAACTACGCTGGCCAAAATGTTAGCCGATAAATTTCCTGTAGATTATTTATCTGAAAAAGCCGAAGCGAATCCATTTTTGCCGCGCTTTTATCAAGATGCACAACGTTATGCATTGCCTACACAGCTGTTTTTTTTGTTTCAGCGCGCTAATCAGATGAAAGATTTGAGCCAGCGTGACATGTTCGCCAAACCAATTATTGCTGACTTTTTCTTAGAAAAAGACCCGATATTTGCGCGACTGAATTTGGATGATGAAGAGTACGCGCTATATCACAACATTTATCAGCATTTGCAATTAAAAGCGCCTAAACCAGACTTGGTGATTTACCTACAAACGCCTATTGACGCCCTGATGGAGCGTATTGAAGAGCGCAGTGTCACTTACGAACAAGACATTCCGCGTGAATATATAGAGCGTTTAGCAAATGCGTATAGCGAGTTTTTTCATAATTATGACGCTTCACCAGTACTGATTGTGAATAATGAAAAACTTAATGTGCTAAAAAATGAAGATGCGCTGGAGCTGTTGCTTAACCGTATTATGCAAATTAAAGGTCAGCGCGAATTCTTTAATCCGAACTTTGATTAGCTTTCCAAATGAACTTAGCCCAATTACATGAAATGGCGGCGGCAGGCGAGAAAATCGTCATGCTGACCAGTTACGATTCCACTTTTGCAAAGCTTTCTGAAGAAGCCGGTGTAGATATCCTGCTCGTAGGCGATTCACTGGGCATGGTGTTGCAAGGTGCTGAAAATACGCTCAATGTCAGCATGCATCACATGACTTACCACACCAAAAGCGTCTCTGCAGGAGCTTTAAATACCTTTATCATGGCGGATATGTCACTTGGCAGCTATGAACACGATAATGAAGCTGCTTACAAAAATGCTGAATGGCTGATTAAATCAGGCGCACACATGGTGAAATTTGAAGGCGGCGGTAGCAAGGTGAAAACGGCTCGTTACTTAGTGGAACGAGGTATTCCAGTGTGTGCTCACTTAGGATTTACACCACAATCGGTCAATCAGCTTGGTGGCTACAAAATTCAAGGTAAAACAGATGAAAGCGCCGCGCAAATCATGCAAGATGCTATCGCCATGAGTGAAGCTGGTGTTGGTTTTATTTTACTGGAAATGGTGCCTGCTGCCCTAGCCAAAAAAATCACCGAAACCATTAAAACACCAACTATAGGCATAGGCGCTGGGGTTGATTGCAGTGGACAAGTACTAGTGGTTCAAGATTTACTCGGCATCTACACAGGCCCTGCAAGTAAGAAACCCAGCGAATTCAAATCTCCACGTTTCGTGCGTAATTTCTTAAAAGATACCAATAGCGTGCAATCTGCAGTTGAAGCCTATGTCAAAGCAGTTAAAGATAAAACCTTCCCAGCGCTTGAACATAGCTATTAAGTCATTTCTCTAAGTCTTATTTTCATGCAAATTATTAACACCATAGCCGAATTAAGAAGCGTTTTAAAAAACCAATCGAATGTCGCTTTTGTACCAACGATGGGCAACTTGCATGCGGGTCATATTCAATTGGTTGAAGTAGCAAAGCAACACGCAGAATGCGTGGTGGTCAGTATATTTGTAAACCCATTACAATTTGGTCCGAATGAAGATTTAGCGAGCTACCCACGCACTCTAGAGGCGGATTGTGGGAAATTAAAAACTGCCGGCGCAAGTATTGTTTTTACACCAAGTGTTGAGGAGATGTACCAGGACTTTGACGGTATAAATCTCAATCAAACCATGTCGATTACACTGCCATCAATTGCCAACGAGCTTTGTGGTGCTTCGCGACCAGGTCACTTTGCTGGTGTTGCGACGGTGGTAATGAAGCTTTTCAATATGGTACAACCTAGCATTGCCGTGTTTGGTCAAAAGGATTTCCAGCAACTATTCATCATCAAACAAATGGTGAAACAATTTAATTTGCCAATTAATATTATTGGCGTGGATACAGTACGCGAGCCTAGCGGTTTAGCGATGAGTTCGCGCAACGGCTATTTAACTGATGCACAGCGTGCCTCTGCAAGCCAATTAAATAGCGCCTTGCAGAGCATTATTCAGTCAGTAATGTGTGGCAATAAAGATTATGCTCAACTAGAGCTACAAGCTAAATCCACACTCAATAGCCAAGGTTGGCTGGCTGATTATATTTCAATACGCTCTAGCCTAACGCTACTTCTTGCAAGCAGCACAGATACGAATTTAGTTGTTTTAGGTGCCGCTAAACTAGGTAATACCCGTCTAATCGACAATCTTACTTTCAATATTTAATACATCTTCCCAGACAATATTTGAAAATAAAAGCCTGAGTCGCACGGCTTTTATTAGTAGTGAATAGATGTTAAGTTACTATAAACCGTTGAATACACTATAATACTGTTTTTTCTATCTAAGAGTTTTCTGCATTATGCAAAGAACAATGCTTAAATCTAAATTACACCGTGTACATGTGACACACAGCGAACTTCATTACGAAGGCAGTTGTGCGATTGATGAAAACTTGCTTGAAGCCGCTAACATTAGTGAGTACGAGCAAATTCATTTGTACAACGTAACCAATGGTGAGCGCTTTAGCACATACGCGATTTTAGCTGAGCGTGGCTCAGGCATTATCTCAGTAAACGGTGCAGCCGCTCACAAAGCAGCGCCTGGCGATATTATGATTATTGCCAGTTACGCGAATTATAATGAATTAGAACTACAAAAGTTCTCTCCCCAACTTGTGTATGTGGACAATCACAACCGCATACAATCTCAACGCAATGCAATACCAGCACAGGCCGCTTAAATGACAATTGATGTAAACGCAGTAAACTATTTAGAAACAATGAAACAAGCGGTGATTGACGCCATCGAAGATATTAAAGGCTTCGATATCACACCTATGGATGTTCGCAAACTGACGAGCATGACCAGTTACATGATTGTAGCTTCAGCTACATCAAGCCGCCAAGCAAAAGCGATTGCCGACAACGTGCGCGAAAAACTGAAAGAAAAAGGCTATCACATTCGCGGTACAGAAGGCGAAAAAGAAGGCGAATGGGTATTGGTAGATTTAGATGATATCGTTGTACACATCATGGTACCAACCACTCGTGCTTACTACAACCTAGAACAATTATGGGGCGAGGCTGAAAGCCGCCGCGGCCATATCAAAGCTGAGTAATTAACTCTCTCGCCAGCAGGGCTAGTACATGAAGCTGCGTATTATCTCTGTCGGCCACAAAATGCCAAGCTGGGTCGAAACCGCTTGCGCAGAATACACCAAGCGCATGCCGCGCGAAGCTACAGTTGAAATTATCGACATCAAGCCTGAGAAACGTGCCGCAGGTAACAGCACTGAGAACATTCAACTCATTGAAGCAAAACGTATTTTAGAAGCTGTTGGTAAAGACTTTTGCATTGCCCTAGATGAACGCGGGCAAGAAGTCACCACACTGCAACTTGCAGATAAATTCAAAGACTGGCAAGCTTCAAGCCGTGATGTGGCACTCATCATTGGCGGCGCTGATGGATTGCATACTTCAGTCAAACAGAAAGCCGATTGGTTATGGGGGCTTTCTAAGCTTACATTGCCACATGCGATGGTGCGCGTATTGCTGGTTGAGCAACTTTACCGCGCGCACTCTGTCATTACTAATCACCCCTACCATCGCGAGTAAATATGTCTCAAGCACAGCAAAAATCAACCTATGAAAAATCTTTAGTTTGGTTTAGACGTGACTTACGAGATTACGACCATGCAGCGCTATACCACGCATTAAAATCCTCAAAAAAAGTGTATTGCGTCTTTGTATTCGATACCGCTATTCTTAATCAGTTAAATGATAAGGCAGATCGCCGAGTAGAGTTTATTTGGGAAAGTGTGCGTGAGTTAAAAACTTCGCTACAAAAACACGGTAGCGATTTAATTGTGCTGCATGGCAACGCTGGCGATGAAATTCCAAAATTAGCCAACACACTTTTAGTAAATGCCGTATTTACCAACCATGATTACGAACCTAGTGCCATTACTCGCGATGCGCATGTGGCTGAGCAGCTCAATAAAAGCAGTATTGCATTTCATCATTACAAAGATCATGTGATTTTTGAAAAAGATGAAGTGTTAAATCTCTCTGGCAAACCTTATTGTGTATTTACACCCTATAAAAACATGTGGCTTAAAACAGTTAATGATTTCTTTTTCAAAGCTTATCCAGTCGATAACCATTTAAACAACTTGGCTAAAACTAATGCCAGTCCGTTTATAAGTTTAGAGGACTTAGGGTTTAAGCACACAAATTTGGCTAGCATGAGGTTACCCACTGGAATGCAAGGTGGTCTAACACTCTTTAATGACTTTATAGAACGTATGAGTCGTTACAAAGATGCGAGGGACTTCCCTGCAATAAAAGGTGTTTCTTATTTATCCGTACACCTACGTTTTGGCACTATCTCTATACGCCATCTAGCACGCGAGGCTATGCAATCGGCTAATACTGGCGCACAGACGTGGCTAAGCGAACTTATCTGGCGTGATTTTTATGTGCAAATATTACATCACAACCCAAGTGTTGCCGCAGGTAGAGCTTATAAAGTAGAGTTCGAATCTTTAAAATTTCCAAATGATACCGCACTTTTTCAAGCTTGGTGTGATGGCAAAACGGGCTACCCGCTTGTAGATGCCGCTATGCGACAACTTAACACTACAGGATTTATGCATAACCGTTTGCGTATGGTAGCTGCGAGCTTTTTGGTGAAAGATTTACTGATAGATTGGCGTTGGGGCGAGCGCTATTTTGCTGAAAAATTAATCGATTTTGACCTAAGTGCTAATAATGGCGGCTGGCAATGGGCCGCTAGCACTGGCTGCGATGCACAACCTTGGTTTCGCATCTTTAATCCAATCACGCAAAGTGAGCGTTTTGATGCACAGGGAAAGTTTATTCGTAAGTATGTGCCAGAATTGACAAAGTGCAACGACAAGGAAATTCATGCACCATGGCTGATTCCGCTATTACGCTTACAAGAGCTAAATTTAAGCATAGGGAAAGACTACGCAGCACCTGTAGTTGACCACGCCACACAAAGGTTGCAAGCACTAGCGCTCTATAAAAACATATAATATGTTTTATATAAGACATAAGTGTTATATAATTTACGCCATTAAAAAGCTCTCACAATTACAGAACTCAAGCGCACAAGTTAAGTATACTCATACACATGTTCTAATTATTTGAAAGATCATTATGGCACTCGTTTCATTACGTCAATTGCTTGATCACGCTGCTGAGCACGATTACGGCCTAGCCGCTTTTAATGTTAACAACATGGAGCAAGTTCACGCCATTATGCAAGCGGCGGATGAGGTGAATAGCCCAGTAATTCTACAAGGATCAGCTGGTGCCCGCAAATATGCTGGCGAAGCCTTTTTAAGGCATTTAGTGCTAGCCGCCATAGAAACCTACCCGCACATCCCCGTTGTCATGCATCAAGATCATGGCCAATCGCCCGCAGTGTGCATTCAGGCAATACGCTCGGGCTTTTCAAGCGTGATGATGGATGGCTCATTAATGGAAGATGCAAAAACACCCTCCACTTACCAATACAACGTCGATGTGACCAGAAAGATCGTAGAAATCGCGCATGCGATTGGCGTGTCTGTTGAGGGCGAACTCGGTGTACTAGGCTCTTTAGAAACGGGCTTAGCCGGTGAAGAAGATGGCTCTGGCGCAGTTGGTGTATTAAACCACGACCAAATGCTCACTGACCCAGAAGAGGCCGCTGACTTTGTGCGCAGAACAGGTGTAGATGCATTAGCTATCGCCATCGGCACTTCACATGGCGCTTATAAGTTTAGCAAGCCTCCAACAGGAAAAACCCTTGCGATTAGCCGCATCAAGGAAATTCACGCACGCATCCCAAATACGCATTTGGTAATGCATGGCTCATCATCAGTTCCTCAAGAATGGTTACAAATCATCAATGAGTTTGGCGGCGATATGGGCGAAACTTATGGCGTACCCGTAGAAGAAATTGTCGAAGGTATCAAACACGGTGTGCGCAAAATCAACATTGATACAGACTTACGCATGGCTTACACAGGTTCAATTCGCAAATTTTTCACTGAAAAAAGAAAAGAATTCGACCCAAGGAAATTCCTTAGCGCCTCTACTGTTGCCATGCGTGCTATTTGCAAAGAACGCTACGAAGCTTTTGGCTCCGCAGGGCAAGCTGCACTCATTAAACCTATCTCATGCGATCAAATGGCTTTACGTTATAAGGCAGGTGAATTAGATGCGATCGTTAAATCAAAGTAACTCGACTTATAAGTCAAAAATATCGCTGATCAAAAGTCTAGCGAGTTAGAAATAAGGAATAAAGAAATGCGGCGTAACCTAGTAGTAGGCAATTGGAAGATGCATGGTGATATCCATAGCAATGAAACTCTACTCAACACACTGATTACTGGATTAAGTGATTACAAAAGTGCGGATTATGTCGTTTGTGTTCCAAACCCATACTTACACCAAACAAGGTCATTACTAGAAAACACTGGTATTGCATGGGGTGGACAAAACGTTAACCAGTTCGAAGAAGGTGCATTCACTGGCGCCGTCTCTCCGCACATGCTCACAGACCTAGGCTGCACCTATGTGCTGCTTGGACACTCGGAAAGACGCGTGTTATTTCATGAAACCAATCTATCCGCCGCCGCTAGATTTGATGCATCGATTAAAGCCAATCTAACGCCAATTTTATGTGTAGGTGAAACCCTTGCTGAACATGATGCGGGACTGACAGAAGTTATCGTTGCAAGCCAGATGGATGCCGTAATGGCAACCCTTAATGATGAAAATTTTGCTAAAGCGATGGAACTGAATATGGTGTTTGCATATGAGCCAGTATGGGCTGTTGGCACAGGCAAAACCGCCACGCCAGAGCAAGCACAAGAAGTGCATCAATTTATACGGCAACGCATCGCTAGACGTAATGCTGAAGCAGCCTCAAAAGTCCGTATTATTTATGGCGGCAGTGTGAAAGCTCAAAATGCCGCTAAATTATTCAGTATGCCAGATGTTGATGGCGGCTTGGTTGGTGGCGCATCACTCAATGCGGAAGAGTTCATCGCCATTTGCAAAGCGGCTAACTAGCCGCTTTTGTGACTAAACACAAATTAAGAGTTATTTCCGCTTAGCAGTGACTTGATGATAAGCAGCAATTCTATCAATCTCGCTTTTACAGCCCATCATCACTGGTACGCGCTGATGTATGCCGCTAGGCTGCACTTCCAAAATACGCTGTGAACCAGTCGTTGAAGCACCACCCGCTTGCTCAACGATAAAACTCATAGGATTAGCCTCATACATTAAACGCAGTTTCCCAGACCGTGATTTAGTATCAGTTGGGTACATAAACACGCCACCACGCACCAAGATACGATGCACTTCTGCCACCATTGAAGCCACCCAGCGCATGTTAAAGTCTTTTTTACGATCACCCTCTTCACCCTGCAAACACTCATCAATGTAACGTTGCACAGGCTCGCGCCAAAAACGGTAGTTCGACATATTGATAGCGAACTCCTGCGTTTCTTTAGCAATTTGCATATTAGGATGCGTCAGCAAGAACTCATTGGAATCTGCATCTAGCGTAAATCCATTCACGCCATTACCCGTAGTAAACACTAACATAGTAGATGTGCCATACAAGGCATAGCCAGCACAGATTTGAGCGGCTCCTGACTGCAAATAATCAGCTAAATCTGGCTTTTTACTTGCACTTTTTAAAATAGAGAAAATAGTACCGACCGATATATTCACATTCACGTTTGACGAGCCATCCAGTGGGTCAAACATCAATAGATAGTCACCATTTTTTTTGTGCTCATCGGCAACATCAATCACATCAACCAATTCTTCAGAAACCATGCCTGCAACGTAGCCACTACGCTGACAAGCTTCAACAAAGATGTCATTAGTAATCACATCCAAGGCTTTTTGGACTTCGCCCTGCACATTCTCAGAACCTAAGCTACCCATATTGCCAGCCACAGCGCCTTTATCAATGGCTACAGCAATTTTTTTACATGCATCTACTACATCACTTAATATCGCATTAAGCGCAACGCCATGCTCACCTTGCAAATGCTGCTTTAAAAAATCTGAGATCTTGATATGTTTAGTCACACGGCTTCCTAAATTTTGACGTCACATGATGTGTGACTGATGAATTCTACTAAGTTAAATCTATATTGATAATTGTGCCACTTAAACGAGTTGACCGCGAGTAAATCATGAAAAGCATGCAAAAAGACCCTTCACATCATCAATTCAAATAAGTTAAAAAGCCATTAAAATTAAGGCTGACATAAGCAAATGCTGGACAATGTCCATCCGCTAAGTTAAAGTTATGATACGTTTTTCCGTAGTTGCTCATATAGTTAGCCTACCTGTTTATAAAAGTACCTTAAACAGCGTTTTATGATGAAATCAGAGAAAAACTACAATTTGGGGTCTTGCATGCGTACTAAAACAATTAAAAATTATAAAACTATTATCCTTGCTACTTGTGTTCTAACACTGGCGGCACTATCTGGCTGCGCCACACAGAGCAATAAAGACCCGCTTGAAGGTCTGAATCGTGGCGTTTACAAATTTAACGATGTTGCTGACAAAGCGATTATTAAACCTGTAGCTACCGCTTATAAAACCATCACCCCCTCACCGATTCGTACTGGATTCAACAACTTTTTTAGCAATCTAGGCTCAATCACTACCGTTTTAAACGATTTATTGCAACTTAAACTTGCCTATGCGTTTACTGATGCAGGTCGATTTGTCATTAACAGCACATTCGGTATTGCTGGCTTTATTGATGTCGCAGGCATGGATAAAATTAAAAACCATAAAGAGGATTTTGGTCAGACATTAGGTTACTGGGGCGTTGGCAACGGCGCTTACTTGGTTTTACCACTACTAGGCCCATCAAGCGTGCGTGATACGACTGGTTTGGTATTCGACACATTCACTACCGATCCAATCACCTACCCTCGCAACATTGGTCAAATCAGGCTGAGCAACCAATTGCGTGCTGCACAATTCTTGGATAAACGTACTGAGTTACTGACTGCATCTGATTTAGTTGATGAAGCATCATTAGATCCATACGCATTTACACGTGACGCTTATTTGCAAAAACGTGCAAGTTTGGTTCAAGATGGTCTAGCACCTCAAGAATCAACCAAAGATGACTTTGAAGATGTTGATACTGAAACAGCAATTGACCCTGTAAAAGCAGATACCCCAGCCCAATAAGCTGAATTAATGTAATAAAAAAGCCCCATTACTGGGGCTTTTTTATTACGGTGCGAATGCCTTATTCACTAGCTACAGTCATACGCTCGATTAAAATAGAGCCCACTTGCTTTGAGCCCTGTATGCAAATGTCACTGCCTATCGCGACTATCATTTTCAGCATTTCGGCCATATTGCTGGCGATTGTAATTTCTTCTACCGCATGCACAATCACACCACTCTCAACCCAGAAGCCCGCCGCACCGCGTGAATAGTCCCCTGTGACCATATTCATACCACTACCAAGTAGCTCCGTGACCAATAAGCCTGTTCCCATTTGCTTTAGCAAGCCCGCGAAGTCTTGTGCGCCTGATTGCACGATTAAATTATGGTTTCCACCTGCATTACCTGTCGTTTGCATGCCCAACTTACGCGCAGAATAACTGCCCATTACATAGCCTTGCAATACGCCATCTTGTACTAATTGTCGCGACTGTGTTGCCACGCCTTCGCTATCAAACGGGCTACTTGCCAAACCTTTTTTGAGATGCGGCTCTTCATAAATATTAAGTAATGGTGAAGCAACTTGCTTACCTAAGCTATCCAACAAAAATGAAGACTTGCGGTATAAATTGCCGCCTGAAATTGCATTAATTAAACTGGAGATTAAGCCGCTCGCTAACGGCGCTTCAAACATCACCGGCACTTGGCAAGTTTTAATTTTTTTGGAATTTAAACGCCGGACTGTTCGCTCGCCAGCTTTCTTGCCAATAGCTGCGGCTGACTCTAAATCTACCGCTGCGCGAGCGGTGCTATACCAGTAATCGCGCTGCATATTATCGTCAGATTCTGCGATGACTGAGCAACTCACACCATGGCGCGAACTTGGGTAGCCGCCAGTAAAGCCATGACTATTGCTATAGGCAAAGTAGCCTGTACTTGTGGAAACACTAGCGCCTTCTGAGTTGGTAATACGCGCATCCACACCTAGCGCAGCAGCTTCACATTCTTTTGCAATAACGATAGCTTCTTCTACTGAGATATTCCAAGGATGATGCAAGTCTAAGTCCAGAGCCTCTTTCGCCATTAAATTCGGGTCAGCTAAACCACAAAACTCATCTTTTGCTGTGTACTTAGCGATATTGCAGGCGGCGGCTACTGTATCTTTAATCGCTAACGGGCTTAAATCTGAAGTGCTGGCATGGCCTTTTTGCTGGCCAAAATATACCGTAACGGACATGCCTTTATCGCGGTTGTATTCAATGTTTTCAACCTCGTTCAAGCGCACCGAAACGTTTTGACCGATGCTTAAACTCAGCTCTGCCTCTGCCGAGCTTGCCCCTAAATCTTTTGCAACTCTAAGCACGTCTCTCGACATTTGCTTAATTTCATCTAAAGAATAACTAAATCCAGAATCTGCCATAACTCTTCTACTATAAAAATACGCACAAAATACTAAAGGAATGTCTATCAACATCTAGGCTGTTATAATACCGCACTATGAAACCTCAAATATCAGCAAAACCTAAAAAGACCGCTAAAGACCGCGAATTAGACAATGAATTCAATAAGCAAGTTGAATCAGACGTTGACGAGCCTATTAGCAAAACCAAACTTAAAGCTGAAGCTGACGCACAGCAAGCGCTTGGCGTTAGGTTATCTGAGTTGCCTAAAGACAAACTGCTTAAGTTAGACTTACCTGATGCGGTAACAACAGCTGTGCTTGATACTAAAAAAATAACGGCAAATGGCGCCATTAGACGCCATCGCCAATATTTAGGTAGATTGATGCGAGAGCTAGATAACGCACCAATTCTTGAACAGTTAGCACGCTGGGATGGTAAACACACTGCCGAAAATGCTTATTTTCATGGTTTAGAGCGCTGGCGTGATCGTATGATTGCTGACAGCAATGTGCTTTCTGAGTTTATGGCGCTACACCCAAAAACAGATAGCCAGCAATTGCGTACCTTGATTCGCAATGCGCAAAAAGAACTTGAGGCTAATAAACCGCCTAAGAGCAGTCGTGAGATTTTTAAACTGCTACGTGAAATCACTCAAGAATCTCAAGACAATAGCGATGCCGAGGCTGGCTATACACCTACAGATGAGTTAAATCCTGATAATTAAGCTGTCATCGCTAGCCAATCCATTAACAAAACAAAAAATTAGCTAATCAATATGGAACACTCGCCCGCTATTCTGCACGCCAAAGAGTTACTGTTTTTACTAGGCATGATATTAGGCGTTGGTATGTTGACTGGCTTTATCGCGCGCTTGTTAAAAGTGCCAGATGTTGTGATGTTTTTATTGGCTGGGATGGCCTTAGGTAGCGCTGGACTTGGCATTATTGATGTAAAAGTAGATTCGACACTTAACCAGTTGCTACTCATTTTTGGCTCTTGTTACATTCTTTTTGATGGTGGCGCGAGTGTACGCTTAAATGTACTTAAAGGCGTGTGGCCAACCTTAGTCTCTCTCTCCACATTCGGTGTGCTTATCAGCGCGGTAGTCACAGCATTTGCCGCACAGTATTTTCTACACTTACCTTTCATATTTGCCATGTTACTTGGCGCTGTTATTGCTTCTACAGACCCCGCAACGTTGGTACCAGTATTTCGTCAAGTAAAAATTCGTGCAAAAGTGGCACAAACTGTAATGAGCGAATCAGCTTTTAACGATGCCATGGGGGCGATACTCACCTTTGCCGTATTAGGCGTTGCGGTTTCTGGCGGTAGCTTTTCAATTAGCCAGAATTTACTGTCGTTATTACAACAGTCATTGCTAGGTGTGTTAGGCGGTGCTATTTTGGGTTATTTAGCAGCTATGTTTATTGCCCATGAAAAATATAGTTTTCTAGCAGAGTATGCGCCGATTGTGACCATCATGTCCGTCGCAGCCGCCTATTTAAGCGTAGATAATCTACACGCCAGCGGCTTTATGGCGGTATTTGTATTTGGCATGGTATTAGGTAATAAAGATTTACTCGGCTTTAAAATGGAAGAAAACGAAGAAAGCAAACTTGAGGATTTTATACTCACCACATCACTCATTATGCGAATTTTTATTTTCGTATTGCTAGGCTCGCAAGTGAACTTTGCATTACTTCAACAATATTTTTGGCCTGCATTAGCGGTAGTTATTGTATTCATGTTAGTTGCTCGACCACTCGCTGTATTTGCTTGCGCTTTACCTGATAGACGCGCCAAATGGACGGCTCAAGAGTTGCTGTTTATGTGCTGGACACGTGAAACTGGCGTAATACCTGGCGCATTGGCGGGCATACTTGTGGGTATGAAAGTGCAATATAGTGATGTGATTGCCTCAGTGACTTTTATGGCAATTTTATTGACGATTTTATTGCAAGCCACAACTACTAAGTGGCTTGCGGCTAAGCTAGATTTGTTAGAAGAATAAATCTAGCTTTACTTTGAATGTGCGATTGCTATTTTCGTGAGTTCAAAGCAACCGTAGTTTTAACATCTTCATCGCCATGGCGAAATGCGACTTCTACTGCTTGACCTTGATAGCGCTTAACCGCCGCAAATAAATCATCAGCTACTTCAAGCGTGACATCCCCTATTTTAAGCAAGGTATCACCAGTAACAATACTTGCTTTAGCAGCAGGCGAATCTTTAATCACGGCTATAATCTTTAGACCAGGTTGCGCAACACCCTCTTCACTTGGATTAGCCGAGGCTTTTACCAATTTAATGACATGTACGCCAAATAAAGGCATAGGCAATTTTGCCCAGTAACTAGCGTAATGAATGGTTTTCTCATTTTTAGCGTTCTCCTCATTGGCTTCCTGAATCATTTTTTTGCCTTCTTCAGTGCCATCTAAACTCACCATATTAGTTGTGAGTGAGGTAGGTTTATCAATCACCAAAACACTATCAGCTTTAATTTTCTTTCCATAAACTCTAGCTAACTCTGCTGGTATTTTTCCAGAAACAAATTCAGAAGTTCCCATCATGTCATAGCCATTTTCTAGCATACGAGTAGTATCAGCCTCTTGATTTTCACTTATCTCTAAAGTAGTGTCAGGTGAGGCTTTCAGCGATTTAAGATGATGATCATTTTGCTCGACATATTTTTCTTCAAACAAATTTGAATTAGCCTTAACCACATCATAAGCATTTGCTTTGGGGGCTAATAAAACAGCACCTAAACCCAACAAACTAAGCAACATTAAGCTACCAGTCATTCGCCTCTTCAGCACGAGGGTTCGCGTTTGTGTTTCCTTACTGAATTGCTGGATATTTGGCTGCATAAAATGTCCTTTACCTTGATAATGTTATGATTAGCTTTTTTACCTATTTAACTACAGACAAACGAATGACAAAAGAATTCATTAAAATTGGTTTAGTTTCAATTAGCGACCGTGCAAGCAGCGGTGTGTATGAAGACTTAGGCCTACCTACACTCAAAAACTGGCTTGATAGTGCACTAACGACCCCTTATCAAATGATTGCACGATTGATTGCCGATGAGCAAGATGAAATTGAATCCACCCTCATTGACTTAGTTGATAGTGAAAAGTGTAGTCTGATTTTAACCACAGGCGGCACAGGCCCAACCTTGCGTGACGTGACACCAGAAGCCACACTTGCCGTTGCTGATAAAGAAATGCCAGGGTTTGGTGAACAGATGCGTCAAATCAGTTTAAATTTTGTGCCTACCGCGATATTGTCACGCCAAGTTGCCGTGATTCGCAAACAATGCTTAATCATCAATTTACCAGGCCAGCCCAAAGCTATCGCACAGACGCTAGAGGGTTTAAAAGATGAAGCTGGCAATACCAAGGTGCATGGTATATTTGCTGCCGTGCCCTACTGCTTAGATCTGATTGGCGCGCCTTATATTGAAACCAATGAAATCTTAGTTAAAGCGTTTCGACCAAAATCTGCAATAAAATAGCGTCATGACAATACCTATCAACAACTTTCTACAAAAAATAAAAGGGAGCCACATGGAAAACAGTCCTTCAGTACAGTCGTCGATTAAATATATTGTCATAGGTGTAATTGTGGTGGTCTTGCTCACTTGGTTATGGCCTTTGCGTAGCGTGCCTACAGGTAGTCGTGGCGTTGTCACTGTTGGTGGCGCGATTAAAGGAATTGAAAGCGAAGGTTTCATGTTAGTTGCCCCTTGGCAAACTTTAAGCATTTTCAATATACGTGCTGAAGAAGCTGCAGTAGAAAACGCTGATGGCAGTACTAGCGATACTCAACCCGTGCGCGTGAGCCTCACGGTGCGATATAGCATCAAACCAGATAAAGTCGCTGAAGTATTTGAGAAGTACAGCCATGACGGTAATTTACAATCTTATGTACAAACTGCAACGCAAGAAGTGTTTAAAGCAGTAACGGCTAGATATACAGCGCCAGATTTAATTGGCAAACGCTCTTTAGTTTCCAGTGACATTTTAGATGCGCTGCGCAAAAAATTAGAAGTCTATGGTGCTCAAGTTATTAACGTGGATATGCGCAACTTCTCATTCTCCCAAGACTATATGGCAGCCATCAGTGCCAAAGTGACACAAGAGCAATTACGTCTTGGCGCAGAGAATAAACTTAAAACCGTTGAGTCCGAACAAAAGCAAAAAGTCGCTATCGCCGAGGCTGAAGCTAGTGCGCTAAAGGCACAAGCAGATGGTGAAGCCTATCAGATTTTGAAGTTAGCCACCGCACAGGCTGATGCGCTGAAAGTGCAAAATGCTGCCTTAGCACAAAATAAAGACGTGCTGGAGTTACGCCGCATTGAGGTAGAGCAAACTAAAGCGGCAAAATGGAATGGCCAATTACCATCTGCAGTTTATGCAAGTGCGCCAATTCCTTTCTTTAATGCGCCTTCCAGTAGCTCTAAATAGTGCCCATAGAATTTAAATTTAATGACACCAGAGTTTAATTTAATCAAACAATACTTCACCCGAGCCACGCGTGATACGAAATTGGGCGTTGGCGACGATGCTGCATTAATTAGCCTGACAACAGGCATGGAGCTTGCCATCTCAGCGGATATGCTGGTAGCGGGCACTCACTTTTTTACAGATTGTGATGCTTATCAACTGGGCTGGAAATCACTCGCCGTGAATATCTCCGACATGGCGGCTATGGGCGCGAACCCAAAGTGGGCAACATTGGCCATTGCCTTACCCGAAATTAATGCGTCATGGCTAGCCGAGTTCTCACGCGGATTTTTTGCATGTGCTGATAACTTTAGTGTCGATTTAATCGGTGGCGACACCACGCGCGGCCCACTCATCATCAGCGTGCAAATCATGGGGGAAGTACCGATTGGCAAAGCAATAAAACGTGGTGGCGCGAAGGTTGGAGATGAAATTTGGGTATCTGGTAAATTGGGAGATGCGGCTATCGCCTTACAGCACATGCTAGGTAAAATAACATTGCCAATAGACGTCCTTACCTCATGTGCAAAAGCACTACATGAACCGCAACCACGAGTGACCCTAGGTTTAGCATTGCAAGATATAGCCAATAGTGCGATTGATGTTTCAGACGGCTTGCTGGCAGATTTAGGTCACATCTTGGAACAATCGAATATTGGTGCAGCGCTAGAATTAAAAAGGATTCCCCATTCAACTTTTGTAGACTTTCCAATAGACCTGCGTGATGAGAGTCTGAGAAAAATGGTGTTAGCTGGTGGCGACGATTACGAACTATGCTTTACAGCACCTGCAGAAAAACATGCAGAAATCGTAAAATTAAGTGAAACGACTAAACTCCAGTTAAGTTGCGTAGGTCACGTTACAAGCGATACTGGCTTAGTATTACATGGTTTAGATAACGAAATTTTAAACATTAAGGAAACTGGTTTTGACCACTTTAGTTAAATTGCCAAATGTACAGTTTTTGTTACAGCACCCTGCCCATTTTTTTGGACTAGGCTTTGGCAGCGGTCTAGCGCCAAAGGCGCCGGGGACGTTTGGCACACTGATCGGCTACCCACTATTCTGGCTGATTTCGGTTTATGCTTTATCAACGCAACTCATCATCATCTCTGCTTTATTTTTAATTGGTATTTATTTCTGCGGCGTAACGGGTAAAGCGCTTGGTGTATCAGATCATGGCAGCATTGTTTGGGACGAAATTGTCGCCATGATGTTAGTACTCGCTTTCACACCCAACCAATGGCAGTGGTGGATTGTGGCGTTTTTACTATTTAGATTATTCGATATTTGGAAACCATTCCCCATCAGGCAATTTGATGCCAAACTCAAAAATGGTTTTGGTGTAATGTTTGATGATTTACTTGCTGCAGTCTACGCCATTATCGGCCTGCAGGGTTTGCTGTGGGCAGTTGCACATGGATGATGTTGCTTTATCAAACTTAGCTGCCGAACTAGGCGCAGCACTTAAAGTGCGAGGCTATACGCTAGCTTTAGCTGAGTCTTGTACAGGTGGCATGGTTGCCGAAGCCGTCACCAGTGTAGCTGGAAGTTCAGCGTGGTTTGACCGTGGTTTTGTGACTTACAGTAACCAAGCAAAAGTTGAGATGTTGGGAGTATCCACACAAACCTTAGACATCTTTGGTGCTGTAAGCGAACAAACCGCCATTGAAATGGCTGTCGGTGCATTAAAAAACAGTCATGCGCAAATGACTGGCAGCATCTCGGGCATTGCTGGCCCAGATGGCGGCACACCTGAAAAGCCTGTCGGTACCGTTTGTTTTGCTTGGGCTGATGCTCACAAACCCACATCAACGACAACCAAATACTTTAAAGGTAATCGTCAAGAGATCCGTCAACAAGCCACCATCGAGTTAATGACGGGGCTTATCGACAGGTTAAACGGTAACGATTAGAGCATTAAAACTAGCGGTGACCGCCATGGCGCCCCTCATCGTGTCCTCCGCGACTCCAATCGCCTCGATCACCATCGCCATGACCCCAACCATGATGCTCACGGCCTTCGTGACGCCAGCCTCTATCATAATCGCGGTATCCTACATTGTAATACTGGTATGAAACGGCAGGCTGATAATACACAGGTTGCGGAGCACGGTAATAAATGGGCTGACTGTAGTACACCACAGGCGGCGCAGGATAATAAGCAACTGGTGGCGCATAGCCATAACCGCCGATGTTAACACCCAAACTAAAAGAATCTCGCGCAGAGGCAGTAGATATAGAAGCCACACCAATGGCTAAAGCAATAACAGCAGAACGTAATAATTTCATTTTTTATCTCCAATCACAAAATACAGTTTGTGAGATTAAAAAACGTATTAACTTACATTTGGTTGACCTGATGACTGAATGACTATGAACAATTGCTCAAATTAAGCCAACCAAACTGCAGTTATCAGCAAAAAAAATTGCACAAATACCAATACCAACCCACGGTTAAATAGCCTATAACTGCCTTGTAATCTCTCCTCTAAAGCTCTACCTGTCTGATGCTTTGGGTTGATGTTGCTAAGCGCATCATCTAACGCGTTAATCTCAAAGCTATCCCACTGTTCAAACAAAGTAATATCTATGCGTATACGTAGCGCAAAGTAAAAAACTCCCAAACCCACTGCTAATATTAATATTGCCAACACTTTGAGTGGCAACTCAGGTGTATATATGAAAGCAACGATTGCAAGCAGATTATTCGCCAAAGCAAGCAGCTCGGCTAATTTAAATGCTTTGAGCAGAGACAGAATCACGCTTAATTTTGCATGCACTTTAGGCTTAGTGTGGCTTAACTCAGAATCACTCATCTCAATCCAACTCTTTTAGCGCTTGTTCGATATTAGCTTCATGCTCTTTGCTTAAAACTACACCTACTCTCTTAGTATCTATCATAGCAATGGCCTGTTGAACACTATCAGCATGCCCACGCCAAACTAGCCAGCAAGCTACTACACTGCTACTTCGCGACAATCCCAAAGCACAGTGCACCAACACGTCACCTTGCTGTTGTGTACGCTCTAACCAACGCACTGCACGGACTAGGGTTTTCGGCTTAGGTGGCGTTAAATCTAAAACTGGCAGATATTTTTGAATTGGGGCCTTAAGTACAGAAGCTGGAAACTCATTGGTTAAATCCATCACACCATGCCAATTTATGCCAAGATTGCTCACTGCAGTTCTTGGAAAGGCTCCCAGCCACACATTACTATGAATTTTATTGGGTAAAAATCGACGCTTGGTATACATGCGATAGCTACACCAACTTAAAAATAAATACGGTGCCAATAAAAATTTGGCTGGCCAACGCATATTGCCACGCCTGACGGATAGGCTATCCCGCTGAAATACCTGTTGCTCAAATCCTAAATATGCAAAA
Organism: Methylotenera versatilis 301; assembly: GCF_000093025.1. Taxonomy (GTDB): domain Bacteria; phylum Pseudomonadota; class Gammaproteobacteria; order Burkholderiales; family Methylophilaceae; genus Methylotenera; species Methylotenera versatilis. The sequence continues at coordinate 2,409,128 of NC_014207.1, forward strand.
CTTATGAGCGTTAATGCAATAGTCGTCCACATAAAAATAGCCGCGAGTAAAACTGAAACCTGATGAGCAAGCATTGATGCAACTATCGTGCATGCGGCTAATAGACCATAGCGCATTGCTAGCCGCCTCATTTGCGCAGTTGGTTTCTGCCAACGCCATGAGAATGGCTGATCTGGAATCAGATACAAACAAGCAACGCCCACCAAAGCACCTGTCCAAACATCAATAAAATGATGCTGATAAACCAGCAGCACAGAAGCGGCAATGGCAAAAAACCAAATGTGCAAAGCCATACGCGCAAAGCCTTGCAGGCGCTTAGCGTACAACTCCCACAAGACTATCAGCAGACTGATATGTAATGAGGGTGCTTGGTTATAGGGCTTATCAAACCCCAGCAAAATCGCCTGCAACGCTCCATTAAAACCGTCTGCTTTAGGCACTTCAAAAGAGAATTGCAGCGGATACAGCAAAAAGCCGATAAGCGAAACTACCGTTGCCAGCAAGAGCCTGAGCGCATGTCTATCCAGCGCGCTACGCTTACGAAACAAAAATAGCGACGCTGCGTAAAATGCATCAATCGACATATAAGGCAACATCAGCCATGGCACAAATGGTAATTGATGCTCCCAAGCTTCAACCATCACGCCTAAATCGCTACGCCCGCTGGTGTAGTAATTCACCCAGCCATAACTTAGAAAGAAAAATGGACCGAGAAGCGCTAGCCAAATGGCGCCGCGCTTCCATAAGATAGGTGATTGATTGATTTGCATAGACTTTAGCGACGTTTTGCTAGAGATACACTAAATATGCCCCAAGTATCGGTCAATTGGTCAATCTTCTCAAACCCTGCTGCTGCAACTAATTGATCCATCTCACGTTGCGTGCGCCTGCGCATTACCCACGCTTTATTTTGGCGATGACTGGTTAATGTTCGCGCAATCAATTCCAACTGTGGATGCCATGGTTGATTGGTATAGACTAAGTATCCATCGTCTTCTAAAGCTGCATGAACGCCTTTTAGCGAGGTTTGTATTAACGAATTTTCAGGAAATAATTCATATAAGCCAGACACAATCGCCAATGTTGGTTTAGGCGTAACTGCTGCAATTGAAGCTGCATCAAACGCATCGGCTAATTCAAATTGAGCTGTATTTTCTAAACTATGCTGCTTAATCATTGCACGCCCAGCCGTCACATTCAGCTCACTATAATCACGCATTAATACGTGGTCAGCTTTTACTGCAAGCGCTGCATCTAAAACATAACGACCATGCCCAGCTGCAATATCCATCATACGCACTGGCTTTTGTGCTGCTCGTAAGAGTGCTGCGGCTTTAGCCAACATCGCTTCATTATGTATTTTACGTACACGAATGCCGCGCCAGCCTATGGCATTGAGGTAAGTACGGTCGATAATTTCACCCAAAGCGCCGCCAACAAATGTTCTGCTTCGGGCTTTATTTTCGTACACATAATCCAGCGTGCTGCCTGAATCAAAGCCAGTATCCACGCTCAGTTTCAAGCCATGGGACATATTGCTGCCAAATCGAATGTTAGCTCGGGTAGCTGCAAAATATAGGTTTTTCAGGCTAAACGTAGGTAAAGGCTTTTTCAGTTGCTCGGCTTCGTCAAAGGTATAGCCTGAAAGGTCTGCGTTGGTTAAACTAGGTTCAGCAAATGCTGTTGAAAACTGTTTTTCTATAAACTCACGCGCCTTCGCCAATGGTAAATGACGATCTTTTTCACCCAGTGTATCGTGAAAAAAGCCTTCAAACTCGTGATACTCTTTACTGCTAGCACCTAACTTTTCATATAAGTCTTTGACTGGTTGTTGGTGCACCACCCAATCACTACCTGACACTAAAAACTGCGTTGGCGTGGTAATTGCCGCCGCATCTTTTACCAAACGCTCGGCAGTATCATACAATTCCAGCAAAATATTCACTGCAATTGGACGGGTAATTAATGGGTCATTGTCGTATGAGGCTATGCGTGTTTCATCGTGGGTTAACCATTTGGCTTTTACATAAGAGTTCACAAAAGCCAGAGCAGGCACTAATTTTGTTAGTCCTAGAGCTTGCATTAGAGCAAGAGAAGCGCGAGCAAACGGCACATACAATTTCACCTTAAGCGCTGGTGAAGCCAATACCAAACTGCGAATATTCGGCGCGTAATCATGTACCCAAGCTGCGGCAATCACCCCTCCGACGCTTTGTGCAATCACAGAAATATCTTCCATCTCAAAACCATGTTTGCTGCAAATATGCCGCGCAAACACATCTGCATCTTTGACCAGCACGCCAAAATTTTCTGCATATCCACGTACGCCTGGAGACTTACCTAAACCACGAGCGTCCCAAGCGAAACAATCGTACTCTGGCATATTTAAGCCATCTACCACATCTTGCTGACGGCCAGAATGCTCATGCCCACGATGGAATAAAATGATTGCTCGTTTGTTATTACCCTGCTGCTGACTTGGCCAATGGCGATAAAAAATCTCAGCACCATCTATCGCGGTAAAGGTATGCTCTTCTGCTACTCTAATCATGACAAATTCCATTTATTGAGGTTTTAACTAAAAAACATTTTACAACATAACTATATAATTAGTTATTTAGTTTTATGTGTCAAGCGCTTTGTAAAAATGCTTTAAGTTGATATTGAACAGCAACTCAGATATATAAAACTTGAACTCCCTTTTTCCGTCATTCCCGCGTAGGCGGGAATCAAGTCAGTGCAGATTAGCCTAGATTCCCGCCTACGCGGGAATGACGGTTAAGGAATATATTCGTGAGTAATTGAATGGCAACTACTTTGTATTAAATGCTCGTAAGAATTATGATTTTTTTCGACGTAAAAACACCATGCCCAGCACGCCTAGCAGCAAGCCAAGCACTAAACCGCCTACAGCATAATATTTAGTCGAATCTTTAACTGCCGCAAAAATAGGATTGTCATAAAAGTTTGTACCTATATGCAAAGCTAGAATGCGCCATTTACCATCAGCTTCTTTAATCACCGTGGCGGTCCAGCGTGTTTTCATGGCTAAATTGCGGCCATCCACTAATTGATAGTTTTCTGTACCAGACCCATAAACCAATCCCCAACTTGGGTTTGCGGGGTCACCATATAAGTCGGTTAAAGCATCTGGCGTTAACTTAATGTCTAATTTTTTTAAATAGCCACCTTTGCCAAACCAGTCTTTAAAGTAAGCATCTATGCCATCTGGTGTAGAAATTACATTTTGGTTGATGGTGGTTATTTTTAACTTGTCATCAAAATACTGTTTTAAATCACCATATTTTTCAGTATTAATCGCCTTTTCTATGCCTTGCAATAACCCGCGCAGCTCCTCATGTATCGCGTGGTTAGGCTCTTCAGTGGCAGCAAAGCTCGTGCTATTCATTAACAAGCAAACGATTATTAGTAATTTCTTCAACATACGATCAATCTCCCTTTACATGATGCAAATTTTAAATTTGCTGTTTCACAAAATCTGTCGCTTCAATAGTGCAGATAATACACAAAATGAAAAAACAATGGCGCGGTATAGGTCAGACTGTCAACACGGTCGAGAATACCACCGTGACCTGGAATCAGATTGCCCGTATCTTTAATACCCAAGTCGCGTTTCACGGCTGAAATACTCACATCTCCCACAAATCCAGCTAATCCAATCAGCACGCCTGCTGCAAGTGGCTCCCAACCGACCAGCGGCGTTAAATAAGGCGCTAGCAGCCATGACAACATGGTCGTTGTTACGATTCCGCCGAGTAAACCACCTAAGGTTTTATTGGGGCTAACCTTGGGAATCACTTTAATACTACCCAGCAATTTACCCCACACATACTGCATGATGTCGTTAAATTGCGTAAGAAACACCAAAAACAAAAGTATGCCCGCGCTACCAGCCGCTGGATTAACCTGATTAGGCAATGCAAGTAAATACGCCGCATGCGAGAGTAAAAATACCGTTGTCATCAAACCCCAGTGCAAAGTGCCTGCGGCCTTCAAAAATCCTTGTGTTTCGCCTTCTATCAGCATGCGAAGCGGCATCAGCAAAAACATATAGACAGGAATAAAAATGATAAACATGCCATACCAACCCAGCCAAACCCACAAATACTGTAGCGGAATGGCGAGATACGCCCATAGCAACACACGTTTATCGGCGCTTCTAGTAGGAATAATACTGAGATATTCTTTTAGCGCTAAAAAGCTCACTAGCACGAAAAATAACACACCCAACGTACGGTTCACGGCAATGGCTAAAATAAACAATCCTGCCATCATCCACCAAGAGCGCATGCGCAAACCAAGTTCATGGTCAGACGCACTTGGGCGAAATACTCGTTTAAGCCAAATAATCAGCGTGCCTGTGATAAGTACAATGACTACTCCCCACAAAGCAATCTGCAAATTAATCGGCATGCAGAGCCTTTGCAGTTTCTTTCAATGCGCCTCTAGCACGATTGAAAATCGTCATTACCAATAGCAACAGCATTACGACGAACAACCAGTTCACCCAGCCGCCAAACGGCATGCCTATGCCAAGCGCCAGAGCGACTGCGCCTAACCAGAATGCACGGTCACTTTTACCCATAGGCCCTTGGTACTGGCGTGTTGCGCCAATCTGCACGGCAACCACACCCATCATTTCGCTGATAGTCGCCAGTAGTACTAGCAACACGATCAAGCTTGCACAGATGCGAGGCAGCAAAGCTAAAGGCAAATACAAGGCAGCATCAGCAACCACATCGCCCAATTCATTCAATATTGCGCCTAATTTAGATTGTTGAGCATGCTCACGAGCTAACATGCCATCTATCGCATTCAAACCCATACGCAAAAACAGCACTAAAGGTAGAGCCAACAAAGGCCAAGTGGCATCAGGCTGCCAAGCAATTAAAGCCCCGCCGATAAAGGATAAAATCACTGCTGCAATAGTCACCTGATTGGCAGTAACACCCGCACGCGCAAGAGCATTGACAATAGGTCTTAACAAGGCTTGAAATCGTGGTTTTAAATCGTATATCGAAGGCAAAATAATTTCCTCATTCATTTAGATTTTTATTATTCGTAGGAGACATTATGCCATCGCCTAGAGGACAAAGCACAATTCAGCTATGGTGCAGAGTTTTTAGCATATGCAAAAACTAAATGCATACGCATTTGTCAGTAAAACAATAATTTACAAATACTTAATTCACATTTAATCGTAATCTAAAGCCACTAGAGCCTTACTTTAGGGGCAAATTTATGGAATAATCATGCGATTAACTTAGCAACAAAATTCAAAGGCGATACATGGACGATAATAAAAGCAAAGCACTGAGCGCGGCACTTGCACAAATTGAAAAACAATTTGGTAAAGGCTCCATTATGCGCATGGGCGACGGCAATATTGGTGAAGATATTCAAGCAGTTTCAACAGGTTCATTGGGCCTTGATATTGCCTTAGGCATTGGCGGTTTACCACGCGGCCGTGTGATTGAAATTTACGGTCCAGAATCATCAGGTAAAACTACATTAACCCTTTCAGTGATTGCACAAATGCAAAAATCTGGCGGTGTAGCAGCGTTTATCGATGCTGAGCATGCACTTGATCCACAATACGCTGCAAAGCTAGGCGTAAACGTGCCAGATTTATTGATTTCACAGCCAGATACTGGTGAGCAAGCATTAGAAATCGTGGATATGTTAGTGCGTTCAGGCTCAGTTGACATTGTAGTCATCGACTCTGTTGCAGCGCTTACACCACGTGCCGAAATTGAAGGCGAAATGGGCGATTCACACATGGGTTTACAAGCGCGCTTAATGAGCCAAGCTTTGCGTAAACTCACAGGTAACATCAAACGTACCAACACCATGGTGATTTTCATTAACCAAATTCGTATGAAAATTGGCGTGATGTTTGGTAACCCAGAAACGACCACTGGTGGTAACGCACTTAAATTCTACGCTTCTGTGCGTTTAGACATTCGCCGCACCGGCGCGATTAAAAAAGGTGACGAAGTCATTGGTTCAGAAACACGCGTAAAAGTGATTAAAAACAAAGTCGCGCCACCGTTCAAACAAGCTGAATTTGATATTCTTTATGGCGAAGGCATCTCACGTGAAGGCGAGATTATTGAGCTGGGCGCAAACCTGAAAATGGTTGAAAAAGCAGGTTCTTGGTATAGCTACAACGGTGAAAAAATCGGCCAAGGTAAAGACAATGCCCGCGAATTCCTAAGATCTAACCCAGCCATCGCTAATGAAATCGACGCAAAAATCCGCGCCAATATGAAGTCATTAAGCGAAGCAATGCCTGCGGTACGCTCTGAAGAAGATTAAGCATTCATTAAATCTGTAACGAGGTTGCGCAATCGAATTCAAACCTAAAAGCCTGCGGCAACGGGCACTTGATTATCTGGGTAAGCGCGAGTATTCATACTTTGAGCTCACCCAGAAATTAAAACCGTTTGCAGAAGAGTCCGATGACATTTCGGTCATTCTGGATGATTTTAAAAAACGTGGCTGGCTTTCAGATGCTAGGTTCACTGAACAACTGGTGCATGCAAGACAAAGTAAATTTGGCAGCGCACGTGTCGCCAATGAGTTACGAGAAAAAGGCGTGGCGGATGATTTAATCGCTGACGCTGTTGAAGAGGTAAAAGTAAATGAACTAGATTTTGCACGTGAAGTTTGTCGCAAAAAGTTTAAAGCCAGCCCTAGTAGCCGGGAAGACTGGGCAAAACAAGCCAGATTTTTACAAAGTCGTGGCTTTGGTTTTGATGTAATTAAAAAAGTGCTCAATGAAAAAAGTATCAATGAGTCAGCTAACGATTAAATGCATGATTAAATACAATAGTAATTAAAATCAACGATAAACAAATAATGACAATCAAACTAAGTAACAACCCAAGCAGTAACGAAATTCGCAAGGCGTTCCTCGATTTCTTTGCCTCTAAAGGCCATCAAATCGTCGCTTCCAGCTCGCTAGTTCCTCACGGCGACCCTACCCTGCTATTCACTAACGCTGGGATGAATCAATTTAAAGACGTGTTTTTAGGTTTTGACAAGCGCACATACACTCGCGCGACGAGCAGCCAAAAATGTGTACGCGCAGGCGGCAAACATAACGACCTTGAAAATGTAGGCTATACAGCACGGCACCATACATTCTTTGAAATGTTAGGCAACTTTAGCTTTGGCGATTACTTTAAAGATGACGCAATTGCTTACGCCTGGGAGCTACTCACCGAAGTTTTCAAGCTACCAAAAGACAAACTCACCGTCACCGTCTATGCAGACGATGATGAAGCCTACAACATTTGGCATGACAAAATTGGCGTGCCTGCCGAGCGTATTATCCGCATTGGCGACAACAAAGGCGCACGCTACGCCTCAGACAATTTCTGGATGATGGGGGATACTGGCCCATGCGGCCCGTGTACTGAAATTTTTTACGACCACGGCGACCACCACTTTGGTGGCCCACCAGGCAGCCCAGATGAAGACGGCGACCGCTTTATCGAAATCTGGAATAACGTGTTCATGCAGTTCAACCGCGACGAAGCGGGCATGATGCATCCACTACCAAAACCCTCTGTGGATACAGGTATGGGCTTGGAGCGTATTTCTGCAGTATTGCAACATGTGCATGCCAACTATGAAATTGATATTTTCAAGACTTTAATAGATGCGGCGGCACGTGAAGTATTCGTAACTCCATCAAACCAAACCTACTCTGTTGCAAGCCTGAGCGAACTAAAAAGCAAATATCCAGAAATTTTAAATAACCCGTCACTTAAAGTATTAGCTGACCACATCCGAGCTTGCTCATTCTTAATCGCTGACGGCGTGATTCCAGGCAACGAAGGACGTGGCTACGTTCTACGCCGCATTATTCGCCGCGCCATCCGTCATGGCTATAAGTTAGGTACACGCGCAGCATTCTTCTACAAACTTGTACCTGACTTAGTCAAGCAAATGGGCGAAGCCTATCCTGAACTGGTTGCGAATCAGTCGCGCATCATGGATATGTTGAAGCTGGAAGAAGATCGCTTCTTTGAAACCATTGAAAACGGTATGGAAATTTTAGAAACTGAACTTGCTACCATGTCTAAAGCGAATAACACCCTTTTCAATGGCGACCTTGCTTTTAAACTGCATGATACTTTTGGCTTCCCACTTGATTTAACGGCAGACATCTGCCGTGAACGTGATGTCAATGTAGATAGCGCAGCATTTGATGCTGCTATGACACGTCAAAAAGAACAAGCTCGCGCCGCTGGTAAGTTCAAAATGGCAACCAATCTTGAATACAATGGCGCGAATACAGACTTTAAAGGTTATGAAACATTAGAAGCTAGCGCTAAGATTTTAGCGCTATACAAAGATGGCACGGCAGTGAATCAACTATCAGAGGGCGAGCAAGGTGTTGTGGTACTAGATAATACGCCGTTCTATGCTGAGTCTGGTGGTCAAGTCGGTGATAATGGCGTGCTTAAAGCCGAAAACGGTATTTTTGCTGTGGAAGATACGCAAAAAATCCAAGCGGCTGTTTTTGGCCATCATGGCATTTTAAAAACTGGCAAAATCAGTGTGGGTGAAAGCCTAAAAGCGAGTGTGGACATAGCCGCTCGTGCTAACATCATGCGCAATCACTCAGCAACACATTTGATGCACAAAGCACTTCGCCAAGTATTAGGCACGCATGTGCAACAAAAAGGTTCGCTGGTTGATGCGGATAAAACACGTTTTGACTTTTTGCATAACGCGCCGATGACTGATGAAGAAATCGCCAAAGTCGAAGCGATTGTCAATGCCGAGATTCTTGCTAACGCACCAACACAAGCCCGTGAAATGGACATTGAATCCGCACAAAAAACCGGTGCAATGATGCTATTTGGCGAGAAATACGGTGATATTGTGCGAGTTTTAGATATTGGTAGCACCACAGAATTATGTGGTGGTACGCATGTGAACCGCACTGGCGATATAGGCCTATTCAAAGTTTATGCCGAAAGTGGCGTCGCTGCAGGCGTTCGTCGTATAGAAGCAGCCACTGGTAATGGCGCGCTGAAATTGATTAATGCTCAACAAGCACTGATTTCTCAACTTTCCGCTGACTTGAAAGCGCCAACTAGTGAACTTGCTTCTAAGGTTGCGCAATTAAGTGATCATGCAAAATCATTAGAAAAAGAACTGGCACGCTTAAAATCTAAACTAGCATCATCTCAAGGTGATGATTTGGCCACACAAGCGACTGAGATTGCAGGTGTAAAAGTCTTAGCTGTGACGTTAGAGGGCGCCGATGCAAATACCTTGCGCGAAACGATGGATAAGCTAAAAGATAAACTAAAATCAGCTGCCATAGTCTTAGCTAGCGTTAACGATGGCAAAGTCAGTTTGGCAGCAGGTGTAACATCAGACTTAACAGGTAAGATCAAAGCGGGTGAACTGGTCAACTTTGTTGCGCAACAAGTAGGTGGCAAAGGCGGAGGTAAGCCAGATATGGCAATGGCAGGCGGTACGGATGCCAGCCAATTACCTAAAGCGCTTGCAGGCGTGAGCGACTGGGTAAGCAGTAAACTATAATTCAACTAATTTATATTAACTAAACTTTAATCAAGTAGCCTTTGATTAATTAACTTATAGAGCTAAAAATGGCATTGATTGTACAAAAATATGGTGGCACATCTGTAGCGAATCCTGAGAGGATACGCAATGTTGCCCGACGCGTAGCGCGTTATAAAGCAATGGGGCATCAAGTCGTAGTGGTGGTTTCAGCCATGTCTGGTGAAACTAACAAACTGATTGGCCTAGCTAAAGAGCTCATGGCAGAGCCAGATCCACGCGAGTTGGACATGATTATCTCCACAGGCGAACAAGTCACCATTGGCTTAACTGCGCTGGCGTTAATCGAGCTAGGTATTAAAGCGAAAAGCTACACGGGTGCACAAGTCAAAATTTTAACGGACGACTCTTATACCAAAGCACGCATTCTTAATATCGACAAAGAAAATCTGAAAGCTGACTTAGATGCTGGTTATGTATGCGTTGTAGCAGGCTTTCAAGGTGAAGATGAGAATGGCAATATCACCACATTAGGCCGCGGCGGCTCTGACACTACTGGCGTCGCTCTAGCGGCGGCATTGGGCGCAGATGAATGCCAAATCTACACAGATGTTGATGGTGTTTACACCACTGACCCGCGCGTAGTGCCTGAAGCGCGTCGTTTAAAATCAATAACTTTTGAAGAAATGCTTGAATTAGCAAGCCAAGGTTCAAAAGTACTGCAAATTCGCTCTGTAGAATTCGCAGGAAAATACAAAGTTAAGCTACGTGTGCTTTCAAGCTTTGAAGAAGAAGGCGACGGCACACTGATTACATTTGAGGAAGAAGACAACATGGAACAACCCATCATTTCAGGCATTGCGTTTAATCGTGACGAAGCCAAAATTACCGTGCTAGGCGTGCCAGACAAACCAGGTATCGCTTACCAAATTTTAGGTCCAATCGCCGATGCGAATATCGATGTCGATATGATTATTCAAAACACTGGTGCTGATGGCACAACCGACTTCACATTCACTGTTCATAAAAATGAGATGAATAAAGCGCTGAATATTTTACGTGATAAAGTACAAGGTCACATCGGCGCACGTGAAATCAGCGGCGATGACAAAATCGCCAAAGTATCAGTCGTTGGTGTGGGTATGCGCTCACACGTAGGCATCGCCAGCCAAATGTTCCGCACTTTGGCGGAAGAAGGCATCAACATACAAATGATTTCGACCTCAGAAATTAAAATTGCAGTCGTTGTTGATGAAAAATACCTAGAGCTAGCTGTGCGCGTACTACACAAAGCATTTGAATTAGAAGCGGCTTAAAAAATAGTAAATTTAGTAACACATAGATGATTGATTTTTAGGTGTGAATCAAGTATTATCGCGCCTCAATTAAGAAACTTTAATTGAACAGCGTAAGAAAACGGAGAGCTGGCCGAGTGGTCGAAGGCACTTCCCTGCTAAGGAAGCATACGGGCTTAACCCTGTATCTAGGGTTCGAATCCCTAGCTCTCCGCCAAGTCAAATTAAGCGCTTGATTTTACTAGAGTTAATGTAGAATCAAGTACTTACACCTTACTTTTCCCCAGTGCGTGTTACACCAACCTCAAAGAAAGAGACTATGTGTACACACTTATCTAAACGCGGAAGCACTTACTACTATCGTCGTAAAACACCTTCAGACTTAATTCATATCTTCGGCAAAGAAGTAATGAAATCCCTTGGCACTAAAGACAAAAAAGTCGCCGAGTCACAGGTCAGAAAAATGGGTGCGCACTACGATGATTTGTTTGCATCAGCACTCGCAAAGCTCAATGGCAGCCTTATCAGCACTCCTGCCATACCAGAACCTCAGCCACTAAAAACAAAGCGCCCTAGATTCGATGACAGCTTCGACATTGACGATGCTGAAACCTATGTGTTTCTGTTTAACAAACAGCTTAGAGCTAAACGAGAGCAAGCAAGATTAACCCCTAGCTCATGGCAGCAATTCAATGATTATTTGGATGCTCTCATTGTTGATGGTGAGGAGTACCTGAAAACAGGAACACACCCGTTCGATGATGAGCCTAGGCCGATGTGGAAAATTGAGGCAGAGCTGAAGGCGGCAACTTCATTACGCAATAATACAACTGTACCTTTCACAGACTCGATGTTTAGAGCAAGTAAAGAGATAGTCACTAAGGTTACTACACCCACTAGCCCCCTTCTCAGCAAACTTGTTTCTAAATGGGCTGCTGAGCGTGAGCCTGCGGCTCGGACTGTAGCCAAGATGAATCGAGTTATCGAGAGATTTGAAGCGATTGTAGGCAAGCTTACAATTCCAGAAATTAAAAGAGTACATGCAGTTGCATTCAAGGATGGCTTGCTTGAAGCTGGCCTCACAGCCGCAAACACGAACCAATACTTAACCGAGCTTAACACACTGCTAAACTATGCCACTCAGCAAGCAATCATTGAGACTAACCCTGCCACTGGTATTAAAATAAGGATAAGTGAATCTGCAAGAGTGAAGCGCAGTCCGTTTGATGACTCTGCACTCAAGGCCATCTTTAACTCACCCATATACACAAGCGATGAGAGGCCTGCTGGCGGCAAGGGTGAGGCTGCTTATTGGTTGCCACTTTTAGCACTTTATACAGGTGCAAGGCTTGATGAATTATGCCAGTTGCATTTAGGTGATATTCAACTTGAAAGTTATGAGGATGAGCAAGAGAATACTCATCAAGTTTGGGTAATGCGCATTACGGATGAAGGCGACGGGCAGAAGCTTAAAAACTCTGGTAGTCGTAGACGCATCCCTATCCACCAAACTTTAATCGCTCTAGGGTTCATTACATACGTTCAAGCTCAGTCAGGTTTGCAGATATTCCCAGAATTGAAGCCTGCTAGCGCTTACGGCTCACTCAGCGGGAATTGGTCAAAGTGGTTTGGTAAATATCTACGCGAGAAAATTAAAGTCACCGATACCAAGATGGTATTCCACAGCTTTAGACACAACTTCAAAGACTACGCACGCATTGCTGGCATTGCGACAGAGGTACATAATGCGCTATCTGGTCACAGCAGTAGTGATGCGGCAACTAACTATGGTTCAGATAAGTATCCACTGAGACCACTGACTGAAGCCATGAATAGGTACAAGATAACTGGTTTGACACTACCAACTGGCTCTAAGCTATAAGGAACTATAAGCTTTTACCTTACTAAGTGTTTAGCTATGCCTCTGCCACCTATAGGAATAGACTCGCTGTTGCATTCACAGCCTATGAAGTACTTCTTGTAGCACTAACTACTGGCTTGTAACTTTTCATAGGTCTGGTAGCAAGTACCGCATATAAGTACTTCAACAAGCTGAGCTTAGCAATACAGCAGATATACAGAATACATATCCATAATTATTCTACTTCACTAGTAATAAGCACTTATGAGAGCAACTTTTCATAAATCTGCTGGGGAATACTTGAGAGCGTTGCTAGTTAAGATAGCTATAAGCACTCCTGTAAACAACACAAAAGCAAATAACGATAATAAAAATTACTTAAAGTAACTCGTGTAAACAATTACTTATGCACTTCTAGGAATCTACTTAAGCAAAACTATAAAAGTAAAATATCAACTTGTAGAAGCGCTTCTATAAATATCTACTTATATTGAATACTACTATTACTTAATACTTGAGCAAGCTTATGCTAAAGCTCACGGAAGCACTATATACAACTACTTAACTCGATACCAAGAATAGCACTAGAATTACGAACAACCTCCTCTAGCTAGCTCAAGCACTACTAGCCCCCACTACCTTCCGAACTTAGAGCACTTCTACTTGCTTACTATTAATACGCTACTGTATCGCTAGGGTGTACTTATACGTTACAGAGCTTAAGCGCTTATATCCTATGGATATGTGTACCATATAAGTACTTAACGCATTTACTTGACAGATGATTCACTAAGTCATAGACTCTGTGCAACACATTATCAATGAGATACATATGAACACCACAGTAAGCACTAAAGGTCACAACATTGGATACGCAAGAGTAAGCACTGCTGACCAAGACACAGCGCGTCAGCTAGAAGCATTACATCAGCTAGGTATTGATAGACTATTTGAAGATAAAGCCAGCGGTAAGGATATTAATAGACCTGCACTTGTAGAGGCAATGAAATACGCTCGCACTGGGGATACGCTTGTTGTTCATAGCTTAGACAGGCTAGCTCGCAACCTTGTTGACCTACTCAACATAGTTGAAGATTTAACAGCTAGAGGTGTGAGCGTTAAGTTCCTTAAAGAAAATCTTGTGTTCACTACCTCTGAGGCAGACCCATTTTCTAAGCTGACGTTACAGATGCTAGGTGCATTCGCACAGTTCGAGCGTAGCCTCATTAGGGAGCGCCAGCGAGAAGGTATAGCTATAGCAAAACTCGCAGGAGCTTTTAAAGGCAGAAAGCAAGCTCTAAACGACGAGCAAGTTAAAGAGCTCGTATCTCTTGATACCGTCAATCATGGTAAAAACCGAACCGCTCTAGCGGCTCAATTCGGTATTAGTAGAAATTCACTTTATCGTTACCTTGAAAGAGCATAAAACTTGCACCCTAGTCATTCAGTAAAGTTATTACCGCGCACACAGCGGCATGCTGTACGCATTAACTTTCTGATTGACAGAACCATAAGGGCAACGTGAAAATTATCGACTACGGCGCGATTGTGTAATTCGGCATTTGGGAAGTATAGGCTTTGATACCCGCATATATATGTCCTTTTTAGTCAGTCTGTAAGATAATCTAGGAATGATTAGAAACCTGCTTATATGCCTTACCGTACTTTACACAACTCAAGTTTATGCAGATACCCTGCTCGGTAGAGTTGTTGGTGTAGCTGATGGGGACACGATTACTGTGCTTGATGCAAGCGATACTCAGCACAAAATCAGGCTAGGTGGTATAGATGCTCCTGAGAAGAAGCAGCCGTTTGGACAGGCATCCAAGCGGTCTTTATCTGACTTGGTATATGACAAGGCTGTACAAGTTGATTGGACTAAGACAGACCGCTATGGTCGTATTGTTGGCAAAGTACTTCTCAACGGGCTTGATGCGAATTTGGAGCAAGTTAAGCGAGGGCTGGCTTGGCACTACACTAAGTACCAGAAGGAGCAGCCTTTCGAGGATAGGCTAATTTACCTTCATGCTCAAGAAGGAGCTAAGGCAGCTAAGGTTGGCTTATGGATTGAACCTAGCGCTGTAGCTCCATGGGATTGGCGCAAGCAAGGCAAGACACTGGTTAACCATACTTTATGAATAAATCAAATCCGAAGAAGTTACGGTCTTAATTTCATTTGAGTCAATAATTTGCTTAGCAGCCATCAACCGCCCCTTTAGGCTTTTTTGTAGTGTTGCTTTGATGTTCGCATTTCCTGTGTTTGCAATTGCAATGCGGTTATCAGCTATCTCTTTGTGTCGTTTATTTGAAAGTAAGCTCTCATTACCTTTAAGTACTACCCCTGTAACCATCTTGGTAGCATGCGCTGCAAAGGTTTTAGATTTGGTTTCCTTAGTCTTAAGGCCATTACGTTTAACTATTGCCCTCACTTCGGTGAGCAACTTCTTGGATGCTGCATTACCCGAAATTGTTAAATCGTCGACATACAACGTAAACACGCAACCCCTAGCCCTTGATAGCTCATACACCGCATCGAACAAATCTTTACTTGCCCAGAATGCTAAATAACCGCTCACTCCACTGCCTGTTGCAAGATGAGTTCTTTGATAGGTACATATATCGGCGAGGATACCTGCTACGTCTAAGGCACATTTAAACTTCTTAACAAACATACTCTTGAGCATTGCTCTCGTTATACTTGGGTAATAGTTTGAAATATCAGTTTTTGCTACGAGATGGTAACCCGTATGTTCCGAAGCATTTTTGACATGAGACCGCCCCTTTTTGTGATAAACATAATCTGGCGTTTCAATCTTAGCAAGATAATGAGCTATTTTACTATGTACTTGAGCAAGCCACCCAAGTGGATGCTGAATGGCCCTGTCGTTATCGTTCACCCAAGTTCGGTAACTACCATCCTTGAGCAGCTTATCAAGCCTCTCTAAGTCAATACCCAGACAAAGCTCTAGTTGCCTTAGCCCTACTAACTTATAGAGTGGTGATTGATTTATCGCGTACTGTTTAGGCATTAGTCGAGATAAGCTCTCGCTCATCTATCCACTCTAGCAAACGTAATACTTTGCTTGCAGCAGCTACTCTTAGTCGCTCACTTGAAGAGTAAGGTGCTTGAATTTCTTCAGAAAATAACATTATATTCGACACAGGCATCTTAAATACAACTCCATACTTAGCCAGCAAATCGAGACTAGGTGATTTAACACCTTTTTCAATTTCACATAAATAAGAGTTAGACACCTCTAGCTTAATAGCTAACTCTGTCTGACTTAGCTGATGATAGGTACGTAAAAGTTTTAATGCTCGGTTTAACATATTTCCACCTTAGAAAGAAGAGGTGTTAGTTAGTGAAGTACTCGTAAATTCTAAAAGCTAACTTCAGTACTTTCATTATGAGTATTGCTACCCATAAAGTACTAGGCTTTTTGAACCACGACTTAATTTTACTAACTAACCCTTGTTGTTTTGTGTTTTTCTTATTGGTCATAGTGACCTCCTTAGTCATGCCATCAACAGGATTGTCAATGGTCGTCGTTCCATAACTAAGCAAAGCAAACAACAAGTTTTTACCTCTCTACCAATGACACGTCTGGGTCGTTCAGACGTGTCCGCATCGCGTCTACTACGGGCATACTATACTGCGCACACCACGTCCAGAAGAGCGGGACACACGCTAGAGCCTAAGACTCCACAGCTAATTTCTTAGCCTGTACTACATGACGATTATGCTTTGTTAACACAACGCCAATATATGCCTATACGAACAGAGTGTCAATAACTTATTTCGCTATTAGCGAATATATTTATATTTTAATATATGCAGAGGATGTCTTTACTATAGGCAGCTCCATCCAGTCTCCCGTGTAGTTAGGGCTTTTAAAGCCCCTACGCATCGCCCACGCTTTATCTACGCCCTCAGAAGCTAACTTGATAGTACCCTTAGAGTATTTGCTGTTAATGCTATCTAACGTCGCCATCAAGTTACTTTTTTTAGTATCACGAGCATCATGATTGAATAAATCGGTCTGCTGTCCACTCACTGGCACTAGCTCCATCAGCATCACACCCGCCTTCTGATAATAGATACCCTCTTTATAGATGCGCTTGAGTAGCCAGAGCGCAGCCCTCGCAATCTGCAAGGTACAGTCTGAAGCTGACGGTAGCGCGATGACCCTGCTAGCCCCGTAATACTCGGTCTTATCAAACGGGCTGTTCTGTATAAACACATAAACTGCATTGGCATACAGTCCTTGCTTACGGAGTCGTTCACTAGCATTGGTAGCATGAAAACTTACTGCTTGCTCTAGGTCTTGTAAGGTTGTGACTCGGGAGCCAAAGGAGCGAGAACTCATCACCTGCTTTGCTTCTGGTAAAGTTTCGTCCATTTCTAGCCATGACTCACCGTTAAGTTCTTGGATGGTTCGCTCTAGCAATACACCGAACTGGTCGCGGATGCGTTTAGTATCGGCTTGCTTCAGTCTGAGTACATTTTTCACACCGACCTTGTTGAGTTTAGCTTCTAGCTTGCTGCCTATGCCCCATACTTTTGAGACAGGTAAACTCTCCATCATGCTATCTAGTTCCGCTTGCCCCATGCTGGTGAAGTCACAGACGCCATTCATGGCAGGCTGTTTCTTAGCACATTGATTAGCAAGTTTAGCAAGGGTCTTGGTGTGTGCAATTCCTACGCATATTGGTAAACCTGTCCACTGGAAGACCGTGTTCTTAATCTCTTGCCCGTAGGCTACTAGGTCGCGCCTCATTCCAGTTAGGTCTAGGAAGGATTCATCAATAGAGTACACCTCTTGTCTTGGAGCAAAATGCCTGAGGGTAGCCATGAAGCGGTTACTCATATTGGCATATAGCTCATAGTTAGAGCTGAACTCAACCACTCCTAATTTCTTGGCCTCAGCTTCGACTTCAAACCAAGGCTTGCACATATAAAGGTCTAGCATAGCCTTAGCTTCTTTGCTCTGGGCTATCACGCAGCCATCGTTGTTAGACAGCACCACGACTGGAGTTGTGCGCAGGTCAGGTCTAAAAACTTTCTCACAGGATGCATAAAATGAGTTCGCATCACAGAGCGCGAATACGGGTTTATTTAGGCTGGTGAATGACATACATCACGACACCAAATATAACCAGCTCCTGCCCCTCTGCCAGCACGATTGGTGCGTGTTCTGGGTTCTCTGAAAGCAACTTAACGACATTGCCGCGCTTATATAACCTTTTGACCATCCACTCACCGTCTACATCAGCAATTATGATGCTAGAGGACTTAGGCTTAACTGCTCTATCAACTATTACGGTAGAGCCGTCATAGATGCCAGCACCTATCATAGAGTCACCCTTTACCTGAAAGAAGAACGTAGCTGGTGGGTTAGTGATGTACCTATCATTAAGGTCTAAAAACTTCTGCTCGTAGTCTTGAGCTGGTGATGGGAAGCGCGACTGCCCTGCTGATACATTGCCGCTGTATATAGGTCTTGCTAGTGCAGGTGGGTTAGGTAAGGCTTGAGGTATACCTAGCGTAATATCGTGGGCACTTGCTGCTTTTTTCTTAAATGCATCTAGATAAACCAGTACATCCGACTTAATGCTAGCAGGCACGCGAATAACAGAAGTTTTCTCTCCGTATGGACTCATCGACCTGTTAGGGCCTGAGTTGGGTCTTTTACCGCCTTGTGCCATTTACTCACCTATGAACTGTGTAACAGAGTTCAAATATAACACATTACATACGCATGTTTGATAGGTACTTACTTTCAAATAGTTAAAATTAAAATGAGATATTACGTCACTCATGACACCTTAGTAGTATTCATTATTTCTTGATTCAAATTGTTATGATAAATTGCTGCTAATGAATATTAATGAGCTGCAAATACCATGAACAACAACGTAGTAGAAACTAGTAACTTAGATGCACATGTTGCTAGCACCAAACTAAACACGATTAAATGGGGCAAAGCGCTGGATAGTGGCTTTGTTCTAATCCCCTCGACACTACTTCGCTATCAGCACGAGTTAGGCTTAGACAGTGCAGAGCTAGTAGTTTTATTAAACCTGCTAAGGTCTTGGTGGGGCTTAGATGACCTACCACATGTCCAAACTTCAACTATAGCGGACAGAATGAATGTATCTCGACGCACCGTGCAACGCCACATTGAAACGCTAGAAAAAAAAGGATTTATTAAGCGAATATGGGGCTCTAAAAGGGGCGTCAATGAACGCGCTGGAGCCACCTACGACCTTAGGGGTACGGTGAAGATACTTAGTGACCACAACAATTTTACTCGTGCAGTACCAACAGTAAATATTCTCAACCTAGTTGAAACAGGGGAGCTGCTATGAAAAGAAGATAATTGACTCTCGGTTTAATGCAAGCGCCCCTCTTTACCGAGAGCGATAAATAGAAAGCCTGCAATTGCTATTACCTTGGACGGGTACAATTGCAGGCTGGCAGGGGCTCCATACACCATACATAAGGTAGCTGACCTACGTACATTAGAAATTAACATGTATTTACTGTCAAGTTTTACTGCAATGTTCATAATTTTATTGTACAATGCCGTCCGTTGTTAATTGATACACCAAACCATTACAAGTGTTACACCACTTAGAATGTAAGTAGTTGATTTGGTTGAGTACCTAGAGAATCCCTAGCTCTCCGCCAAGTTGTAATTCTATTAAAATTATCACATAGTTCTTTTAGAAACACGCAGCATCTAGTATAATGCCGCGCATGCGCCCGTAGCTCAGCTGGATAGAGTACTTGGCTACGAACCAAGGGGTCAGGAGTTCGAATCTCTTCGGGCGCACCAAATATAGTAAGTAATATCAAAGAGTTAAGCTTAACGGCTTAGCTCTTTTTTATTGCCCACTAATTCCTGTAGTCATAAACGTACCACTTCGGCAACATTCTGAACCACAGCAATCTTTCGATCCACCCATTCCATCAAATGCGCGCTAGATAGATGCGCATATTTTTGAACCATTTCAGGTGATGACCACCCTCCTAGCTCTTGTAGAATGTGCTGAGGTGTTCCTTCTTGAATATGCCAGCTTGCCCAAGTATGCCTAAGATCATGCCAACGAAAACTCTCGATGCCCACCTCTTTTAGTACTTTACGCCATGTTTTAGTATTGACCTGCGTAATCGTGTTGCCCTTATAAGTAAACACATGTGTTTGATGTTTACCTATTTGTTTACGCAAAGTTAATACTGCAACCGTAGACAATGGAACTGGAATTGCTTTTCTGGCTTTTGCTTGATCAGGATGAATCCATGCCATTCTGCGCACTAAATCCACCTGCGACCATTGCAACCCAGTGACATTAGAGCGCCTTAACCCAGTTTCTAAACTAAAGCGCACTATATCAGCCAAATGTGACGGCAGTGCTTCGACCAGACGATCAGCTTCATTACGTGTAATCCAACGCACACGCTTCTTAGGCTCTGGCAACATACGCACAGCAGGCACACGATCTATCCATTCCCATTCGTTACAAGCTTTTCTAAGAAGTCCACGCACCACTTCTAACACGCGATTAACAGTAGAGTTTGCAACACCCTCAGCTTGTTTCGCCTTGAGTATTTTTTCTAAAAAATCACGGTTAATTACTTGCAACTCAACACCGTTCAGATATTTATCCAACCATCGCAAATGATATAAATCACTCACTTGTGAGGCTTTATGTTGCGTTTCATCTACATATCTAACTACGGCATCATTCCACTGGCGCTTAGGCTTAATACCAAGCCTTTCTTGCTCCCATAAAGAATTAACTAATTTTGCTTCGTACTCTTGGGCTTTCTGACGGTCGTTAGTGCCAGTGCTTTCTTGTACGCGTTTTCCTTTATGGGTAAAACGAACCCACCAACAGGTGGAGTCCTTTCGCTTATAGAGTGACATAATGAAATCTCCTTTTTGTCACTTACTAGCGTTCGCCAATTACAAGAATAAAGCGAACGTAAGTAAATAACAAGGTCATGTTTAATGAACGTCCAGCATTTGGCTGGTTTTGCTGCTGGAATTTCTCCTGCTTTAGCCTTAGCTTGTAAGGTCACAGGATGCATATTTAAAAATTCAGCAGCTTGTTTTAAATCCATTGTTTCTATGACATCCTCTTTCATTGGTCACCCTCCGAATGTTCACGGTAGGCTCTTGCACTCTCAATCACTTGATGTTTATCGCTAAAATTATCTTGTCTGTTATTGATGGAATTAAAACGCCTATTTTTACTTTTAACTTTCTTAGTAACATACTCATTCATGCCAGTGCCAAGGATAATGGCGCGTTTTTCGTGAAAGTCTTGAGCTTGATGCAAATACTCTCCGATACCCTCTCCAAGATCTTCAATACCCTCACGTGCCATGAATGAAGTAATGCCACCCAAGCCATGCACAAATAAACGCTCGTCTTCTGGCACGCGCGCAGATGAGAATCTTTTGAGCTTTTGCTGCTCTTTGTCATTATTAAAAACTTGAGAGATATCATCCCAAAGTGGATGATTAAGCCAGCGTGTTTGATTGCTGTCTGTTGGGGATGGAATAGCTAGCCTTAACCAGTCTTGAGTTAAATACAACCAGAGCGCACTTTGCAACTCTAATAGATTGCTCATCTTATAAATGCCTAATTGTTTAAGTACTTCACGTTTAGCCTCAAACTCCATGCGCCAAACAGTTTGCTGACCAACCCAACCTTCAGCCTTCCAAAAATCATGCAGATAGAATTTCTTTGATTTTTTTTCTACTTCTAAAGTCTTATCGTACAAGCGAGCGCCGATTTCGCCACCCATACCAAAGCTCCACCCTGAAAACTTGTTGTAACGATAATGCAAATCAATACTTTGCGTTCGAGTGATCCAAGATTGCAGTGGATCAAATGAATCCATCGCTAAATCTGCACATAGATCGACAAACAAATCAACACGGCTAATATTGGCTGGCTCATGAACTAAACCCAAAGTTTTAACAATAAACTGCAATGATTTTTCCGCTTGTTCAACGCCTACATGAGCTAGGTACTCACTAGATATTTGGACGTAAGCCATCGGTAAAGCTTTGGACTTGCCATTACTCGCCTGTAAGTAAAAACTGTTATCCACCAACACATAAGAAAAACGACCTTTACCCTTATCTTTCACTTCAAAGATATGTTGTCCAATGACAACTTGAGCAAGCGCTTGTTGGGTTTCATCTTCTGATTGTGCTTGTTCTTTTAGTTTTGCTAGTTTCTTATCCCAATCTTCCGCAATAACACCAGGGTAAGACACATACAGACTATCAATGCCGTACCTAAGAGCTTTGAATGTTTTGGGGTTGTAATTTAAAGGTACTGTGTTACTAGGCGGCGTACCCTCCAAGGCCTTGGCAAGCAATGGAGGAGCATCTACCGTTTCACTTACCTCACCGCATTGTGCGACTTCGCTCCGTCCGTCCGCGCTGACGCTGCGGGCGGGCGGCTCGAACTCACCCAAAACGGCGCAGGTTTGATTTAACAGCTTTAGGCTTGTGGAGTTTTGATCGTTTTGATGATCTTGGAATTGCATAATAAGTTTCTCCGTCTGTTATGCAGAGTTGCCGAAATGGCATTTTCTGCGACGGTTCTTACTTTATGCTTGAGATTGACTTAAAAAAACGCACTCAAATTAGATTTCAGGGCGTTGACATTCCATTAATTTTCTGCCAATCCCTATAGTCCCTTAAACGTTTCCCAAGATAGCCTATATCTTCAATACGGTTTTGATAACGATCTAATCCTGCATCGTCGCAAATGTCGAGAATTTCCCTATGCTTTAAATCCGATAGAATTAGGAAGGTGTCTAATATACCAAATAGCATGTAGAGCGCAGGAAATTGAACCTTGCCTCTCAATGGTGGATTTGTTTCACGATATGCAATCTGTTTCAAAAACTCTGTATCGCCCTCATCTTGAGCCCTTACTTTTCGATCTCGGAAATAAGGATAATTTGATAGCAACATACGATCAATTTGAATAGCTTTCAGAAATGCAACATCATCGCCAGCAATTGCTTGAGGTACTAATGTTGTCATTCGAGAACCATGCACCATTAATGCAAGGGTATTAAAAAAGCTACTAAAAAGGAAGCACCAAAATGTTGCACCACGTTTCGCTAGCTCTTTCCTTTCCTCCTCAGGCAAATTATTCGCTGCTTCTTTAGCAACTTTCCAATCATTCGCTGTTTGAGGTATATCGAAAGATGAAA
The DNA here is from genome assembly GCF_000093025.1 of Methylotenera versatilis 301. Classification (GTDB taxonomy): domain Bacteria; phylum Pseudomonadota; class Gammaproteobacteria; order Burkholderiales; family Methylophilaceae; genus Methylotenera; species Methylotenera versatilis. Next base: position 2,432,099 of record NC_014207.1, read on the forward strand.
AAGCTTCTACAAATTCACTGTCAGGACTAGCCATCTCATTTATAAATTCTTGTTGTTCAGATGGCGCTGAGTTATTAATCTCTGCCGTGAATTCTTTGAACCTATCCTCGCCCATAATGGCAAGAAACAATGCACAACCAATTTTGTTCTCATTATCATAGACTAGAACATAATCGCCCAAGTTTTTACGTATGCCTGCAATTTCTGCTGAGAAAAATGCTCGTCCATTTCCACTTTGAATGTCGCGTAATAAATCTGCATATTGGGGAGTTAGATTTATTGCAGCCTTGATTGCTAACTCTTTATTAGGTTTTAACAAAAAATACTCTCAGAAATATTAACTACTATTACAGTATGAACATGAAATAAGTATTGCATAGATTTAATATGGTGCTGCTGTTGCAGGAGCAAGAGTTCCTCCAAGCTGGTACTTTTCTAGTAATGGTCTAATTCTTGACCACCTTGAATATAGTGGTTCAAGTTGAGCCAAACCAATAGCCTCTCCTAAAGCATCATAATGATAAATAGGTTCTGAGTTATTTGGGGGTAATTCCATCATGTTAGATGCCATGGGGTGACCTAGATGTTCAATACCGCCGCTAAGCTCTATAAAAGCATCAACTAATGATTGTCGAAGTGTTTCTGGCATTTTTGACTCTTCTTCGCCTATATCTTTATACAGAACTACCGTCAGTAGTCGTAATGAGGTTAGGAACCTAGCGTAGCTTATAGGATGTTTAACAGGTAAGAAACTTTTAGCGCATGCATCTGAGAAAATTAAAGCAGTATATATTCCCGTTATGTACTGAGCTCGCAAAAAAGATATTGCTGCTAATTTATCTACATCCATAGTTTTAGCCCATTGATCCAAACCAACACCTATTAAATGCTCCATCATTGCAAAAACATTTGTTGTAGCTGAACTATCGGCATCCATTTCAAGTGTGCGAAATGTAAGATTTTTATCTTCCTCATCTAGCGCAAACTGTTTAAAGTCTTCCGATCCCTGGAATATTAGATGCCCATGCGAAATATGTGCAATTTCGTGAGCCATGATAAATAGAAATGCAGATTGATAAACAACTGAAGATTTTGTGGCAGCAAAGGCTTCTTGTGGATTTATTGGATTAGCAAGAAATTTCTTTATAATATCGAGCAAAAATAAACCTTCACAGGATGATTCAATAGGAATTTGTGAACTGCCGAGATGCTCAGAAAATTTCGGTAAAGTATGTATCCTGAAAGACAATGTTAGTAAATTATAAAATGCATTACGCTCAATAAGTAGGAAATAATTTTCACCATCAATATGAGTTACTTGGAATGGGACAGTGGAAGAAACTACGGCATAGCAAATGGAGGCTCTCATTGAAAGCATCTTTTTCAGTTGAGGAATAATCCATTCCATTTCATGAATTATTGCAAAATAGTCTTTATCAGCGTCTTCTAGATTAAATATCCATTCTGCTCTGCTCTGACCAGAAGTTTTAATTTCGTGAATATCAGTACTTGAAGCGTAATATTTAGAGATCGGAGCCTGCTGCATAGTTTATATAAATCCTTGCTTACAACAATATCAGTTCAATTAAAGAAATATGAAGAATATATAAAGATAACTGATTTACTATTTTTTTAACAATATACTCTAGTTAATTCGTACCACCATTAGATAATATGAAAGTTATGTAACTGTTTTAGACTGGTTTTGAACGTGCGGATAATCCACAACTATTTGATTTTAAATAATATATTACAAGATGCGATCGAAGCCTGTGACAAACTCGTATTATCTTATGAAGTTTGATCTAGCTAAAATTGAAAGTGGGGGGGTCAAAGATAACTTTTGTGAATTGTGAAATTAGGTTAAAACTAAAGCTGTGCACACCCCCTTTAACAACACCAATAGCTACCCTTCAGTCTTAGCCAAGCTAAGAATATTCTGCTCGTACATAAGGGAAAGTTGATTATTCAAGTAGAACATTTCAGTTTCAGTAAGCTTCATTGCTACGCCTGAACCAGCCTTTATAGCTGGAATGATTGCAGAATTATATTCATCAAGTCTTTTGAAATCTAAATTAGATGAATCCCAAAAATGTATGTTTGACTTCAAACCTCTTTACACTATTAACTAAATCATAAAAATCAACGTTTGGCGTCTTTGAGCCAATTCAGGATAAATCAACTTAAAACTGGAAATCGGATTCTCTTTTGCTGTATGTATGATATTAAGTGGCATCGGCAGCTTTGATGGTTCAATTCCTGAGTGGCAAAGGGAAATGATAGGAAGTTAACAATTTCCTTTTTTATTCAGGTAATTTTAAGCAAATATGATTTAATGTAAGTTCACGGAAACAATTAACTATAATTGAGTAATGTTGAATCTTAAAAATCCAGATGACCAAACAAAATACAAATTCTCAGCCTTTAAATCGTCATGTTCTTCATTTAGCTGCTGTTTTAATCCAGTGTTTGGATGAAGACCTCCAAGATATAGTTGGTTGCACTGCTAGCGGTTTTATACGAGTTGAAAATGGGAAAAATTATTTATATACATGTTGGCATGTAGTTACTGGATTCGACCCTAGTAATATCCAAACCACTAATGAGTTACCAAATAGAAAATATATAAAAGTTCTTATGCAAAATTATCAAGCCGAAGTTGAAGGTATATCGATCATTGGTGGTAATCGAGCGTTTACGCTACCACTTTACGATTTCGATTTTGACCCTCCAATGCCGCTTTGGCATCAAGAAATTTTTGATGTTGATTGTTTAGCACTAAATGAAATAAATCTTCGCGTACCCAAATTCTATGATGTAATCAAAATAGAATTACCATCAGATATATTATTTTCAGCATATCAAGTCATTTATGACAATCAATTGTATCTGATAAGTGGTTCTGATCCATTAGTTACGGTCGGAGATAAAGTATATGTTGTTGGATTTCCATATGGATACAGTTTTTCTGGATTAGATAAACCAGAAGCTATTACTTTAACTAGATTTATATCCTCTCCAGGTGCAAATGTTCATGTTCCTATGTTATTAGATAGTATAGGTGCTCCTGGAATGTCTGGTGCACCAGTTTTTGTTGAACGTAACGATAAAATTCAATTATTTGGCATTTATCTTGGATCAATATATCCTGATTTCAGTACCCTGCGCAACAGTGCAAACATTCGCCCAACTGATTTAGGCAAGGTTAATAACTTAAGCATGGTATTTCTTAACGACAATTCTTGGCCTCTGATACCCCAATTTAATTACTTAGAACATTAAATCTACAGTCCTAATATAACTGGTTCAATCAGGATCTTACTATTTCTAGATCCCCCTAGCTCTGGCTGTAGTCAGAACCGTACCACTTTGATACTTTGTATATATTCCCAAGGCTGTTTTACATTTTTTTTAAAGGTGGCGAACAAAGTAAGTATCTGATTTTAAACAATATTAATTGAATAATTTCGACCTACGAACCAAGGGGTCAGGAGTTCGAATCTCTTCGGGCGCACCAAATATAGTAAGCAATATCAAAGGGTTAACTTCGGTTAGCCCTTTTTTATTGTTTTGAACGTAGTTGATTCGTTATCCGCTACCGCATGGATCAATGAAAGCCGATTGACATACTCCGTTAAATACTCATTAGATAGGTGAGCATACTTACTCACCATACTGCACGCTCCTAGGCCCTAATGTGACTGCGACTGTCGCTCGTTCGAAATTCGCAAGCTATTGAAATCTGGCCACCGCTAGCGATAGTCCTGATAGATGTCTGTACTACATGAGAGACTAAACATCACGGCTTGTTTAAGCTAAGTTATAAAAGTAATATCTGTTTCTACCTGTTGCTTTTGATTCATACATTGCCATATCAGCATTTTTCATTAACTGCTTAAAAGTAATTTTTACATCCCCAGTGCGCAATGCTATACCAATGCTTGCACTGATGATTACTTCTTTGCCATTGACATCAATCGGCTCTTCAAACTTTCTGAGAACCTTTTCAGCCACTTTCTTCGCATAATTGGCATCAGAAATTTCCGAAAGAAGAATGACAAACTCATCTCCACCTAACCTAGAAACCATATCATTAGGTCGAACGCACGATAACAAGCGTAAGGCGGCCTCTTTAAGTATAAGGTCGCCTACATCATGGCCTAGGCTATCATTAATATGTTTAAAATGATCTAAATCCAAGAAGAACAGTGCAACGATACGATTATCGCGTTCGGCTTGAGATAGCTCTTGAGACAGTCTGTCCATCAGCATTCGGCGGTTGGGTAGTTTAGTCAGGGTGTCAAAATAGGCATGCTGATGTACTTCATTGTCGCGAATCTTGCGTTCAGTAATATCCTCAATTTGTGCAATAAAATATTGGGCAGCATCGTCTTCGTTCCTAAATATGCTTACGGAAAGCTGAACCCAAACAATCTCTTTGTCTTTTCGTATGTATCGCTTCTCCATTTGATAAGAGTCGGTTTCCCCATCAATTAATTGTCGAACGAACTCAAGGTCAATTGACAAATCTTCATGATAGGTGATTTCTTGAAAGGTAAGTTTTAGTAGCTCAGGGTTGCTGTACCCAACTATGTTACATAGGGTTTGGTTGACGATATTAAACTGTCCACTTAAAGAAACGATGGCCATGCCAATTGGTGCGTACTCAATAATCTCTTTAAAGCTTTTTTCACTGTCGCGTAAGGCATGCTCGATTTTCTTACGTTCGGAAATGTCATCAAACACAACCACAGCACCAACAATCTCATTGTCTCTAAAAAGAGGAACGGAGGTGACTGAGCTGTAAATTGGCGTACCATTTTTATGCCAGAAGATTTCCTCTACTGATTTGTAAGGTTGTTTTGAATGAATTACATTTCGTATTTGGCACTCACATTCAGGATAAACTGACTTATCAATATGCTTGTTGTGAAACAATAAATGTGCATTTTGCCCCAATAACTCTGACTCACTTCTGCCTAGCAGAGCATGCGCTTTGGGATTAGCAAAGGTAATCATGCCATTTGTATTCATCACGTAAATCCCCTCCCCAAGTGTGGAAGTAATTTCTTGAAATAAATAAAAACTTTCTTTAAGCTCTTCCGTTTTTTGTTTAACCAGATTTTCTATGCGGGCGGTGTATCCAGTCCCCATGAGCAATAGTGCACCCATCAGCCCTGTACCGAACAATCCTACTACCAACATATTCCAACTCTGCCAGCCGCGATGCTGTTGATGATAAAGGGCTGTTGGAGCTGTTTCTAAGCGATATTGCCTGTTTCCGAACTTGAACTCTCTTGTATATGAAGCTTCTAGATTACTTTCTGAAAATCCATTGTATAAAGATTTTCCAGTTTGCATGTCGATTAAACGTACTTCTACCGATTGCTTCACTGGCATGAAAAGCTCACCAAAAAAACTATCTACCCTTAGAATAATAGATAAAATCCCATTTTGGGTTTTGCTGTGTACTGGGTACATTAACAATAAGCCAAGTTCCGTACCTTTTTTGATAATCAGTTTAATTGGCGGTGTGGCAACTACCTTCTTCTCATTGATTGCATTTTGGATGGTTTGTTTACGATCAGGTAGTGAAGCTAAATCAACCCCCAATATGGCCTGAGTGGCCTCTTTGAGTGGCTCTATGTAGGCAATAGGAAAGTAGAAACTTTTCTCTGGTGCCGTCATTAGTTCTTTATTGAGATTAAATTGCTTGATTTCAAAGTTTGTAAAATCCTTCTCTTGTTGCTCAACAAATGAGTGACGCTCATAACGATTGACTTTAGGTGCCCACTCTATGGCATAAATCATCGGATACCCATCTAGAGTCGTGCTGACAAAATGATGGAAATCTTGCCTTGATACTGTATCGTTTACTCGATAATTAAATAGAGCGCTTGTTTGCTTTAGAACGGCTTCTTGAGAATCAAAACGAATACGCAGCTGCTCAGATAATTGATTTGATAAAGCATCAAATTCAACGAGAGACTCTTTCCGCTCCCATCTGCTTACAACTATAAAAATGATGACGAGCAATAAAAACGTAATGATCATCGGCAAAGCAACGGTAGAAAAGCGTTTTTTCCATATACTTCTAGGTCTACCAATAACGACCAAAGTGAGAGGTAGCATCACGATTAGCCCTAATGAATCGCCAATCCACCATGAAGCCCAGCTTGTAAAAAACAGTGATTGCCCAATCAAGCCTAGCGCAAATAAACCACCCACAGAAATTGAGGCACTAATTAAACAGATAACTGGTGCAGAAATAAAGAATGTAACTACGTCAGCAGGGTTATCTAACGAGGTTGGATAACCAATTTTATGTTTTAGCCACCATCCACCTAGAAATGCCTGCAATGTAGAGGCTGCGGCAATGAGTAACGCCACCTCTATATTTGTAATACTGACCTGATGGTTATCACTGTAACCTACCAAAATGTTAAGTAACAAAGAACCCAGAAATATAGCAGGCAGTAATTTTCTACCAGCAACAAATACTGCTGCCACAGCAATACCTGTTGGGGGGAAAATTGCCGAAGCGTAACCTGGAGGAAGTGCTAACATTAAACCTAGCTTGCCGGTGATGACGTAAGTTAGCACCAGCAACAGACCATATGTCATTACTTTTTTTTGTGATGTTAATTGGTCAAGTACCGAAGACTTGTTCATATTGGCGGCAGGTAATAGTAATGTGACATGATTACAGAGAGTCTTATTCTGCGATAAATACTTTATATATCCTATGATATAGATATATATGCCACGCAAACGCAAGAATAGCTATATAAATACACATTACAAATATTGATAACTACATCTAAATTATTATAAAAGTATCTGTTTATACTCATATTAAATTTAAATGCCTCACTCAACATTAAGTGAGAAGTTCCCATTTAGATTACAAATACTGGAGATTATCGAGTGAGTTGAGGCCTCTCTTGACTAGCAAGAGAGGTTGTCTTGCCAAAGCTAATCAGAGCCTTTAAGTTTATTTTCAGCTCGAGGCTGCTCCAATTCAAAAAGCGTCTTGAGATCTTGGCGACCTTTTTCAGCTAAGCTAAAAATAGCACTTCTGTCATGCCGAATACTTCTAGTGGCCTCAAGCTGTTCTAAGTCATGAATCTCAAAGTGCTTGATGATTTTAGCGGCTGAAGCTGGTGACTCACCAATCGCTAATAGCGCGTGCCTTGCAGCTTCTAATGACGAGTAGAAGGTTTCACGTATTGGATACAAATCTAGATCTCGCAAATCAAATGCATCGGTTCGACTTCTGGCTCTAACAACGATTGCAACGTTGGGCCAACGCTCTTTAACAAGCTTAGCCACGCTCAATGTGGCTTCTGGATCATTGACTGCAATAATAAAAAGTTTTGCTTTAGCAATGCCGGCTTCCTCTAAGATATCTAGTCGTGATGCATCGCCGTAATAACAACGCCAACCAAACTCACGCATTAAATCGACTTGATTAGGATCGTTGTCAATCAAGGTTGCGGTAATGCCTTTTGCGAGCAGTACTCTGCCAACAATTTGTCCAAATCTACCAAACCCAGCGATGATGACTGCGTTATTTTCTTCGATGGCGTCTTTGGGACGCTCGCCACAATCCAAGACCAAAAATCGGTCGTATAGTAGCAATAAGATTGGTGTAATTAGCATAGATACTGCAACCACGGCATTGAGAATATTGTACGTCTCACGCGGAATAGTCTGCTGCGTCAAAGCCGCGCCAAATATTACAAAGGCAAACTCACCAATTTGAGAAAGTGTTACGCTAAATAATAATGCATCACGAATAGAATATTTAAATGACAGTCCAAGGCCAATTAAAATGGACATTTTTGTGATGACTATTAACAAGGCTAATCCAAAAATCAATAGCGGCGAATTTGCTAATAGCGATAAATCGACCGACATACCTACCGCAATAAAAAACAGCCCTAAGAGCAAGCCTTTAACAGGCTCAATGTCTAGTCTAAGCTCGTATCTATATTCCGAATCTGCCAGTAGCACGCCAGCGAGAAATGTACCTAGCGCCATAGACAAGCCAACAGACTGCATAGCCAACGAAACGCCTATGACTAACAGCAATGAGAAGGCTACGAAAATCTCGCGAATACCCGTTTTTGCGACGATACGCATGATAGGGCGTAATAAAGTGCGACTAGCAAAGACAATCGCGAGGATGACAGCTATTGCTTTAGCCACCGCCCATATATCAAAACCAGACTTAGCATTGTTAGGCGCAATCAGTGCCAGCAACATGAATATTGGAATGACAGACAAATCCTGAAAGAGCAGTGTTGCAAATGAGGCTTGTCCGCCAGGCGTGCTTAGCTGTTTTTTCTCAGTTAACGAGGTCAAGCCAATGGCCGTTGAAGACATCGCAACTCCCATTCCTATCACGATAGCGATTGACCATGTAAAACCCATCATATGAGTAGCGAATGTAACTAGCGCAATCGTGCTAACAACTTGCAGACCCCCTAGTCCAAACAAAACTTTACGTAACTCCCAAACTTTTTGAGACTCCAACTCCAAGCCTACGAGAAAAAGCATTAACACTACCCCAAACTCTGAAAAGTGAAGCACTTGCTCAGGGTCAGGAATAAGCTTTAAAGCGTATGGGCCGATCAATATGCCGGCAAGCAAGTAGCCAAGTACTGAGCCTAATCCTAGACGTTTAAATAAAGGAACTAGAATAATGGCGGAGGAAAGATATATCGTGGCTTGAACAAGAAAGTTAGGGGAATTCATTAATGCCTTTTAAATTTAAGGAGTGAATACAGAGTGAATAGATTTTTATATCATACTCAGATTGCACTTACCCGAGTTTGGGTTGCAGTTATAAACAAAGGTGTTCCTGTAGGTGCACAAATTGCCAGACTGCTCTGAACTACTAACGGCTGCCCCTTCGAAGTCACTCTTTGACTACCAGCTAACCACTGCGCTGTCATGCAAGGACCATTTTCAGGGGGCGATGGTAAGGCACAACCCGCCACAACATAGGGCGTGCTAATCAATACGGTTTTTTGACCACCCACTAATACGCGTGGATTCAACGCAGTTGGCGTGGCTAGTCCTGCATGTGAACACAAGACCTGAGCGCCAGCATGTACTATAAATCCTGTCATATTGAGCTTCTAAATAATCTCTAGCGCACCGTTATTTATAGAAACCGTGGGGCCAACCATGCTAATGATCGCACCCTTACCGTTTGAAATGAAAATACCTACGTCATTAACTATGATAGACGCCCCATTTGAGCTGTGCAGAATTACGCCACCTGTGTTTGGCGATGGTGGCATATCACTAATAACTACACTCTGTTGCAATCGCGATTGAATGACGATATTTGGTTCGGTTAAGTTTCCTGCTAACGCTGCTGATGGCACCTCCGCCATCGAGCTCCAAAAACCACCAACCCATATGGGATGTTCGCTGTCACCTTGCTCAAACTCAATCCATACAGCATCGCCTATATGCGGCACCACATAAATGCCTTGTTGATTACCTGCAATTGGCATACATGGCAACGCCCAAGCGGTTGGAGTGACACCATGCACGTCAGGCACAATCGCCATGATTCGCCCAAGCTGTTCGGGATCAACATTATTAAACACCGTGCCGCGATACTTACCGTAATACTTTTTACTCTGGCTCATACTGTTATCTACCCCAATCTTAAAACTAAGTTAAACCCGATTTATTAGCACGGCTAGCTATTGGCATTATGCAACATTTTGCTCTAATTTTTCTAGGCGGATGGAGTCGGCTTGGATTTCTATACAGTCTAGGATGTCGCTAAGCATGGTCTACTCATTATCAAGAATCATGGCTCTACTTTATAGGAAGTGATTCTAATATTATTCTCGTACGCCAATCGCAGTTGATAGGGCTTAAAGAGTCAATTTATTTAGCACGCACATACCCCCATTTGAAAAGGAATAATTAATATGAGACTTATGCACGTAGACGCAAGCCCTAAAAGTTTGCATTCAAACTCGAAGATGTTATCCGCTTATTATGTTGACTTACTAAAACAGCAAATCCCTGATTTAGAGATTGATTATCTAGATTTATCTGTTGATACTCCACCTCATGTGAGTGGTGATTTTGCTAAGGCAACTTATACGCCTGCCACTGAAAGAACGGATGAAATGAAAAAGGTGTTGGAGTATTCCGATAAGCTATGTGCTCGGGTGTTAATGTCAGATATGCTGGTTTTTGCTATGCCCATGTACAACTTCTCAATGCCATCTAGTTTCAAGGCATTTATTGATAACTTGGTTCGCACTAATCTAACCTATAATTTTCTTGCAGATGGCACAACGACTGGCAACCTTACTCGCCAAAAAGTAATTTTCATTACTTCAAGAGGAGCGGATTTAAGACCTGGGTTAAGCCCATGGTCGCATATGGATGCACTTACTCCGGCACTGCGTTCACCATTTGCTTTTTTGGGTGTTGAAACCCCTCACTTTGTTGATGCGCAGCCGCTTCAATTTTCTGATCAGCTCGCACGAGAGGAAGCGCTTAAACGAGCCTATGGTGAGCTTGATATTGTAGCTAAAGAGTGGGCTAGCCAGTCATAATATCGAGTATGATTCATACCCTTACAAATGAATAGTAGTGATCTATGAGCTATATCGCAGAACTCATCCAGCAGTTTGGGTTAATCATCGTATTTGTGAATGTTTTCTTGGAACAATTAGGGTTACCCATCCCGGCTTATCCCACATTAGTGATTGCGGGAGCTTTAATCAGCCCTGAGCAGTTTTCGTTCCCAGTACTTTTATTGACTGCCGTAGTGGCGGCAGTCATCGCGGATACATTCTGGTATTTTGCTGGGCTAAAATATGGAAACAAGGTATTGAGCAAGCTCTGTAAAATATCTCTTTCACCAGATGCATGCGTGGCTCAATCTCAATCACTATTTCTGAAGTTCGGTTCGCCAGCTTTATTAATATGTAAATTTATTCCCGGATTCGCCTCTATCTCTAGCGCCTTGGCAGGCTCTACAGGTACAAAGTTAATTGTTTTCCTGATAATGGATTCGCTTGGTGCAGCATTGTGGGCCGGCTCTGCATTATGGTTAGGCTCACTGTTCAGCAATGCTATTGATGAGTTGATGAATGTCCTCATTGAGATGGGTAAATGGGGAATGTTGCTGGTTTTATTAGCACTATTTGCTTTCATCGCATCTAAATGGTGGGAGAGGCAAAGATTTCTGAAAGACTTGCGAATGGCGCGTATTAGCGTGGAGGAGTTAAATACACTATTAACGAATGGTGAAACGCCCATTATTTTAGATACTAGAGCGCCTCATCTGGTTGAGGATGGCTGGATTCCTGGGGCTCAATTCATCACTATGGATACCTTAGATAAGTTAACTTTTAAAGCTGATAACAATGAAGCCGTTATACTTTACTGCTCTTGCCCAAATGAGGTAACGGCAGCAAAGATTGCTAAAGCGCTGATGACCAGAGGCTACTATAATGTAAGACCACTAGCCGGTGGTATTGATGCATGGCGTGATGCTGGGTATAACATAGAGAATCTCAAATAATATCTCTATTATTTAAATCTTAGTAAAACAACTTTTCAGCTTTTTAGCTGCTTCATCCGCAGCTTTTTTGTTTGGAACATTTGTAAAACCAATGATTAAACCATTTTGACTCGGGTCTGTGCTCCATTTCGATAAAGCATGAATGTGATAACCTAGTTGATTAAAGTTAGTTGCAATGTCAATATCAGAATGGTCTGAAACAATTTTTGCAACCAAGTGCATGCCATTTTTATGAGAGTTAACTTCAACCTCTTGCCCTAATATCTCGCTCAAGCTATGGCTGGTGATTTCCCTGCGACGTGAATAAAGCGCGCGCATTTTGTTCAAGTGCCTAGAAAAATGACCCTCTGCAATAAAGTCATTCACAATCAATTGAGAAGTGATTGAATTGCCTATTTGATAGAGATTAGCCTTCTCAGTACAGATATCCACCAAGTTCTGCGGTAGCACAATGTAGCCTAACTTTAATGATGGGAATAAGGTCTTGCTAAACGTTCCAGCATAAATGACTCGGTCGTACTGATCCAAGCTTTTTAATGACGGCAAGGGATAGCCTGAATAGCGATATTCACCGTCATAGTCGTCTTCAATGATCCATGAATTATTACTGCCTGCCCAGTCCAGCAGCTGAGTTCGCCTAGACCAAGACATGGCCATGCCCAATGGACTGTGATGAGAAGGTGTAACGATTGCCAGCTTCGCATGAGGAGCTTTTTTGATGCCCTCTGAAACAATTAAACCCTCATGATCTACTGGCACCCTCACTACTTTTGCGCCAATATCTAATAGCAATGTAGTAGCAAAAAGATAGCCAGGATCTTCCATCCAGATTTCTTGCCCATTGAGCCTCAAAACCTTACTCAGAAAGTCTAATGCACCTTGATAGCCAGTAGTGATAAATACTTGCCTTGGATCACAAACAACACCTCTTGATAAATGCAAATAGCTAGCTATAGATTCTCTCAATGGCACATAACCAAGCGGATCTTTGAGTGACATATCACTTGAAGACAAGCTCCGCATTCTATTTGAGCCTAATCTTGACCAGATCTTTCGTGGAAATGCATCGTATGCCGGGCTGCCGGGTCGGAAGATGTGAGAGACGCTTGGTGCACTTGAACTTGTCGCAGAAGAAGGTAAGGGACTTTTCTTCCCATCGCTTATCGTAGCAGATTTGGCGGGCTTTTCCTCAAAGGCATATGGCACATTTATAAATGTACCGGCTTGCCCTCTGGAAATAAATACTCCCTCACCCAGTAACATTGAATATGCACCTTCAACCGTTCCTCTTGCAACATCAAGCTCACTCGCAAGTGCTCTTGTTGAAGGAACTCTGTCACCATTTTTTAATAAGTTACCCTTAATTGCATCTTTAAACCGCTTATATATCTGCAGATGGATTGGCTGGGATTCAGACTTGCTAAGCGTGATTAATTTAGTTGAAGACTTATTAACCATGGCTAAACGTTTCAGAAAATAGAGTGCTTACTATTATATGGTAACCACTCTACTCAATCACAATATTTGGACAGGTCGCAAGCTCATAGGCCTGCCAATACTGACTTGATCTAGCTGATATTTAAATCGCTTAAACTCTAAGCCTCATAACGTAGTGCATCTATTAGCAACGAGAATGCGTTCGAGGACTGATGACGACTTGCATAGTAGATATGATAGCCTTTATTGAGTGGGCACTAATCCTCTAGCACACGATTTAGTCGACCCTCTAGAATATGCTCCTGCGCCATATCTTCTGGTATGTAAGCCACCCCGAAACCCAGCCAATGTCGCTCTCAATATTGGAGCGCTGCTGTTGAAAACTAACTGGCCCTACACGTGTGCTTTAGCCTCATGTCCATTTTTCTGAAACTCCCATGCATATAACCCGCCTTTAATTGGTAGCCTGAGATTTATGCAAACATGATTAGCAAGATCATGCGGCTCTTGCGGAGGCAAATGTTTGGAAAAATAAGTTGGACTCGCCACAACTGCCATACGTACTAGAGTTTTTTTAATTGAAGCGATACAACATACATTTTCCATTCCACTATGTGCGCTGGAGCGCGGAAATAAAACATCAATTGTCGTAATCTAAAGCGGTAATTATAAATATCCCTATTCAGTTGATTGGGGACTAAAAATATTCAATTAATCATGTATTAATTTTGGAGATAAAAATGGCTAAAAATATAATCGGATATGCAGCGCGTTCTGCAACTACTGCACTAGCACCCTTCCAGTTTCAACGTCGTGATTCACGTAGAAATGATGTGGAGATTGAAATTCTCTACTGTGGCGTTTGCCATTCAGACTTACATCAAGCGCGCAATGACTGGGGGAATAGCGCCTACCCTATGGTGCCAGGTCACGAAATCGTTGGCAAAGTCATTAGCGTTGGATCTGATGTTACTCGATTCAAAGCAGGCGATACAGTTGGTGTTGGTTGCATGGTTGATTCATGCCAAGTCTGCTCAGCCTGCGAACAAGGCTTGGAACAGTATTGTGAGGGTGGACACACATTGACCTATAACGATATTGATCGTCACGACAAAACCCCTACGTTTGGTGGCTATTCAGAAAAAATCGTTGTATCTGATAAGTTCGTGCTTAACATTCCAGAGAGTTTAAATCTTGAAGCTGTGGCTCCTTTGCTTTGCGCAGGGATTACAACTTGGTCTCCATTGCGCCACTGGAAAGTTGGAAAAGACAGTAAAGTCGCGGTGATTGGTCTTGGTGGTTTAGGCCATATGGGGCTGAAGCTTGCAAAAGCACTTGGAGCGCATGTCACACTATTTACGCGCTCGGTTGGTAAAGAAGCTGATGCTCGTCGCCTAGGTGCAGATGAAATTGTACTTTCAACCAATGAGGCAGAAATGGCATCTGTAAAAGGAAAGTTCGACCTTATTATCGACACAGTGCCGTATGTGCACGATCTGAACCCGTATATATCGACACTCTCATTAAATGGCACATTAGTGCTCGTTGGTTACTTAGGTGGACTAGAGCCTGCGTTAAATTCAATGCCGTTAATTATGGGCAGAAAAGCAGTTGCAGGGTCTGTGATTGGCGGGATTGCTGAAACACAAGAAATGTTAGATTTCTGTGGCAAACACGGCATCACTTCAGATGTTGAGATGATTAATATTCAGGGAATTAATGATGCCTATGAACGGATGCTCAAAAGTGATGTGAAATATCGTTTTGTGATTGATATGGCCTCGCTTAAAACCACATACGCTTAGAATGATGCAAAAAGTATTAGGTAAAAGTGGATTAGAAGTTTCTGTAATTGGTTGGGGATTTATGAGTATGACGATGGTGTATGAGCCAACTGCCGATAAAAATGAAATGAGAAAGCTAGTTCATAAAGTTGCAGATTTGGGCATGGCATTCATTTGTCACTACTGATATTGGAAAAGCTAATCAAATGCCAGTTAGTTCCTAAAAACCTCAATATTAATTTGTGGGTCTCTGACTTCTTTAAACTAGCCTAAGCCAAGTTTTAAAGAAGTCATTGGTCATATAAGTTAATGTTTTTTCTTAGCTTCAGAAGTATCCGTTGGGGTATCAGTAATCGTTGTGCCTGGCTTAAAAGAGGTTTTAACGTATTTATCTCCTTGCTTAACAATGCGTGTAGTCCAGCCTGTCTTCCAGCTAATGACAACTGCGCCATCCACTTCTTTCCAAGTACCATGCTTCATCGAGTCACCATGAGTTCCTGAAGCGGTACCATCTTCACTGAGAGTCGCTTCAAAACCACCGCCATGTGTGTCATATAGCATCCATGACCCTTCATACTCGCCTGCAAATACATTACTGGATGCGCCTAAGAACAGCATAAGTGAAAGCAATGCCGCGAATCTATTAAAAGCTATAACCATTTTTATCTCTCCGTTTAAGTTTTTATACGTTATCTTAATTAACTATATTTTCTTTTTTAAAAAGCAAAAATCTGACAACCATTATCAGGTTATGTTCCCAACGAAGTGATCAACTCAAGATTACTGACAACTTTAAGGCATAAATAGTCTTCAAATGCTTTACTACTTGTAATTAGAGTTTATTAAAGCGATAATTAATCGAACGAACGTTCGTTCGTTCGATTAATCGATAACGTGAATTATTTTAGTGTAAGAAGGTTTCTGCCCATGAATGATTTTAATGAAGTACAAGAATTGGATATCCAGAAATTAGGTCAGTTGCGTGATTACTTTGCAAGTTATCGG